>JAPLNB010000128.1 GCA_026693085.1 Planctomycetota bacterium | reverse complement strand
CCACCATCCATTTGTATGCTCCCCCGACACCTCCAGCTTAATGCTCGTGATCGACCGCAATGGGCTTCCCAAGTCAACATGCACGATAGTGCCCAACGGTTGCGCATACGGAAGCGACTTCTCCAACTGCGGCAACTCGATCCGAAACACCTCGCCCAGCGAAACCCCACCGCTCAGCAGCACCACCACAAAAAACCCAAGTCCGCCAATCGCTCGCCTCATATTGCCTCCTCATATGACCCCGGACGTGCGAGGAGCCCCAAACAACTGCTCCCCGCCACTTTCGACCACTATACCACGAAGACTATTCACGCAACAAACAAAAAACCACCCCATCCGCCGCCGCCACTCATCATTCATCATTCCGCATTCATCACTTCTTCTGTTGTTCCCCAACGTGTTCCGCCTCCTCCATCGCCACATCCCCCAACGTCTTGTGCCGCTTGCTCCGCCACCAGATATACGCCACCACCAGCACCACAACGACGCTCACCCCCGCAAAAAACCAATGCTTGTAAGGCGTCACCACCTCTTCCATGAACTTCTTCGGGTCCCCAACCTTCTTCCCACCCCAATACCCGAGCGCCACAAACAACCCCCCGCTCACCAACGCTGCCAAACCATCCGCTATCAAAAATCTCAAAAAGTTGTACCGGATCGTCCCCGCCGCCACCACCATCGCCCCACGAATCCCCGCAAACATCCGCCCAACCCCAACCACCCAGATCCCATACCGCTCGAACAACCGCTCCGCCTTCTCGATCCGCGCCCGCGTCACATGTTTCCCAATAAAAGGCACCTTCGTGATGTTCAATCCATACTTCTTCCCAAGGTGATACAACACACAATCCCCCCCGATAATCCCGCACCACGCCACCACCGCCACCAACCCCAACTCCATCTTCCCCTGCGCCACGAAAAATCCCCCCAGCGTCAGCGGTATATCCTCCGGCACCGGAACCCCCAGCCCGCACGAGAACAGCAGCCCGAACAATAGAAAGTACCCCCCCACTTCCATCCAGTTCCGCACCTGATCCACATTAATAAAATCAAACAAAGCCAGCATTTCCATATAGCCAAGCATTATGAAGTCCCCCGCCCCCCCCTGCAAACCCACCCCACTAACAAAAGAACCCTCTTACACCTATCCCCTTACCCCCACTATATGTAATACATCGACTGCTGCCCCTTGCTCGCCCTCGCCACATGTTCTATCAGCTCCTCCAGCGTCATCTTATCCAACACCTCATCCATCGCCTCCGTCAACCTGTGATTGATCAGCCTCACCCCTATCTTCCCAGGCGACATCTCCGTCGGCCCCTCCTGCTGCTCCTTCAAACTCAACCGCCCCTCCAGCCGCCTTATAATCTCCCCCACCAGAATCTCCCGCGGCGACCTCGACAACCGATACCCCCCACCGCTCCCAACCTTGCTCTCCACAAACCCCCCCCGCCGGAGCGCCAACAATATCGACTCCAAAAACTTGTTCGGCAAATCCTCCTGCTCCGCCAAATCCCTCGACTGCACATAACTTCGCGGCCAAAGCTGCGCCAACTGCACCACCGCCCGCAATCCATACTCCGTTCGCTTGGACAATCGCAACGTTAACTCCCAATAATTCCTATCGGAATAGTACGCCAACTTCCCCCACTGTCAATTTCCCGCCCCAACCGCATACAATGCCCCGACGCCTCAGCAACCAAGGTAACCCTATGATGATCCGCCTCACACGCTCGCTCCTCCCCCTGCTCCTCTTCGCCACCTCACTCCCCGCCCAACTCCAACCCACCCAACGCGCCACCGTCCAAGCCGCCCTCAACACCCCCTCCCTCGCCCCCAGCCAACGCGCCGTCGCCACCATCACCCTCAACATCATCCCCCCCTTCCACGCCCAATCCCACACCCCCCTCGACCAAAACCTCATCCCCACCGAAGTCACCCTCGCCCCCAACACCCACATCAAACCCGACAAACCCATCTACCCCCCAGGCCAAACCGTCACCTACCCCGCCCTCGGCAAACTCTCCGTCTACTCCAACCAGGTCACCATCCAAATCCCCTTCACCGTCTCCCCCTCCGCCCCGCCAGGCCCCCTCAAACTCACCGGCGAACTCACCTACCAAATCTGCGACGAAAAAAGCTGCTACGCCCCCGAAACCACTCCCTTCACCATCACCACCACAGTAACATCCTCCTCCGCCCCCCCCCCACCGCCGCCCCATCTCACCGCCACCCCCCCCGAAAAGCCCGCCACCGCCCTCTACTGGTTCTCCATCGCCTTCCTCGCCGGCATCTTCTTCAACATCATGCCCTGCGTCCTCCCCGTCCTCCCCCTCAAGGCCCTCTCCTTCTACGAAGTCTCCCAACACCACCGCGACAAGTGCCTCCTCCTCGGCCTCGTCTTCTCCGCCGGAATCGTCGCCTTCTTCGCCGCCATCGCCGTCATCATCCTCGTCTTCAAATCCCTCACCTGGGGCCAACAGTTCTCCAACCCCTACTTCGTCTGGGGCATCGTCATCCTCCTCACCATCATGGCCCTCGCCATGTTCGGCCTTCTCAATTTCAACCTCCCCACCGGCGTCTATCGCTTCACCCCCCGCCACGATACCTACACCGGCAACTTCCTCTTCGGCATCTTCACCGCCATCCTCTCCACCCCCTGCACCGCCCCGCTCTTCCCCCCACTCATGCTCTGGGCACACGCCCAACCCGTCGCCATCGGCATCCCCGCCGTCATGATGGTCGGCGTCGGCATGGCCTTCCCCTACCTCCTCCTCTCCGCCTTCCCCCAACTCGCCCAGAACTTCCCCCGCACAGGCCCATGGTCCGAACTGGTCAAACAAATGATGGGCTTCCTCCTCCTCGTCGCCGCCGTCTACTTCGCCGCCGGCCAGCTCATCGAAGGCCCCTCGTTCTGGTACGCCGTCCTCGCCATCACCGCCATCGCCTGCCTCTTCCTCCTCGCCCGCACCACCCAACTCGCCAAGGGTGCTCTCCCCCTCGCCGTCTCCTCCACGCTCGCCGTCGCCGCCTTCGCTTCCATCCTCACCATCACCCTCCGCGTCACCGGCCTCTTCCGCCCCACCACCACATCCTCCGCCACCGCCTCCCACAGCGCCTGGACCCCCTACTCCCCACAAGCTCTCGAATCCGCCCTCAAGCAAAACAAGATCGCGCTGGTCAAATTCACCGCCAACTGGTGCCTCAACTGCCAATACATCGAATCCACCGTCTTCGGCGACTCCACCACCCTCGCCACCCTCCAGCAAAATAACGTCGTCCTCTTGAAAGCCGACATGACCCGCAAGAACCCCCCCGCCCAGCAGCTTCTAATAAAACTCAACCCCGCCGGCGGCATCCCCCTCACCGCCATCTACTCCCCAAAACTCGAAAAACCCCTCACCCTCGACAGCGTCTACACCGCCCAAACCCTCCTCAACGCCATCACCCAAGCCAAACCCCCCGCCGCCATGGCGGCACAGTGAACGCTTACCCTCGCCGCCCCGCCCACCCCCTTGTCAATCCAACGCCCCCCCCAAAAAAAACACCAGGGGGTCCAAAGGGGGGGCACCGGGGGGTTTCAGGGGGAGCGCCGGGGGGTTTCCGGGAGAGCTACGGGGGTCCGCCGGGGGGGGGATCTCAGCGTTTAGGCATGAGGTCCAGCTTCAACGCCGCATACCCGTCGATCTGGAAATACTCCACCCGGATCCGGTGTTTCCCCGACAGCTTCAGCTCCGCCTTGTCCAGCGTCGGAACATGCCACGTCCAGTTGTCGATCACCCGCTTGCCATCAACATAAACCCGAACCCCATCATCACTTGTAACCTCCAGACTATACTCCCCTTGCGGCACCGCCACCTGCGTTTCCGCCACCGCAGCATACTGGCTCCCCGGCAATCCCTCCGCCACCGCGCCCACACCAGAATAGTCGAGCCGCGCAACCTTCTCTTCCTTTATCGCCTGGCCGCCCAAGATCTTATAAAACGCCTCCGCCCGCGTCCGCGGATCCGAACTGTCTTTATCCCATTTATAAAACTTCACCGCCCAATCCATCGGCATCTGGAATTTCCGATACGAAAACCGAACCGCCTCCCCCGCGGCGATCTTCTTCCCCAATGGCGTCGTAACCTCTTTCCCCGTATACACAAGCGCAAGGTTCAAATCGATCGCCGCCCCCGGCGCCAACGTCACTTCCAACGTCCCCGGCACCGACCCCGACGCCGGCAAGACACTGGCCGCCCCATCCGACCGAATCACCCGATAAGCCCCCGCCGGCCCAAGGATCTCGAACCTCATTTTCCGCTCTTTATCCATCCCCTGGCGCAGCCACAGCTTCGGCGACTTGAAATCATACGGCCCCCACTCATCGACCAGAATGTACTTCCTCCCCCGCGGATGCCCCGCTGGCAGCATCGCATCCTGCCCCTTCGCCATCGGCTGCACCCGATACTCCGCCAACGCCCCGTAGTCAATCGCCTCTTCTTTCACCAACGGCTCGACCAGGTTCTCAGTTCCACCCTGCAGATTCGCGGCCGTAAGCTCCGACGTAGCCACATTTTTGGCCGCCATGATCTTCTGGCTCTCCCTGGCCACAATCGCCGTTTTTCCACCGCCAAACTGGTTGTACTGAATCTCATACCCCCGGCTGCGGGTATCCCGGTTCTTCGGGTACCCCCAATTCGGATCCTGGCGAGCATTCTGCCACACCTCGATATGTACCGGATTGTCAACAAAGAGGTTATAGGCAATCGTGTTGTTCTGCCCATGCTCGATCGACACCCCCCGAGTGTTGTTGGCGATCGTGTTCCCGAGGATCAGGGTGTCATACGAGTACCCGCCCCAGATCCCATGGTCGCTTTCCTCAAGCCGATTCCGGATGAACTTGTTCCGCGAGAACGTCGCCTCAATCGCATTCGCTGGCGCACAAGATAAGTCGTTCGCGTAGAGCAGGTTATCGTTGCACCCGCCCTGCCCGCTGTCCATCGTCGACTGCCCCGCCCACAGGAAAAACCCATCCCCGCCGTGCGTCGCGGAGTTATAGGCGAATGTGTTGTTGCAAGATTGCTCATACACCAGGATGCCCGCCGAATCCTGCCCGCGCGAATAGACCCCATGCGAGTAGCCACGCACGCAGAAGTCGATCTTGTTGTGCATGACGACATTTCGGCTCGACCGGTACATCCCCAGGCCCAGGCCCGACAGGAACGAGAAGTTGTTGTTGTAGATCTTCCCATCGTCGCACTGGCGGAGCATCAGGCCATTCTGCCCGCCCGTAATCGTGCACTGGTCGACCTGCGCTCTGGGGCAGTTCTTGAGGTAAACCCCGGCGCCGTAGCGGAGCCATTCGTCGTTCTCGTTGTTGTGGAAGCTCATCCAGTCGGCTCCGTCCTCGCGTTCGAGAGTGCTCTTGAGGTGTTGCTTCCAGTTGTACGAAAAGTCACAGCCAGTCAGGTGCAGCGACGGCGAATCCGTCGCCATCAGCCCCACCTTGTAGCCACGCACCAGGACATTCTTCAGCGTGATATTGGACCCCGAGACGGCGATCGCAGTGCCCGCATATTCGTCCGGCATGGCCGACTCCGGTGAGCCGCAAAGGACCGCGCCTTCAAAATCGATGGTGAGGTTATCGCCAACGATGCGAATGGCCGGCTGATCGCCGTTGGCAGGCAACAAGTACGTGCCCGGCCGGATGCTGCCCGAGCGCGTCAGGCTGACCCCCGCAGCCAGCGGAGTCTGCTGAGCCGCCTCGCCCGAACCGCAGCCAAGAGCAACGAAAACCACGCCGACAAGGATGAGTGTGAGCCATGTTCGCATGCTCGCCATCTTATCGACTCAGCGTAACAGAACAAAACCCACCGGCCTCAACACGACAGCCGCTCAACCGGTGCCTGATCGCTGCTTTTTTCCCCTTGCCTTCGCGAGGCTGACGATGGCATGATACGTCTTACGTCTTCCAGTGCACGGGATGACGACACGCCAGATCCGCGGACGGGAAAACTTGGATGGGTCACCCATTGCCACCGTCCAGCGATACGCTGGCGTGCCTTTTTTTGCGCCGGGGGCGATCAGGGCCGGGATTATTGGATCTTGTCTAAGATGCGCGTTTTCCTGTTTGACCCGCCGCCGTTTGTATTGGATCTCTTTTGACGGTCAACCATGAGGAGAACCTGATGCAAGTGGCCGTCGCGAAAACGTCAGATTTATGTGATGACAACATTGGCCGGTCAGTCTTTGCCCGAGTCGATGAGCAGACCCTGGAGGTGATCGACCGTCGAGCCGACGAGGAGGTGCTCCCTCGCTCTTGGCTGGTCGCCCGGATCCTCCAGGAATGGGCCACAGAGAACGAAGTGCGATCCGATGACCGGACGATCGATATGGAGCCCCCGCTGAATTGGCAGATCACTGCCGCGGAGTTCCGAGCAACGGGCTGAACTTTCCCTCGCCCGGCTCACCTACCACAAGAGCCCACGAAGCCCCAGGGCATCCATCCCCCCGGCTTCGTGGGCTTCTGCCATTTTCCACGGCCAATAAGTCAAATCCGTATGAACACGCGCTTGCGGTACAACCAGAGGCACAGCAGCCAAAGCACGATCAGCGTAACCGCCGACGCCGTGATCGGCTCAAATTCTGCCGCCGGAAATCGAAAAACGTGTGGCCCAAAGTGGGTTGTGAAGCTCCTGCGGATGAACGAGTCGAACAGATGCGCCATGCAGTACATCGCGATCGAGTTCGTGCCCACGACAATCAGCGGAAAAGCCCAGCGTGTCCACCCGGTCAGATCGATCGCAGCATAAAACGCAGCCAGCAGCAGACACGTCCATCCGCCGGCAAAGATCACCCATGACGGCGTCCAGATCCGCTTGACAATCGGGCACACGCCAAAGGCATCCAGCGCCCAGCCGGCGCCCAGGCACAGCAGACCCGCCAACACCAGGATGGCGACCTTCAAACCCGCCGGCCGCGAGCTGCGCAGCAACTGCCCCGCGAGCAGCCCGAAAATCATCGTCGCCAGCGACGGGATGAAGCTCAGGGTAAGGTACCCCCCGCCGTTGTACTTGAACTCCTCGAGCCTGGGGAAAAGGTTGAGGAACCAACGATCGAACGCAGCCGCGATGTTGGTGTTCTTGCCCCAATGCGCCGCAAAGCCCTGCAGATACAGCCCGCCATTGGCGCCGACGCTGGCATAGTCGAATCCCGCCGGCGGCACCGTCCACGCCGCAAACGCCGCCCAATACGCGATCAGAATCCCGAACGCGACGATGGCCTGCGTCCGCGGCTTCGTCCACACCAGCAGAAACAAAAACACGTACCCCAGCCCGATCTGCGTCAGCACGTCCTCAAACGTGAAATTCGTCTGTATGTGCGAGACCGACCGCAGAAAGATCCCCAGCCACACCAGAGCCAGCGCCCGGAACGCCGCGTGGAGGAGCATGCGCGTGAACGACTGCCCCTTGGCCACGCGACTGGCGATCGAGAACGCCAGCGCCACCCCGACCATGAACATGAACGACGGCTGGATCAGGTCCCATAACGAGCAGCCAACCCATTGCACATGGTCCGTCTGATAAGCAAGCTGTTGCCACACCGGGCTCTCTTTGAAGTGCTTGGCGACCCGGGTAATGCCAAAGCCCTCGGACGCCATCAGCAGCATCACGAAGCCGCGGTACGCATCAAGCGACCGCAGCCGCCCAAGGCTTTTGGCCGTGGAGACCGGTTCGGCCGCCGAAGTGGCAAGAGGCACCGGGTCGGTGGCAGTAGACATTAGACCTCCGCTTCGATGCGAAGAATGCTACGAGGAAGCGCAACGAGGGGCAAGCCGAGCGTCACCCACGTCGGCACGGTTCTCATGGCCGGCACAGGTTGCCCAGAGTGCCGACGGCAGCGCGAGAATCGCGTGTTATTTTCTTATAGTTGCTTTCGTTCATTTGGCTTATGGAACAGCCGTGGCATATTGATGATCAGAGAAGGGTCTTCTTGCGGTTGAGGGAGATTATCCCACAGACCCGCCTCATTGGATCATCGAGAGGAGAAAACTGTGAGCAGGAAGAGTAGCATCTTGAGTATCGCATCGGTGTTGGCCCTGGCGCTGGCCTGTGCGCCGGCCATGGCGGCGACCGTGTTCTCGGACAACTTCGAGTCCGGGCTCGGCCAGTGGACCGGCCAGGGCAGCGGAGCGACCAGCGGGCAGATCGTTCTTGATCCGCTGAATCCGTCGAACCAGGTTCTGAACTTCACCGCGGTCGTGATCGGCGGAGATATTTTCAGCAGCCAGCCGTTCAATGTCGGAACCGCTCAGACCACGTATCTGAGCTTCGATTTCCTCGGGCTGGCGGTCACCGGTGGCGCTCCGCAGGACTCCGGCGGGTTCGCGGGCTATTCCCAAGGCACGCCCGACAACCATCACTGGCTCGCTGGCACCGAACTGGTCTACGTCGACGCCGGCAACACGCAGTTGATCGATGACGGCACCTGGCACCACTACGTCATCCCGTTCACGTCGGCCTTCCCGACGATCCGCGTGATGATCGAGGACTTCGCCTACGCGGGCCCGATCGCCGGCGATGCGTACTTCGACAATATCAACGTGGTCGGCGTTCCTCTGCCGTCCGGCGCGTGGGGTGGGCTGAGCCTGCTCGGCGGGCTCGTGGCGTTCGCCCGGCGTAGCCGCGCGTAAACGCGTAACGATCGTGCCTACTAGAGGTGGAAGCGTAACAGGAACCCCCGGCCACTCGCCGGGGGTTCTCTTTTTGAGAAGGGGATAAGTCCAATTCAGTCACACTGCTCTGGCCACCCGCGCAACCGAGTTCTCGATCGCCGTGGCCGACTCTCCCGAACGGCACTGCGCACTTGACAAACAGCCGGGCGACGTTACGGTAATCCACAACAGGTGTTCGGCCGCGCGAGTTTCGCAGGGCCGGACTGAAAGAGGGAAGCGTGGTGACCTGCCGAGGAATGACAGGAAAGCCACCGCGGACGCGCCGCCGTGATGGGCACGCGGGCCACTTGTGCCCGCGAGGTTCCGCTCATAAGTCACTGCCGATCCTTACATCGGCGGGAAGACGAGCGAAACCCATGCCCTGAGCCGGAAGACCTGCCTGTCCAATTGATGTGGTGTGTGTCCTCGCGAATCTCAGGACGCCTCCCGGGCAGGTTCTGTCTTTTTGACCCCGACAGCCATTGCCACCCGGTGCTCTTCGCGAGGACCGGGTGATTTGTTTTCCGCGTCGTGTCCCGCGCGAATCGGGACCGAAAGGACGGGTGTGCAGTGCTTCGTAAAATCAGCTTCGTCATCGCAGGGTGCGTGCTCTGGCTTGCCGGTTGGGCCATGGGCAGCGTCATCCAGGTCGGCAGTGGCAGCAACACCGCCGGTCTCGTGATCAATTTCAAGGACGGCGGCGCCTGCGAGTTCGCTGTCAAGTTCGACGGCGCCGTCACCGGCATCGGCCTGCTCGATATTGTCCAGGCCAACACAAGCCTCATCGTCGAGAAACAGGACTTCGGCTTCGGTGAGTTCGTCGACGGCTTCGCCTTCAACGGCCACGCCAACAGCGGCTACGGCAACGGCGATGATTGGTGGCAATACTGGACTAGCGACAGCGGACCGGTGGCCTGGAAAGTTTCCATGATCGGCGCCTCCGACCGCATCGTAAAGCATGGACAATTCGACGGCTGGGTCTACGGCCGCGCCACCGCGCCCGTCGTCCCCGAACCGGCTGGCCTGGCAATCCTCTTCGCCGCCGCCTGCCTGCTTCTGAGGCGAACGCACGCGTAACCACTTCGCATCCCTGCAACACGCGGAGGACGTAAACATGAATACCTTGAATAATAAATATCGATTGATGCTCGGCGTGATTTTGCTTGCGATCACCGCACCACCCGCCAGCGCGTATATTCTAAATCCATCCGATTTCGCCGCCGAAGTCGTCGACTACGTCGAGGGCAATGGCATGGTGCGCGACTACGTGACCGGCGAAGCGTTCAACAACCCAGCCAATGCCATCGGCCGACCCACCGTCGATACCACCGGCGATGGCTTCACCATCCGCCTCGGCGAAACCGCGCCCGTTGTGCCAATCTACGGTGCTTTCCGCTCGTTCGAACTGGTCACCGTCGGACAAGGCGGCCAATTGACGGTGAAATTCGATCACCGCGTCACGAACGATCCGCGTAATCCCTTCGGCCTCGACCTGATCGTCTTCGGCAACGCCGCCGGCGTTGCGCAGGACTACTGGACCAACCGCAATCCCAACGCGCTTACGGTCCAAGACACCCTCCGCGCCGAACGCGGCATCGTTTCAGTCAGCCAGGACGGAACGACCTGGCACACGTTCACCAACGGCCCCTACGCCGACACCTTCGCCCCGAGCCTCGGGCGCGTCTACGACCCGAACCATCCCGACCGGTCGATCGGCCAGTGGAACCAGTGGTGGGGGCTGCCCACCGACCCCACCAAGCCCCTGGACCCGTCCATCACCAGGCTCGCATTCGTCGGCAAGACTGTCGCCGAGGTCGCCCAGATTTACGCCGACTCCGCCGGCGGAACCGCCTTCGACATCGGCACACTCGGCCTCGACTGGATCCAGTACGTCCGCGTGGAAAACCCCCTCAACAGCGGCCTAACCCCCGACATCGACGCCTTCGCAGACGTCGCACCAGTCCCCGAGCCAAGCTGCGTCGCCGTCCTCGCAATGGCCGCGCTCGCTCACTGCAGACGGAGGAAAACTGCCCATTAGCACCTGCGCATTCCGATCCGTCGCTTCGGTGATAGGGAACCGGCCCATGGCCAAGCCACGTCCATCTTCCCGAACGAACATCGCTTTCACGCTGGTGGAGCTGCTGGTGGTCATCGCCATCATCGCCCTGCTTATAGCGATCCTGCTGCCCGCCCTGCGCACCGCACGCGAGTCCGCCAAGACCGTCGTCTGCCTCAGCAACCTGCGCCAGATGGTCGTGGCCGCCCACTGCTACGCCGGCTCCTATCGCGGCAGCTACCCCATCGCCTACTACGTGACTCCCTCGCCGACATACACCTTCTACGCCTGGGACTTCACCATCAGCAAGGATTTCTCCACCAGCCCCTCCACCGTGAGCGTGACCGCCGGCCTGCTGTGGGAAGGCCGAGGCTCGGGCAAAGTCCAGCAGTGCCCATCCTTCGACGGCGCCTCCAATTCCCTGGCAGATCCTTACACCGGCTACAACTACAACACCAGCTTCATCGGCCATGGCTCCGGCGAATCGATCCTGAAGCCCGCCCGCCTCACCGACGTCAAACGCCCCCACCGCTGCGCCATCTTCGGCGACGGCGAGTGGGCCGGCGGCGCCAACAAGTTCATGCGTGCCCCCTTCCCCAACCCCGGCGACGAATCCTTCACCGCCCGCTCTGCCGGCACCCAAGGCTATCGCCACCGCGGCAAAACCAACGTCGCCTTCTGCGATGGCCACGCCGAAACCCGCTCCGAGCGATTCACGAACACCTTCGCGGGCGACCCAACAAGCATCGCCCCCGCCACCGGCTTCCTCTCCCCAGACAATTCCCTCTATTCATTGGAATAACGCATTGTGCAATCGCCCCACTGCCGGCACAGATCCTTCCCCATCGGCCGCGCGGAACCGAAATCCCCCCCCTCTCTTCAATGTGACCTCTCACACCCTCCGATTTACTCCCCGCCCACTGGCGGCGCCGTGTTGTCCGGCGCCGTCGGTTGCGCCTCCACTGGCCCACCACCGCCAGGCATCGCCCCAATCCCCAAGCCCCGTACGACCATTTTCTGCCACGTCGCAGCTTCCTTGCCGGTCCCTCGCCCGGCGCTAGCGGCTGCACCACCCACCCTGGGCTTCGCCGCCGCCGTCAGATCCACCGCCGCCCGCTTGACGATCCCCGTCTCCAACTCCGCCGGCAGAACCGGGATCACCTTCGCAACCTTCCCCGAATCATCCGCGCTGCTCTTGACCATTTCCTCAAGTATCGCACGCGCATCAGTCAGGTACTTCTCCTTGCCCGTCAGGTTGTATAGCGAATACTGCGCTCCGATCCGCGGGAAATTCGCCTGCGACTTGTCCTCCGCCTGCCCGCGCTCCGAGATGTCCACCAGAAGCCCATCCGCTTCCTCGAAGCACTTCTGCGCGGTCTTCCCCGCCTCATCTGCTTCCTTCCTGATCGCCGCAACACTGAGTCCCGCCGGCGCGCCAAGGCCAGCCTGCTTGTACGCCGACCCCAGGTTCTGCGCCATCCGCAACTTCGACTCAAACAGCAACTTTTGAGCAACAAACATGCCCCCGCGCGTCATCAGCACGTGTGCCCTGTCCAGCCGATGGATCGCAAAATTGTGCAGTCTTTCCATCCGCTTCCAGGCCATGCGCTCCACCGAATCCGGCGCGGCGTCTCTCAGACGCTGCCCCATCGCCGTGCTCACCGCATCCGACGCTTTAGCCGCTTCCGAAAACGCGTTGATCGATGACTCCAGCCGCGCATCCAGTTCCCGCCGCTTCTCCGCAACCGCCGCCAACGCCGCCGCAAGCGCCTTGGCCTTGCCTGCAACGCCGTCCTGCGATCCGACGATCGCCTTCGAATGGCTCGCCGTCGTCTGCATCATCTGCTGCGACTTCGTCCACGCCGTGCTCAACTCCGTCGCTTGACGCGCAGCAGCCGCCGCCGCATTCACCGCCAACTGCTTCTGCGTCTTAAGCTCGGCAACCGCCCCCTGCAGGTTCGCCAACTGCCCCTTCGCCGCATTCGTCACCAGCGTCAGCCCATCCGCCTTCGCTCGCGCATCGGCATACTGCTTGAACAGGTCCAGCGACGCCTGCCCCTTCGCCTGCTCCGATTTCTCCAACAGCGATCCCGCCTCGTCCGACGCCGTCCCTTGCTGCTTCGTCAGCGCATCAATGTCCGCCCCCTTGGCTCGAACCCGCGCCTCCGCATCAAGAATCTTCTTGTCCAGGTCGGCCGCCATCGCCGTATATTTCGCCTTGCTCTTATTCAGCTCCGCCGCCGGATGACTGGGCGCCACGCCTGCCGGATCCGTTGCCTTGCACTGCTCAATAAGCAGGTTGTCCGCCGCGATCCGCTGACCCAGCACCGCGATTTCGCCGATGATCTTCGCCGCCTCCGCCTCCGCCTCCGTCAGTTCCGGCATGTGCTTGATTACCCACCCATAATCAGCCTGCGCCACCAGCGTCTTGGCATGTGACCTCTCCGCCTCCGACGCATCCGCCTGCTGCGCCGCCTGCGTCAGAAGCTTGTACGCTTTGGCCTCGTTGCCTTCTTTCCCCACAGCGATCTCGCTCTGCGCAATCGCCAAGTCTGCCTTCTTGTCGGCCTGCCGCTGGGGTTTCTCGCAGCCGATGCCCGCAAAAGGCAATGCCGCGCAAGCAGCCGTCAGTGCGAACCTAGCCAAGTGTCGTCTGGCTGTTTGATCCATAAACAAATCTCCGCCACAGGGTTGCCGATCCATGGGTGCTAAAAGCCCGGTCGCCACCAAGAGCTATACCGATTCTCTTGTTCCGGGGGACCAAAGTCAACGGTGCAACCGGCCATCGCTCCATTAGGGTGTGCCCATTTTTTCGGGAGAAGGCGTAAGAGGAGGTGTAGAATGGCTTTTGGCCGACGGAGTCGGGCGTTTTTAACAGGAGTAAGCCATGGAACGGCTATTGACGATGGACAAGGAACAGTTCATTTCGGAAATG
>JAPLNB010000127.1 GCA_026693085.1 Planctomycetota bacterium | reverse complement strand
CAACACCGGCAACCTGCGTGCGGTCACCGTTCCGATGCTCTTCAAGGTTGCCGAAGGCGAAGCCGGTCTCGAACAGGCCATTGATGAGCTGTGCGCCAACGCGTCGCGGGCCATCAAGGACGGGGCGAGCCTGCTGATTCTCTCCGACCGTGGCGTTGACAAGGACCACGCGCCAATTCCCAGCTTGCTGGCTACGGCGGCCGTCCATCATCACCTGATCCGCGAAGGCACGCGCACGCAGGCGGGCCTGATCATCGAGACCGGCGAGGCGCGCGAGGCCCACCATTTCTGCCTCCTGATCGGCTACGGCGCCGGCGCGGTCAACCCGTATGTCGCGTTCGAGACCCTGGCCGATCTCTCCGAGGAAGGCCTTCTCTCCAAGGATATTGCTCTGGAGAAGGCCGAGAAGAACTACATCAAGGCCGCCAACAAGGCGATCATCAAGGTCGCCTCGAAAATGGGCATTTCGACGGTTCAGTCTTATCGCGGCGCGCAGATTTTCGAAGCCATCGGCCTGGGCGAGCAGGTCATCGACAAGTACTTCACCAACACCCCCTCGCGTATCGGCGGAATCGGCCTCGATGTGATCGCCAAGGAATGCCTGGCGCGCCATCGTCGCGGGTACCCCCGTACCCAGGTCGAGGCCGAAACCCTCGACGTCGGCGGTTTCTACCAGTGGCGAAAAGGCGCCGAGCACCACCTGTGGGACCCCGACACCATCGCCAAGCTCCAACATGCGGTGCGAATCAACAGCTACGCCACCTTCAAGGAATACTCGAGAATCGCCAACGACGAATCGACAGTCCGCTCGACCATCCGCGGATTGCTTCAGTTCAAGAAAGGCAACGCGATCCCGCTCGACCAGGTCGAGCCGGTCAAGGAGATCGTGAAGCGATTCGCGACCGGGGCGATGTCCTTCGGGTCGATCTCGCGCGAAGCACACGAGAACCTGGCGATCGCGATGAACACCATCGGCGGCAAGTCGAACACCGGCGAAGGGGGCGAAGACCCCGATCGCTTCAAGGACAACCGCCGAAGCGCGATCAAGCAGGTCGCGTCGGGGCGATTCGGCGTCACCAACGAGTACCTGGTCAACGCCGACGAGCTTCAGATCAAGATGGCCCAGGGCGCCAAGCCGGGCGAAGGGGGCCAGCTCCCCGGCCACAAGGTTGACGAGTACGTCGGCAAAGTCCGGCACACCACGCCGGGCGTGGGCCTGATTTCACCCCCGCCGCACCACGACATCTACTCGATCGAGGATCTGGCGCAGCTCATCCACGATCTGAAGAACGCCAACCCCAAGGCGCGGATCAGCGTGAAGCTCGTCAGCGAAGTTGGCATCGGCACCGTCGCCGCCGGCGTCGCCAAAGCCAAAGCCGACCACATTCTGATCTCCGGCGACTCCGGCGGCACCGGCGCTTCGCCCCTGACCAGCATCAAGTACGCCGGCCTGCCCTGGGAACTGGGCATCTCCGAGACTCAGCAGACGCTGGTTCTGAACAACCTTCGCGGCCGGGTTGTTCTGCAGACGGACGGCCAAATCAAGACGGGCCGCGACGTCGCAATCGGTTTTTTGCTTGGCGCCGACGAGATTGGTTTCGCCACCGCGCCCTTGATCGCCTCCGGTTGCATCATGATGCGTGTGTGCCACCTGAACACCTGCCCCGTGGGCATCGCGACGCAGGACCCGGAGCTGCGCAAGAAGTTTGCCGGCAAGCCCGAGCATGTGATCAATTTCATGTTCTACGTCGCCGAGGAATTGCGGGAGATCATGGCGGGTCTCGGCTTCCGCACGGTCAACGAAATGATTGGCCGAACCGATATGCTCGAGTTCGCCGACGTCTCCAACCATGTCAAAGCCAAGCACCTGAACCTCTCGGTCATTCTGCATCGGCCTGACCTTCAGATGGGCAAGCCGGTCCCCCTGCATCACTGCGAAACGCAGAATCACGGTCTGGAGAAAGCCCTGGACAACCAGCTTATCAAGCTTGCTCAGCCGGCCATTCAGAATGGCAAGAAGGTCCGCTACGAGCTGAGCATCCGGAACGTCAATCGCACCGTCGGCGCCACTCTGTCCGGCGAAATTGCGAAGAAATACGGATTTGCCGGCCTGCCCAACGATACCATTACCTTTAAGTTCAACGGCTCGGCCGGCCAATCGTTCGGCTGCTTCCTGGCCAAGGGCGTGACTCTCATTCTCGAAGGCGACGCCAACGACTACCTGGCCAAGGGCCTGAGCGGCGGCAAAATCATTGTTCATCCGCACCGGGCCGCCCTCGACACCGGCTTCAAGGCCGAGCAGAACATTATCGCCGGCAATGTCGTCTGCTACGGCGCGGTTCAAGGCGAGGTCTACATTCGCGGCGTCGTCGGCGAACGTTTCTGCGTCCGCAACTCCGGCGTGCATGCGATCGTCGAAGGCGTCGGCGACCACGGCTGCGAGTACATGACCGGCGGGCGGGTTGTCGTGATCGGCCCCACCGGGCGGAACTTCGCCGCGGGCATGTCCGGCGGCATCGCTTACGTCTATGATGAGGACGGCACGTTCCGCTACCGCTGCAACCAGGACATGGTCACGCTCGAATCCCTCTTCGATCCCGAAGACATCCAGCTCATCCGCCGGATGATCGAAAACCACCTGAAATACACCCACTCGCCGGTCGCCAAGGCGATCCTCTCTGACTGGGGCAACGAACTGCACCGTCTTGTGAAGGTCATGCCCAACGACTACCGGCGAGTGCTGGAGGACATGGCCGCCATCGAAGAAAGGGCAAGAAAACTCGCCCAGATCCAGACGGCGAAGGCATAGAACGCGGAGTCGTTGCCAGTTGTTAGTTGCCCGTTGCCGGCAGCTAACCATTGGCAACTACCCGTGGCAACTGGTAACTGGCAACTAACCGCTGAGAACTACCATGGGAAAGCCAACAGGATTCAAAGAGATCGCCCGAGAGACGCCGAAACGCCGCCCCGTTGAGCTGCGAGTGCTCGACTGGAACGAAATCTATCTCGACTTCGAGGAAAAGAAACTTCGCGACCAGGGTGCGCGATGCATGGACTGCGGCGTGCCGTTCTGCAACAGCGGCTGCCCGCTGGGGAACATCATCCCGGAGTGGAACGACCTGGTCTATAAAGGCCGCTTCCGCGACGCGATCGAGATGCTGCATAAGACGAACAACTTCCCCGAATTCACCGGCCGCGTCTGCCCGGCGCCCTGCGAAGAATCCTGCGTCCTGGGGATCAACGAGAAACCCGTCACCATCAAGCTCGTCGAGCAAAGCATCATCGACCGCGCCTGGAAAGAAGGGTGGATCAAGCCCGACCCCCCCGCCACCCGTACCGGCAAAAAGGTGGCCGTCGTCGGCTCCGGGCCGGCCGGACTGGCGTGCGCCGCGCAACTTAACAAGGCCGGACACCTCGTCTCCGTCTTCGAGCGAGCCGACCGCATCGGCGGCCTGCTCACCTACGGCATCCCCAGCTTCAAGCTCGAAAAGCGGATCGTCGATCGCCGCGTTGACCTGATGAAGGCCGAGGGCATCCAGTTCGTCACCAACGCCAACGTCGGCGTCAACGTCAAGGTTGAGGACCTTGGCCGCGAATTCGACGCCATCGTGCTCTGCGGCGGCGCGACCAAGGCCCGCGACCTGAACGTCCCCGGCCGCGAGCTGAAGGGCATCTACCTCGCGATCGACTACCTCACGCAGCAGAACAGGCGCAACCAGGGTGATCCCATCCCCGCAGATCAGCTCATCGACGCCAAGGGCAAGCATGTGATCATCCTCGGCGGCGGCGACACCGGCGCCGACTGCCTGGGCACGGCGTTGCGTCAGGGCTGCGCTTCGGTCAGTCAATTCGAGCTGCTGCCAGAGCCGCCCAAGGAGCGCACGGCCGACATGCCCTGGCCGACCTGGCCCATGATCCTGCGCATCTCCTCGGCCCACGAGGAAAGCATCGTCCTCCAGGATCGCAAGGACAAAGGCAGCGCCGCCAAGAGCCGCGACTACTCCATCAACACCCGCAAATTCAGCGGCGTCGAAGCCGTCGTCAAGAAGATCCACGGCGTGCGGCTCGAATGGTCCAAGGGCGCTGACGGCCGGCTTGGCATGAAGGAAGCTCCCGGGACCGAGTTCGAAATGCCCTGCGACCTGTGCTTCCTGGCCATGGGCTTCGTCAGCCCCGAGCACACCGGCCCGGTCGATCAGCTCAAGCTCGAAAAAGACCCCCGCGGCAACGTGAAAGTCAGCGATAATTACATGACGAGCGCGCCGGGCGTCTTCTCCGCCGGCGATATGCGCCGCGGCCAGTCGCTGGTCGTCTGGGCGATCAGCGAAGGCCGTCAAGCCGCCCGCGGCGTTGATGAATACCTCATGGGCACCAGTGACCTGCCCAAAATCAGGCTCTTCTAGCAATGATCGACGTCCATTGGGATTGCATTGAAGCGGCGGGTCAGTCTGACACGCCGCTTTTCTGTTACCCGGCCCGCGCCCACATTTCGCGGATGAATCTCGCCCCCTGCTGATACACGTCCGCCTCAGACTCAAACAGATCCCGCCACACGCGCGTCGCCGCGGCGATGTCGGGCATGGCGCGGCCGAACGCTTCGATCGTCAGCCAGCCATCGTATTTCATCCGCCGCAGCGCCCCGAAAATGCCCGACCAGTCCACGTTTCCCGTGCCCGGTGCCCCGCGATCGTTCTCACTGATGTGCATATGGATCAGCCGCTTCCCGCATCGTTCCGCCGACGCCGCCGGATCCTTCTCCTCGATGTTCGCGTGGAACGTGTCGATCATCATGCCCACCGCCGGGTGGTTAATCCGATCGACCAGGTCTATCGTGTCCTTCACCGTGGTCAGGAAGTAGCTCTCGAACCGGCAGAGGAATTCCAGCGCGAAGCGCACGCCTAGTTTCGCGGCGTGGTCCCCGCCCTTCCGCAGCACCTCGATCGCTCGCTTCTTTTCGTCGTCCGTGGGCCCGCTCCCGCTGAACACGCCCAGCGGCGAATGAAACGGCCCGCAGAGCAGTTCCCCGCCCACCGCCGCGCACATGTCCAGCGCCCATTTCAGCCGATCGACGGCCTTCTGCCGCATCGCCGGGTCCGGATCGATCGGATTGGCGTCGGCGTTTGCCACAGTCACTGCCGTTGCACTCAGGCCATGGCGCTTGATCTCCTTGCCCAGCCGCCGATAGTCGGCCTCCTGGCCCATGAAGATCGGCACCTCAACGCCGTCATACCCCGCCGCCTTTATCTTCGGCAGCAGCGAAAAATGCTCCTCTTTCACCTGGATAGCCCACAGCAGAAGATTCATCCCAACTCGCATATGACCTCCTCGTGCCCGACAAAAACACGACTCTGCCAATCGCCACATGGGTCGCTACTTCTCGAGAAAAATCTGAACCGGCCGCGTCGTCGCCGCACCATTGCTCGCAGCCGGGTTCGTTGATGGAACACTCGCCACGGCCGCGGGCTTCGCTTTGACCGGCTTTTCACCATCGCGCGACAGCGGCATCCAGAAACACCCGCTGCCGCCGCTGCCCACGACAATCCGCTCGCCCGCCACCGCCGGCATATTCGCCTTCACCCGATCCGGCAGCGATTTGTCCAGCATCGACCAGCTCTCCCCGCCGTCGCGAGTCAGGATCACCCCATCCGACGTGCTGGCCGCGGCGCGATTGGCGACCGCCAAATCGACCGCCACGTGCGTCACTTCGCGGTCATACACCCGCTGCCACGTCGTGCCGCTGTCTTTCGACCGAAACAGCCCGTTCTCCACGCCCATGTAATACCGCCCCGCCTGGAGCACATCCGCCACGACGCTGTATGGCTTGCCCATCGGCTTCATCTCGGCCTTGGCCCATTGTTTGGTCTTGGGATCGAAATGGAAAACCAACGCGCTGTCCTGGCTGATCGTGACCAGCGTGCCATTCGGACCCGCCGCAATCTCCCGGCCCGTCACCCAGATGTCATGCCTGTAGAAACTCTGCCCCGGCGGCAGCCCCTGCCCGATCCATGCCCACGTCTTCCCGCCGTCGGTGCTGCGATACGGCCCGCCTGCCCCCACCCCGATCGACCCCGACACCGACAAATACACCGTATACGGGTTCGCCGGGTCCACCGCCACGCTGTTGCAGCGCGACTGGCTCATGTCCGACAGCCCCGTCATCGGCGAACGATGCCAGCTCTGGCCGGTGTCAATGCTGACGTAAAGCTGATTCGACTTCCACTCCCAATTGTCCGCGCCGACCGCATACACCCGCGCCGGCAGCTTCGGCGACAGCGCCAAGTCCTTTACATTTGCACAAACGCCGGGGAACTTGATCTGGCGGAACGTCCTGCCGCCGTCGTTCGATTTGAAATAGGCATTGTCCGCCATGCTCATGTGCACGACGGCAGGGTCGGACGGGTCTTGGAGCAGTTGATGCACCACCGTGCCCTCGATGCCGTCCACCGTCAGCCGCCAGTTCTTCCCGGAATCAAACGTCTGGAACATCGCATACCAGTCGGTGAAGAACCAGTGATCGTCATCGTTCGGATCGACCACAATGCTGCCGACCTCCGCCCCGAAATGCTGGAACTCCCCGGGCATCATTTTGCCGAACCAGTCGCCGGTATCGACGCGCTGCCGCTCGATCTTCTTCCAGGTGTGCTGCCCGCATTCCAGCCGGTAAAACGTCCCCCGCGCCGACGCCGTCAGAATAAAATCCGGCCCCGCAGCCAGGACATTGAACCGATGCTCGCTCAGCAGGCCGCCCGGGCTCGGATCAATCGCCAACCCCTCCGAACAATCCTGCCACGAATCCCCCGCGTCCGTGCTCGTCTTGATGATCTCCCGGCGGAAGATGCCATAAAGGCGAGAGCGGTCCTTGGGGTCCCGCAGAATCTCGGTGGGCGCTTCGTCGGCGATCTTGTTCCAGGTCTTGCCGCCGTTCTCGCTACGGAAGAATCCGCCGCTCACCTTGCGCCTCTGGCCGTTCACCACCGCGTCCATCGCATGCGCGCACAGCCACGCCAACTGCGGGTTCGCCACGTCGAACCGCAGATCGGTCGGGTTCACGTCCTTCGGCCCGACGTTCTCCCACGTTCGCCCATTGTCCGTGCTCCGCCAGACACCGCTCTGGATCGCGCCGGCCAAGACAATGTCCGGGTCCTTCGAATGCCTCGCCAGGACCGTGCCGGCGTTGCGGAAAGCATCGCTCTGGAAGTTCGCCTCGAGCGCCCTTCGCCACGACACGCCACCGTTGTCGCTGACGTAGACGCCTTCCCTGGCCTCCCACTGGCTACCCACGGCGATGATGACGTACTGGTCATCCCGCGGATCAACACTGAGCGAGCGGATGGAATAGTTCCCTCGCCGGCCAGGCAACGACCCCTGAAGCGATCGCCACGAATTCCCGCCGTCGTCGCTGCGATAAGGGCCGCCCACGTCCAGGTATGTATAACAGCGTTGCGGGTTGGCGGGGAAGAGCACGACGTTCTGGATATACCCCCCGCCGCCGATCCGGCTCCCCTGCCACGCGCCATAATAGGGCATCTGGCGGCTCGCGGCAGGTCTGCTGGCCGGCTGCGTGGCGGGGCTTTGCGTCGTGGCTCCAACCGCCGGCATCGCCGCAACAACCGCCACAACCCAGACCAGCCCGCGCCACATCGTCATGAAGGAATCCTTTGCATGGTATTCCAACTCACCCGGAGACCGACGGCTGGGACATTCTAAACCGCTGGCCGCAATTGGGAAACAACCCCGGCCACCTTTCGGAATACGCACCACCAGACGATCGGCAAACTGGGATATCCGCAACTTCAATGGCAGCATGACTTTCCCGATTCCGCCACTGGCGGCCCCGTGCGCGCTGTCTATAATCCGGACAACCGCGACGAGAGGAGTCGATTTGCCCGAGCGTTATTATCAATACACCCTGCCGAATGGCCTGACTCTGCTGGGCGAGAAGATGCCCGGCATGCAGTCGGCCGCCATGACCCTCCTAGTGCCCGCCGGTGCTGCCGTTGACCTGCAAGGGGCCTCTGGCACCGCCACCGTCCTGTCCGATCTGGTGCTGCGGGGAGCAGGCGAACGCGACAGCCGCCAGTTGACCGACTACCTCGACAGCCTCGGCCTGCAACGCTCCAGCAGCGCCGGCGTACATCACACGCGTTTCACCGCCGCCGCCCTCACCGAACGCGTCATCGAGGCGTTGCCAACCTACCTGGACATCATCCGCCACCCCCACCTGCCCGAGCCGGGCTTCCAAGCCGCCCGCGACCTGACTCTTCAGGGTCTGGAAGGCATTGAGGACGAGCCGCGGCAGAAGGTTCTGATCAAGCTCCGCGAGCGCTATTTCCCCTGGCCATATGGGCGAAACACCATGGGTGACCCGGAAGACCTCGAAGCCCTCACTCTCAGAATCTGCAAGTCGCAGCATCAGAAACACTACCACGCCAACGGCTCGATCCTGGCCATCGCGGGCAACATCGATTTCGACTCCTTCCGCCGCGAAGCCGAAACGCTTTTCGGCGATTGGCCCGCCGCCGCCGAGCAACTCGACACAACCGCTCCCGCGCCCCTGGGCGTCCACCACGTCGAGCACCCCAGCGAGCAGACGCACATCGGCCTCGCCTGGCCATCCCTCGAAGAAATACACCCCGACTACTACGTGCTGCGACTGGCCATGGAGGTCCTCAGCGGCGGAATGAGCGGACGCCTCTTCACCGAGGTCCGCGAAAAACGCGGCCTGGTCTATAACGTCTGGGCCGGATACACCAGCCTCAAAGGCTTCGGCAGCATCATGGGCTACGCCGGCACAAGCAACGACCGCGCGCAGGCCACCCTCGACACCTTCATCGACGAGGTCTACCGCCTCGGCGAAGGTGTCACCGCGGCCGAGCTCGACCGCGCCAAGATCGGCCTCAAGGCCGCTACCATCATGCAAGGCGAGTCGACCAGTTCCCGCTCCGGCTCCATCGCCCATGACTTTTTCATGCGCGGACGAATCCGAACATTGGATGAAATCAAGAAAGGCATCGACGATGTGACCCTCGACCAGGTCAACCAGTTCCTCAAAACCAACAAACCCGGCCCGTTCACCCTCGTGACCGTCGGGCCAAAACCGCTCAAAACACCCTGGTCAGCCACGTGTTCGCCCTGCACCTGACCCGCAATATCGCCCCTACAAGAGAAGACAGAATGCCATTAACGTTTCACCATCACCAACTCGATAACGGCCTCGACATCATCGCCGAGACCAACCCCGATTCCCACTCCATCGCCGTCGGCATGTTCGTCGGAACAGGCGCTCGCGATGAAGAGGTCACCATCAACGGCGTCTCCCACTTCCTCGAACACATGATGTTCAAAGGCTCCGAGAAATACACCTGGGAAGACGTCAACCGCATCTTCGACGAGATGGGCGCACGCTACAACGCCTCCACCAGCCAGGAAATGACCGCCTACTACGCCAACGTCCTCCCTGAATTCACCGACCGGGCCGTCGAGCACCTCGCCCACCTGCTTCGCCCCGCCATCCGTCTCGGCGACTTCACCACCGAGAAGAAAGTCATCCTCGAAGAGATCGCCAGCTACCTCGACGACCCCGGCCATCGCCTCTACGAAATCGCCATGGCCGAACACTTCGGCACACACCCCCTCAGCCAAAGCATCCTCGGCTCAGCCGAATCGGTCCAGAAGCTCGAACGCGATCAGATGACCCAATACTTCACTCGCCGCTATGGCCCCGGCAACATGGTGCTCGCCGCGACCGGCCGCGTCGATTTCCCCCAATTCATCAAGATCGCCCAGAGATTCTGCGGAAGCTGGCGCCGCGTCGATGCCCCCCGCCACCATCCCCAGCCGGTCCACCAGAACCGCCGCAGAACGCTGGTCGATCCCAAGCTCAACCGACAATACATCATGGGCTTCACCCCAGGCCCAAGCGCGCAAGACGAGCGCCGCTTCGCCGCCCGTGTGCTCTCCGACGTGATCGGCGACAGCGAAGGCAGCCGCTTCTACTGGGCTCTGGTCGACAACGCCATCGCCGAGGAAGCCGATTTCGGCTTCTACCCCCACGACCGCTGCGGCAGCTACTACCTCTCCCTCATCTGCGATCCCGATCGGACCGACGAGGCAATCGACATCATGCTGCGCGAGCTGGAAAAAGTGAAACACGACCTGACACCCGACGAGGTCGAACGCGCCAAAAACAAGATCGCCAGCAGCATCGTACTACAGGGCGAAGTTCCCCTCGGCCGCATGCGCGCCATCGGCGGACAGTGGATCTATAACAAGGAATACCGCTCGCTGGAGCAGGATCTGGCCACCCTGATGGCCATCACCCCCCAGTCGCTGCAATCGCTCATGCGGGATTTCCCCTTCGATCCGATGACAATCGTGGAACTCGGGCCGCGTCCTGGCAAAGGAATCCTCATCCCCACGTCAACTGCCGACACCATGAAATCCGCGGCTCGCGCTACCGCGCCAGCCGCGGACCTATGGCCCATTACCTGACGGAAACTTCCCCTTTTGACGGATCCGCGCCCACCGCACTGCCGTCGCCGCTGCCGTTGCCGCTGCCTTGCAACGTCTGAGGGTTGAAGAACAACTGGTTCCGCCCCGTCCGCAGAAGGTTCTTCCGCCTCAACTGCGCAAGCGCCAGGCTGACGGTTTCCCGCGCAACGCCCACCTTCTGCGCCAACTGCTGGTGCGTGATCCGCAGCACCACCCCGTCAACCGTCGGCGAGGCGGCCGGAGAATCGCTCAAGTAAACCAGCGTCCGGATCAGCCGGTGATTGCAGTCTTCAAAAACCAGGTCCGATGCATCCTGCCGATACGTAGCGAGCTTGCAGGCCAGTTGCCGGATCAGTTCCAGCGCGCCTTGCGGCTCGTGGCCTAGCACCACGAACAGCCGATCGACTGCCACCACCGTCGCTGTCGCCGGTTCGACCGCTTCGGCAGCCTCGCCATAACACTCCAGACCCGCCAGCGCCGCGGCGCCGCACCATTGATCCACGCCCAGGACCTCAATCAACCGACGCGATCCCGTCGGGCTTGCCTGGTACGTACGCACTTGGCCAGCATGGATGTAGAAAATGCTCTTCGCCGCATCGTTCGGCTGGTAAAGAGCGGCTTTCGCGGGAACCTCGATACGTTGAGCCTCAAGAGCCGTATCCCCCAGCAGCCCGGCGAGCAATGACTCGCCGACTACCCGGCTCGACATATATACCGGCATCATCCAACAACTCCTGTGCCGAGGGTCAGCAACCTCTGGTGCAAATTACAACTGCGTCTTCCCGTCTATGGTACGGCTGGGCATGTTCGTGGGTTCGCGGCAAATTCATCTTACAAAACAACCTCGCCTGCGCCTCAGCTCTTCACCTGCATCGCCAGTATCCTCGCGATCGCCTCACAGATTTCTGTGCGATGGACCCCGTTCAACGCCAGCGCCAACTGCGTCTCCATCAGACCATAGGGAATCCCCGTGTCGTACCGCTGTCCCTGGCAGCACACAATCCAGTACTTGTCCGTCTGCTGCCGAAAATGCTCCTGAGCGGCCGTGAGCTGAATCTCGCCGCAATCGCGCGCGTTGTTCTTGATCAGGTATTCCAGCGAGTCAAATATCCGCTCCGAAAATACGTGAATCCCGAAATGCGAAAGATAGTTCCCGGCCGGCAGCCCAGGCGTCACCAGCTTCTCCCGCGCCACCTCCACCGACGGCTTCTCAATGATCAGCTCCGCCTTGTAGATGCCCTTCCCCGCATCGATCGGCGCGCCGCGGATTGTGCCGAACATGTTCAGCAACCGTTCCATCGTCGGCTGCACGCCCGTCACCGCATGCAGCATATACTGCTCAAATACCCGAATGAGCTGTCTTGCGCAGCGGTCACGAATGTCCGAAATGTAAACATGATCGCCAAGCAGAAGCAGAAACGGCTCATCCCCCACGAACTGCTTCGCCTGATACACCGCGTGCCCAAAACCTTCCGGACTGTGCTGCTCGGCAAAGTGCAGCCGCTCCCCAAACGCCGCCAGTTTCTCCGACTCCAGTATCGCCCAGTCCTTCCCACGGAACGTCTTGACCATCTCATCATCCAGCCGCCGGAAATACTCCCGGTACAGTTTCTCCTCCCCAGGCTCCGTCACAATGCAAATCTCTTCAATCCCCGACTCGATCGCCTCCTCACCAATGATCTGAATGATCGGCTTGGTCAGCCCGTCGCGATCGACCAGCGGAAACATCTCCTTCTGCACCGCCGTTGATGCCGGATACTGACGAGTCCCCCGCCCGGCGGCGGTGATGACGGCTTTGCGGACCTTGGCCATGAAATCGCTCCTGCTCAGAATCCCCGGGGGCTGTCTCCCATACTGCAGACCCAAATAGCATAGAATCCGCCGACTTGCAGGCAAGAGCCAAACCCTGCCCCGGCCAATAGCTGCCGCTGATGCATCGAGTCTCACCCATGCCGTCGCGGAACTCATATATCGTCCGCCCCGACAAAACGCTCGCCTGCCTGAAGCGATGTATCGGCGTCGCTCAGTCTGCGGTATGATAGGGCAGTGCCGGGGAGGGGAGCCGCCAAGAGCTTCGTCCGGCGCGTGCAAAAGGCGAGGTCAACGTGCATCTGGTCAGGCAGCAACCACGTCGCAAAGGTCTGGCTCTGGTAGAGCTACTGACCGTGGTGGCCATTCTGCTCCTGCTCCTGGGCATCGTTATCCCCATGTTTCTCGAAGCCCGCGAACGCTCCAACCGCTTTTGTTGCCAGAACAACCTTCGCGCAATCGGCCAAGCCCTGCTGGCCGACGCCAGCGAAAACAAAGGCCGCCTCCCCGCAACCACCGCCAATACCGCCGACGAGCCGTTCCTGATCGGCAGCGCTCGCCCCGACAACGTCTCCGCCGCCATCTTCCACCTGATCCGCAGATACGACCTCTCGCCCCGACTGTTTGTATGCCCCAACACCGACGCCGTCTCCGACACCCTCGCCGGCCTCCCCCTTCAAACCCGAACCACCTTCACCGACCCAAAACGCAACCTCTCCTACAGCATGCAAAACCCCTACGCCAGCAGCACCATGACCGACGCCCTGCGGCGATTCCGCTCCGCCAAACCCGATTTTGTCATCATGGCCGACCTCAACCCCGGCATCCGCAGCGAGGACAACAATGTCCTCGCCGTCACCCCCACCTCCCCCACCGAACAAATGCGCTGGGGCAACAGCAACAACCACTCCAAACGCGGCCAAAACGTCCTCTACGCCGACGGCCGCGTCGAATTCGCCGACGACCCCTTCGTCGGCGTTGACAGCGACAACATCTACACAACCAGGAACAACACCATCCTCGACTACCCCGCCGACCCCGACGACAACATCCTCCTCCCCACCGGCGACTAACCTTCTCATCTGCCCTTCACCACCGCCTGCACCAGAAATCGCCCTCTTGATCTACATCAAGGCACCCCGCCGCCTTTTATGCGATAAAACCTCCATGGCAACGCAAACCACCCGTAAAATCGTTCACGTCGACGAGGAAAAGTGCGACGGCTGCGGCCTCTGCGCCCCCAACTGCGCCGAGGGAGCGATCAAGATCATCAACGGCAAAGCCAAACTCCTCGCCGAAAACCTCTGCGACGGCCTGGGCGCCTGCCTCGGACACTGCCCCCAAGGCGCCATCCACATCGAAGAACACCCCGCCGACGACTTCGACGAACACGCGGTGCAACAGCACCTCAATCAACAACAGGCCCCCGGCGCTCCCTTCACACTCACACCTTCCCTCAGCTCGCTGATGCCTCACCCGTCCCCGATAGCCCACACCGGCTGCCCAGGCTCTGGCATACGCCTGCTGCAACCCAAACCCGCACCACCCGCCTCAGCCACCCCCTCCACCCAGCGTCCCTCGCAACTCGGCCAGTGGCCCGTGCAACTGGCATTGGTCCCCGTCGCCGGCCCCATCTGGGAGAACGCCGACGTCCTCATCGCCGCCGACTGCGTCCCCTTCGCCTACCCCGAATTCCACGAACAAATGCTCGCCGGCAAGACCCTCGCCATCGCCTGCCCCAAGCTCGACGACATCGAGCCCTACATCCAGAAACTCGCCACCATCTTCGCCAACAACCCCATCCAATCGATCACCGTCGCCCACATGGAAGTCCCCTGCTGCACCGGCATCGTTCGCATCGTCCACGCCGCCCTCACGCTGTCCGGCCGAACCGACCTCCCCGTCCGCGACATCACCATCGGCATCGACGGCACCCTGCACACCGCAAGCTGACCGCTCATCGCGCAAAAAAAACGCGACCCGCTGCTCACGTCCAAACGCAAGCCGCGGGTCGCGCTGTTGCGGCATTCGCCGCACAGCTTACAGCTTACTTCTTCTTCGCAACCGCCTTCTTGGCAGCCGGCTTCGCCTTGCTCTTCGTCGTCTTCGCTTTCGTTCTACCTGTTCCTGACTTAGCCATGGCGCAAATCCTTTCGTAAAGAGATGAAATTTCAGAGCCGTACTGATTATTCCGGATCATCGCCACCAACACAAGCCGCCGCACAAATTTTCTCCGATTACTTCTAATGTCCCACCCACATTCGCCGATAAGATCAGTGGCCTGCGACCTGCTTAACAAACTCTCCGTAGCCCTTGTGGCTATTTTGGAACTAGAAAGCACCGGTCGCGGCCATTTTTCTGCGCGCTCATAATCTCCACGCCTTCGCAAACGCCTCAAAACTCCGATCGTACGTCCGCTCCACCTCCGGCGGAAAGCAACACCCCGGCAACTCCCGACTCTTCAGATGATACGCCAGACAATCGCAGCACGACCCCCGCCGGCTGCACGGCCTGTACGTGCACCTGCACCGCTCGTCGTTCTGCTGTTTCTTACATTCCATATTCAACCTCCATTCCTTCTTCCTGCTCATCACACCAACGTCCGATCATAATTGAACCGAAACGGCTTCGTATCGCGCTGCGGAACCCTCAACCACTCCCCCGCCGCGTCCGGCGAACCCACCAAATCCACCACCAGATGACGCACCCGTATCCTCTCGTTCCGCGTCTGCCTCAAATCAAACCCCTCCGCCGGCCTGAATACGCACAGCCCCCGCTCCATCCGCGGCACCATCCGCACCCCCCGCCGATCCACAAATACCTTCCCCACCATCTCCCGATCCAACTGCACCCGCGTCGTCATCAGCGCCGGCCTTCCAAACACCACCATCGAACACGCCACAGGACACTGCCCCGCCACATCCTCCAACTGCTTCCGATCCGCCTCCATCGACAACGTCACACACCCCATCCCCGCGTCGCTCAGCACCCGCGCCGCCACCGCATTCAATACCCCCAACCCCGCCCCACCCTCCATCGCCACCCCCGCCTCCTTCGCCAAATGCCACCCACCCCAACTGTTCACCTCCACCCCCACCCCCGCCGCCGCACACCCCCCCAACAACTGCCGAATCCCCCCAATCTCCTCCTCAAAAAACACCGCCGGCAGCGCCACCACAACGCTCACATCTTCCCCACACGCCGACACCACCCTCCCCAACCCCTCCGCGCTCACCTGCTCCACAATCACCCCATCCGGACGCTTCTCCACCGACCCGCTCGCCCTCACCCGCTTCAAAAACCCCGCCACCCCACTCGCTTGCAGCCTCACCCGATCCGCCCTCTGACCCAACGCCAGATCATTCGCCGCACTCCTCCCCCGCCTTTCCAGCATCTCCCGCACCGCCTCCGGCAGATCCACCCGAATCACATCTCCATCCCCCACCTTCCTCATCTGCCGAAGGGCCTTCGCAACGGCCTCCATCAATCCACTCACCGCCCGCGGCACCATCAAGAAAACCGCCTCATTCGTTGTCCCCTTCCCCAACCGACACCCGCTCATCTCCATCCCTTCCAACATCTCCAGCACCCGACCCACCGCCACCGCCTTATGCTCCCGCTTCACCACCGTCTTCGGCATCCCCCATTCCACCACCCGCCCGTTGCACACACACCGACAAACAATCCCCCTCTCACCCACCGTAATATCAATGTCGTAATGCAGGCCTTGCACCTCTTCCCCCTCGCCCGGTACTCCGGGAGAGGGTTGGGGTGAGGGTTCCTCGCCAACACCCACTCCGACACTCCGACACCCCGACACCCCGACACCTCTTCGCCCCCCCGCCATCCCCGTCAGCTCATCCCTCTTCCCATCCAGATAATCGCACGTCAACAACCTCCCCGTATACGCCCCCAACTCAGATGCCTCTGCCAACAGAGCAGCATCGTCTTCCCCAGCCATCGCCCTCTTATACAACCCCACCGCCTTCCCCACCCACTCCGCCGTCTTCAACCTCCCCTCAATCTTCAACGCCCTCACCCCCGCCTTCCTTAACTCCTCCAGCCTCCCCACCGCCGCCAAATCCCGCATCGACATCGGCGTCCCACTCGCCTTCCCCTCCACCGTCCACGGCACGCGACACGGACTCGTGCACGTCCCACGATTCCCGCTCCGACCACCCACCCAGCTCGACATCATGCACCGCCCACACACCGAAAAACACAACGCCCCCTGCACAAACACCTCCGTCTCCACCCCCTCCACCGCCGATGCCGCCGCAATCTCCTTCAACGTCATCTCCCTCGCCAGCACCACCCGCTTCGCCCCCATCTCCCTCGCCGCCGCCACATCCGCGCTGTTGCTCATGCACGTCTGCGTGCTCAAATGAAACTCCAGCTCCGGATACAACCGCCCAAACCCCAACACCCCCGGATCCCTCACCAACACCCCATCCACCCCTGCCCGCCTCGCCACCGCCAACACCCTCACCGCCTGCCCCATCTCCCGCTGCGCCACGTCAATATTCAACGTCAAATACGCCCTCGCCCCCTTCCCATGCACCAGCTCCACCACCCGCCCCAGATCCTCCTGCCCAAAATTCCTCGCCCCCCGCCTCGCATTCAAAATCGTCAACCCAAAATAGACCGCATCCGCCCCAGCCCCCACCGCCGCCTCCAACGCCGCCCAATCCCCCGCCGGCGCCAACAGCTCCATCCGATTGTCTGCCACTTGTTCCATGCTCACATCTTATTCCACCTCCGCCTCCAAACGAAGTTCGCCCTCTTTCGCCTTTTCTGGAGCATCCCCAAGCCCATCGGTATACTTCGCCCCATGGCATCCCTGAACCCCGAACCCCGAACCCTGAACCCTTCGTTGCGAACTCGGCTCTTCCTCTGCGTCCTCTGCTTCTTTGCGGTTCATGCTCTCGCCTCCGACCGCATCGACCTCCGCACCAACTGGCTCCTCCAATCCTCCACACTCGTCAAAGACCCCCCCGAACTCATCTCCTCCCCCACCTACACCCCAAAAAACTGGCTCCCCACCACCCTCCCCACCACCGTCCTCTCCGCACTCGTCAAGAACAACCTCTACCCCTCCCCCTGGATCGGCCTCAACGCCTACCGCATCCCCGACGCCTCCGAAGCCTTCAATCAAAAGCACAACCTCTCCCAATTCTCCCACCTCCCCGACAAACGCAACCCCTGGCTCGACCCCTACTACTTCCGCACACAGTTCGCGCTCCCCCCCTATTACGCAAATCAACGTATCTGGCTCCACTTCAACTGCATCAACTACCGTGCCGACGTCTACCTCAACGGCCACCTCATCGCCGACCACAGAACCATGGCCGCCATGTTCCAACGCTTCGCCTTCGACGTAACCGATCACGCCCGCCCCGGCCAAAACACCCTCGCCGTCCGCATCCACCCCGTAGACCACCCCGGTACCCCCGACCAACAACTCAAAGTCTTCGGCCCCGAACGCCGCTACACCAACAAAGACATCATGCGCGATGTCACCGAAATCATGACCATCGGCTACGACTGCTTCCCCACCATCCCCGACCGCAATATGGGCATCCTCCAGGACGTCTACGTCGAAACCACCGGCCCCGTCGTCATCCGCGACCCCTTCATCGTCACCGACCTCCCCACCCTCGATCGCGCCACCCTTAAAATCTCCGCCACCCTCCACAACGCCTCCAACCAGCCCCAAAAAGGCGCCCTCAACGGCGAAATCAAAAACACCGACCTCCGATTCCAAATGCCCTTCGAACTCGCACCCGGACAAACCAAAGAAATCGCTTTCGACCCCCCGCCCGTCCTCGACAACCCCCGCCTCTGGTGGCCCCACAACAAAGGCCCCCAAAACAGGTACAAACTCTCCCTCTCCTTCAACATCAACAACACCCCCTCCCACTCCCTCGACACCCCCTTCGCCGTCCGAAAACTCACCACCGAACACTACGAAAGAGACGGCTGGCATGGCCGACGAATCTACATCAACAACCAACGCATCTTCGCCCGCGGCGGATACATCCAGCCCGAAGCCACCTTTAACTGGGACCCCCAACGCATCGAATCCGAACTCCGCTACTACGCCAACGCCAATCTCAACCTCATCTACTTCGAAGACATCCCCAACCCCCCCGATGAATTCCTCGACCTCTGCGATCAACTCGGCCTCATGTTCGGCAACTGCTTCTACTCCTGCTTCTGGCTCCGCACAGACACCAAATACCCCGACGACCTCCCACTCCTCGAAAAATGCACCGTCGATCTCGTCAAACGCTACCGCAACCACCCCTCCCTCATCATGTACATGGCCATGAACGAGGCCGACACTCGCCAGGATGTCTACGAAATGTGGCGAAAACACGTCACCACACTCGACGGCACCCGCTTCTTCATCCCCTCCGCCTACTTCCCCGACGACCGCAAAGACACCCCCGAATACTTCAAAAAAGACCTCCCCGCCGGCATGACCGATCTCGGCGAAAAAACCTACACCTGGGTCGAACCCTCTCAGTACTACAAATGGGTCCGAAACAACCGCAACTGGATGTTCCAGATGGAAAATGGCTCCGCCTCTCTCCCCCCCATCTCCAGCCTCTCCAAATTCATCCCCGACCTCGGCTCCAACAACTCCGATTCCGCCCTTTTCCCCTTAAACGAAACCTTCGCACACCACGGCGCCAACCACTACTACAAAGACTACGACCAGGCCCTCCGCCGAATCTATGGCCCCCCCACCTCACTCGCTGACTACTGCTGGAAAGGCCACCTGCTCACCGCCGACCAGCACCGCGCCATGTTCGAAGCCGTCCACCACCGCATGTGGGACCTCACCTCCGGCCTCACCCAATGGAAAATCAACTCCGCCTTCCCCGACATCCAATGGCAAATCTTCGACTACTACCTCAAACCCATGCCCAGCTATTTCTACATCAAAAAAGCCTGCCAGCCTCTCCACATCCAACTTGGCCTCCTCGAACCCACCGTCACCCTCATCAACAACCACCTCACCGACCAGAGAAATCTCACCGCCCGCGCCCGCGTCTTCGACTTCTCCATGAAACTCCTCTTCGACAAGACCGAAAAAACCGACATCCCCCCCAACTCCTATAAAGACCTCTTCACTCTCCCCGCTGGACTGCCGCTCACCGATGTCTACTTTGTGCAGCTCGATCTGACCGACCGCAACGGTCTACCCATCGCCGATAACTTCTATTGGCTGGCAAGAGACAAGTCCACCGATCTTCAGAAGCTCCTGAGCCTGCCTCTGGTCGCCCTCACTAGCGAGCACACCGTTCAACGCAACGGCAACCAGATGGCTCTCCGCGCCAACGTCTTCAACCCCAGCAACATCCTCGCCCTCCTGGTGCAGTTGACCGTCACCAAAGGCGCACAAGGCGATGAGGTGCTCCCAGTCCTCTGGTCCGACAACTACTTCTGCCTGCCACCCCATGAGTCGAAGGTAGTCACCGCCACCTTCGCCACCTCCGACCTGGGCAACTCAATACCTGCCTTGGAACTGGGCGGAGTCAATGTCCTCACCCCCTACCGCTGCACCGACCTGCAACTCTCCAAAACACGAGCCGCCGCCGGCCAGCCCGTCACCGTCACTGCCACCATCGCCAACACCTTCCTCGACGGCAGCCGCGTCCAGTTCGTCATCAGCAATGCTCCCCCGCCCCTGCTGCGATTCGCCCACGCCCGCGGCAACAACCAGGACAAAGTGTCCGCCACGATCAACTGCAAAACGGGCACTCACCAGATCAGCGTCGGCTCGAAAACCGCCACCCTCCGAGTAGACTAACTCCCCTTAACGATCATCGAACCCCATCCGCGCCCCCTCATGCCGCCGCGCCTTCCTCACCTTTCTCGCCCCCTGCGGTTCAGTCTCTCTTCACCCCTCCCGTATCTCCCTCTTCTCCGAATCATACACCTGCCGCTTCCCGCTATCATACGCCCGCACCGCCATCAAACACCCCACCGCATGCTGATACCCCGCCTCGATCGGCGCATTGCACGTCTTCCGCGTCCGCAAACACTGCAGCCAATCCAAAAAGTGCTCCGGCCTCTCAACGCTCTCCACCGCCTTGGTCCCTCGAATCGATCCCTTGTTCTTGCTCCCTCCCTCCGCCGTCAGCACCGGCGCATTCCAATTCACCATGTCCAGCGTCCCCACATCCCCGAACATCTTGAACGTATTCCCCCCGCCATTCCCCAGATTCGACGAGTAGTGCACCATAAACCCCTCCGGATACTCCCACATCGCCTCCACATGATCCGGACACGTAAACTTGTGCCCATCCTTCCACGTATACGTCCCTCCCATGCACACGCACCGCGTCGGAAACGTCGCCCCAGTGATGTAATGAACCAGGTCCAGGTAATGGCTCCCAAACCCCGGCACCGGCCCGTCCGAGAACTCCCGATACCCATACCACCCCGAATACTTGATCGCATCAAACTCCCCCGCCGCCGCATCACCCGCAAACTCCTTCCAATCCACATCCTCTTTCCTCACCTCGCGCTTCAGATACCCATACCAGTACGGCTGCGTCCCGTTCCGGCACTGCTCAATCCGCGCCACCTTCCCCAGGATCCCCGTCTTGTACAACTCCCGGCACCCCGTAAACGTCGGAAAACTCCTGAGCTGCGTCCCGATCTGCACCACCACACCCGCGGCCTTCACCGCATCGCACGCCACCTTCAGTTTCTCAAAATCCTTCGCCAACGGCTTCTCACAATAAACATCCTTCTTCGCCTTCGCCGCCGCCTCCAGATGCGTCGTATGCACATGATCGCACGATGCAATCATCACCGCGTCCACATCCTTCAGCTCCAGCAAATCCCGATACGACGAAAAAACCCTCGCCTCCCGCCCGTACCACTGCTTCACCAGCTCCGCCGCCTTCTCCCTCGCCACCCGCCACGGATCGCACACCGCCGTAAACTCCACATTCTGCGCTTTGGCAAACGGATGCACCCCCGCCATATGCGCATTTCTCCCCCGATCCCCGCACCCGATCATCCCGATCGAAATCCGATCATTCGCCCCCACCACCCTCGCATAGCTCGCCGCCGTGCTCGCCAAAACCGCCGTCCCCGCCGCGCTCTTCAAAAACTCACGCCGCGTAAACGCAACCCGCATAACCGCCTCCCATCGCGCAAGACCACCCCCGTGAAGCCTCCATCTCAAACCCTCACCCACCCCCTGTCAACTTCTCGCACCACCACCGCCGTTCAGTAACTCTCCTCGCTCAGAACGACCTTCCCTTTAAAAACGCGGTATACAAATATCGAATACCCCACAACCAGCGGCATCCCCACCCCCGCCACAACCAGCATCACCCCCAGCGTACGCTGGCTCGAAGAACTGTTGCTGATCGTCAGGCTGTCGTTCAGATTGATCAGCGATGGAACCAGCCGCGGGTACAGACTCGCGCCAGCCGACGCCACCATGCAGCCAATCATCGTCGCCGACGCCGCGAATGCCCACGTCAGCTTCCCCGACCGCGAAAACCCATACGTCGCCACAATCGCCACCACCCCAACCACCGCCAGCCCCCACATCCACGGCGTCTCAACAAACCGCTCAAACAGGTACGGCAAAAACCACACCGCCGCCCCCGTCGCCGCAAAGTACAACCCAGCCACCAGAATCCACAGCCACGGCACAATCCGCTGCAGCCGATCGCGCATCGCCCCCTCCGACTTGATCGCAAGGTAAAGCGCACCGTGCATCGTGAACGTCACCAGCGTCAGCACTCCCACCAGCAACGCAAACGGGTTCAACAGCTCAATGAACGTCCCCGTGTAGTTGCCATCAACATCGATCGGCACGCCCCGAAGAATGTTCCCGAACGCCACCCCGAACAGCACCGCCGCAACCGCCGATCCCAGGAAAAAACCGAAATCCCAGAACCGCTTCCACACTTCCGACTCCAGCTTCGACCGAAATTCCAACGCCACGGCCCGACCGATCAACGCCGCCAGCAGCAGCACCAACGCATTATAAAAACCCGAGAATACCGTCGCATAAACCGCCGGAAACGCCGCAAACAACGCCCCCCCAGCCGTCACAAGCCACACCTCGTTTCCGTCCCAAACCGGCCCAATCGCGTTCAACCCGATCCGCCGCTCATGATCGTCCTTGGCAAATATATGCAACACCCCCACCCCCAGGTCAAACCCATCCAGAATCGCATACCCAATCAACAAAATGAACACCAGCACAAACCACATCGATTGTAGAACCTGCAGGCTCATGACTGACTCCCGGTCGCCGGTGGAAGTTCGCGCTCGGACGCAACATGCCCACCCCCCGCGTGGTTGAGCTTGTGAAACAAGACCGTGAAGTAACACGCGAGCAACCCAACGTAAATCAGGCCAAACAACACCAACGAAAACAGCACCTGCCCCGCCGAAACGTTCGCCGAAAACGCCTCGCTCGTCCGCATCACCTTATAAACAATCCAAGGCTGCCGCCCCACTTCCGCCACCACCCACCCCAACTGGCACGCCGCGATCGGCAGCGGCACCGAACACACCAACACCCTCAAGAACCACCGCTTCTCGTCCACCTTCCCCCGCCACATCTGCCAAACCCCATACCCGCACGCCCCGATGAAAAACACCCCCAGAACCACCATATTGTGAAACGACACAAACGTCAGCCACAACGGCGGCAACTGGTCTGCCGGAAATGCATCAATCCCCGGAACGTGCGCATTCACATCCCCAAACGCCATCCACGACAACAACCCACTCAGTTCGATCTTCACTTTCAGCCGCGGCGGATCAGTGAACGGCACCGCAAACATCACCAGCGGCGCTTTCGTCTGCGACGTATACAAACCCTCAATCGCCGCAAACTTCTCCGGCTGCGTCCGCGCCACCTGCTGCGTGTGTTGATGCCCAAAGGGAAACACCGTCAAAATGGACATCACCAGCCCAAACACCAGCGCCACCCCCAACGCCCGCCGCGCCATCCCAACCACCCCGGCATTCGCCGCCTCACCCCGCCGCCCCTCCCGCAGCAGCAGATACGCCGCCGCCCCCGCCATGAAAAACGCGCCGCACACCATCGCCGCAGTCACGGTGTGGTGGTACCGGATCATCGTCGATGCATTGAACACCGCCTCCCGAAAACTCGTCAGCTCCGCCCGTCCATTGGCGATCGTGTACCCCGCCGGCGTCTGCATCCACGAGTTCGCCGCAATGATCCAAAACGCCGAAATCGTCGCCCCCACCGCAACCATCAATATCGAAAACCAGTGCACCCCCTTCGAAACCCGCTCCCGCCCAAACAGGTATAGCCCAAGAAAAACCGATTCCAAAAAGAACGCGACCACCGCCTCCACCGCCAGCGGCGCCCCGAAAATGTCCCCCACAAACTTCGAATACCTCGCCCAGTTCGTCCCGAACTGAAACTCCATCACAATCCCCGTCGCCACACCCATCGCAAACGTCAGCCCCAGTAATCGCGAAAAAAAACGCCCCGCCTGCTCGTACTCCGCCCGCTTCGTACGCCACGCCAAACCCTCCACAATCACCAACAGCCACGCCAGTCCGATCGTCACCGGCGGAAACAAAAAATGAAACCCAATCGTCACCGCAAACTGGATTCGCGACAGCATGCCCACGTCCATACGACTCTCCATGCCCGCCCTGCCCAAAAAACCTCGCCGACGCTCGTCCGGCCGATCCTAGGCCCGTCAACCTCAACCATCAAGCTTTACATCCAATCCCATTTCTTCCTTCCCCACGTCCCGTATCACAAAAACTCAACCCCAACCCCACCCCAAGGATCACCAGCGACCACAATGCCTCCAGGCTCCGGTTCTTCCACGCCCAGTCAAAACTCGCATGCAACATGAACAGGCTCGATAGACAGAACAACGCCGGGATCACCGGATACAGCGGCACCCGATACGGCCGCGGCGTCCCCGGCTCCCGAACCCGCAATACAACCAAGCTCACCCCCACCAGCAAAAAGAAAATCCAGAACACCGGCGTCGTAAAATTCACCAGACTCCCAAACCCGTCCGCCTTCCGCCCAAATCCGATCACCAACCCCACCGTCACCCCGCAAAGCCCCTCAAATCCAAAAGCATTAACAAACGCCAGGTTCAGCAGAACATACACCCCCGTCACCGCCACCATCCCCAGCACCAGGCTCCGCAAGATGTTCCGCCCAGGATCGCGCACCTCCGCCGCCACATACGCCATCTCGTTCCATCCGCCGTACGCATACAGAATGAAGATCATCGCCAGCGACAGATTAACCGACGTCGCTGGCACTGCTGTCGCCGTCCCACCACTCGAAGAAGACGCGAAGAAACCCGCCACCACAATCGCGCACAACCCCACAAACTTCACCGTCGTCAAAACATTCTGCGTCCACTTCCCCGGCCGCAACCCCAACATGTTGATCACCGTCAGCACAACCACCGCCCCCCCCGCGTAAACTATCAACGCCCCCGCCCCCGTCCCCAACGGCCAAAGCTCGTTCGCATATCGCGCAAATACATACGCCATCGCCCCCACAGACCCCGGCCGCACAATCCACAACTGCGCCCACGCAAACATAAACCCCACCGGCCGCCCAAACGCTCGCGTCAGATACACATAATCCCCCCCGTCCGCCGGATACGCCGTCGCAAGCTCCGCATAACACAGCGCACCGATCAGCGACAACACCGCCCCCAAAACCCACACCCCCACCAAAGCAAGCGGCCCACCCATACGAGACGCAATCATCGGACTGCTCTCATAAATCGACGATCCGATGATGATCCCCACAATAATCGAAGTCGAATCAAACAGGCTCAACCGCCGCTTCGGCGACGCCGCTACACGACCCACATCACTCGCTTGAGACATGCTTCTCCTGCCAGCCAGTTTGCAGCGATTGTACGCCTACTCGCATTCCACACAACACAACACAACACACCCCGTCCCCTCCCCCTCGCCTTCAATGCCCCGTGGACTCCACCCCCTCTCTCTCTCGCTTGAATTCCTTTCCCCTCTCTATTACCGTCTGCACAAACATTCGCGACCGAACAGGCAATCCGTAGCCCAGCCAGGTCGTCGCTTCATTGTATAGCCGTAGGACGTGCTTTGACGCGCGTCAGAATCGTCAGGAGCAACCATGATCCATCTCGCCAACCGCATCCAACTCGTCTCCGAATCCATCACCCTCGCCGTTTCCGCCAAAGCCAACGCCATGAAAAAAGCCGGCATCGACGTCGTCGGCTTCGGCGCCGGAGAACCCGATTTCGACACCCCAGCCTTCATCAAGGACGCCGCCAAACTCGCCCTCGACAAAGGCCAAACCAAATACACCCCCACCCCCTGCCTCCCCGACCTCAAAGCCGCCATCGCCAAAAAATTCAACGACGAAAACAACCTCCCCTACAAGCCCGAAAACATCACCACCGGCGCCGGCGGCAAGCACTGCCTCTACATGGCCTTCATGGCCGTCCTCAACCCCGGCGACGAAGTCATCCTCCTCTCCCCCTATTGGGTCTCCTACCCCGAACAAGTCAAACTCGCCGGCGGCGTCAACAAAATCGTCCAAGGCGAACAAAGAAACGGCTTCAAAATCACACCCCAACAACTCGCCGACGCCATCACCCCAAAAACCAAGGTTCTCGTCCTCAACTCCCCCTCCAACCCCGCCGGACACGCCTACACCCCCGCCGAGCTCAAAGCCCTCGCCGACGTCGTCGTCAAACACCCCAACCTCATCGTCTTCTCCGACGAAATCTACGAAAAACTCGTCTACGACGGCCTCCAGTTCGTCTCCTTCGCCACTCTACACCCTCAACTGTTCGACCAAACCCTCACCTTCAACTGCCACTCCAAAACCTTCGCCATGACCGGCTGGCGCGTCGGCTACGTCGGCGGCCCAAAGCCCGTCATCGACGCCATCAACAAACTCCAGTCCCAGATGACCAGCCACATCACCAGCTTCACCCAAATGCCCGCCGTCGTCGCCCTTACCGACCCCCGCGGCAAAGAATCCGTCGATGCCATGCGAGCCGAATTCGAAAAACGCGGCCGCCACATGCACCAACGCCTCGCCGACCTCCCCAACGTCACCTGCGTCAAACCCCAAGGCGCCTTCTACTGCTTCCCCAACGTCTCCGCCTACTTCGGACGAACCGTCGGCACCACCCAAATCACCGACGCCGTCTCCTTCTCCGCCGCCCTGCTCGAATCCCACCACGTCGCCGTCGTCCCCGGCAACGACTCCGGCTTCGACACCCACGTCCGCCTCTCCTTCGCCACCAGCATGCAACAAATCGACAAAGGACTCGACCGCCTCGCCGACTTCCTCAAGAAACTCTAACGCTAACTTCCGCAATCCTCTGGCAGCCAGTCTGCCGCCCCGTTATGATACGCCTCGATGAGCGACATTCTCATCAGGATCAAGCGTGCGGTGCTCGCCGGCAACCTCGCTTTTACCGACAAGGCCGCGACCGAACGCGAGCGCGATGGCCTGACGGAACTGGATGTGGCTGAGTCGCTGATCAACGCTGTCGCCATCTACAAGACCATTCGCTCCACAAACCGGCGCCGCCGTCATCGCCGCGAATACCTGCATGTCATCCAGAGCACGAACATGACAGGCATCTTCATCTACACCAAAGGAAAATTGGTGGAGCAGGCCAGCGTTGAGGTATACTGTCTCTTGGTGTCAGCCAAGCGAGCCGAGTGATGCTATGCTGAAAATAAAGACATGCCCAACCTGCGGCAGCAAACGGATCCGCAACGTCCGACGCACCGTCCGACGCACAGTCAAGGGCAAACGCTACGTCGTCCCGGACCTCGAGTTCTACGAGTGCCCCGACTGCGGCGAGAAACTCTACGGCCCCGAAGCCATGCGCCGCATCGAGGCCTATTCCCCCGCCTACGCCAAATCCCGCCGCATCGCCCTGCCCGCCTGATTTCCTACGCCGCTCTCGCTCCCCCCAACCGCTACTCCACCTCCCCCTTCACCACAATCTCCTCCCCCGCCTTCCCCTTCTCCACCTTGATCGTCTTGAACTCCTTATACTGACTCCACCCATTCACAAAATACTGCACCCGATACTCCCCCTCCCGCGGCACATACACCTCCCACGCCCCATCCTGACCCACCCCCGCATTCGTGCTCACTTCCTGCTCACTCCCCACCATGCTCACCAGAATCGTCCCCCGTAGCGCCTTCTCCGTCTTCGCATCCACCAGCTTCCCAAACACCCGAATCCCCTCCTCCACCTCGATCACCACCTCCGCCGTCTTCCCCCGCTTCACCTCCACGTTCGGCGGCGACACGCAAACATACTTCCTCACCTTCGTATCCATCGGCTGAATGCTCACCTGATACATCCCCGCCCCCACCTCCTTCGACGAAAACTCCCACCCCGCGCCCACCTGCATCTGCGCCCAGGTCCCCGCTCCCGCCGGCCTCAAATTCACCACTATCCCCGGCGCCTCCACCGGCGCCTTCCCCGTCCCCTTCACAACAACCTTCCCCTTCACCTCGCACGCCGTCGCCACCGTCACCACCTTCTCCTTCCCCGCTCCATCCGTCGCCGCCGCGAACGCCGCATACTGCCCGACATACCCCGCCGCCGTGCAGTTCGTCTGTACCATCCCATACCCCCCCAGCCGCTTCAGTTCAAACCGCCCCTCCCCATCCGTCACCGCCGCCGGATACAGATTCTGGGCGTCGATTGGCTCCTGCGCCACGCTCACCTGCCCCCACCCCCACCCTTCTTCCCCCTCCGCATTCACCGCCGTCACCTGAACCTTCGCCCCACCCACCGCCTTCCCCTCATCATCGACCACCCTCCCCCGCCACACCCGCCCCACCTTCCCCGCCACCAGCCGAACCTCCCCATCCTCATTCGCCGGCAGCACCGCCATCCCCAAATCCCGCCCCTCCATATCACATACCGCAACCACCGGCGAATACCCCCCCTTCTCATCCATCACCGGCAACTCCACCTTCGCCTCACCCGCCTCGTCCGTCCGCAACGTCACACCCTTCCCCTTCAGCACAACCGCCGCCCCTTTCAACCCCTTCCCCTCCTCATCCACCACCACAATCCGAACCTCGCACTTCCCCACCGCCGGCTTCAGCTTCGCCACAAAATCCACGCTGTCCGTCGCCACCGTAAACCACTGCCCCTTAAACCCTTTCCCCACAATATGAAGCTGCGCCTTTCCCCCACTCATCCGCTGAATCTCAAACTCCCCCTTCTCATTGCTCGCAATCGCCTGCCCCCGCAACGCATCCTGCGGCAGCATCTTCTGCCCCTTCACCCGAATCTCCGCCCCTTTGATCCCCTCCCCGTTCTCATCCACCACCTTCCCCATCAGCGCATTCAAATACTGCAACGCCTCAAACTGGATCAAATCCCCCGCCTTCAACTTCCCCAGATCAACCGTCACGCTCCCATTATCGTAATCCCGATTCCTCTCATTCCCCGGCTGCCAGCCCACCTCATACACCGCATCCGCAATCAACGACTTCACCGAAAACTTTCCCTCCCCATCCGTCGTCACCGACTGATTCACCTGATACAGCATCTCCCCATTGATCTTCGGCATCATCGTGAACGTCAAATCCCCCGCCCCCATTTCCTCCCCATTCTTCACAATCCCTTCATACCGCTTGCTGATC
>JAPLNB010000126.1 GCA_026693085.1 Planctomycetota bacterium | reverse complement strand
GAGATACTGGCCATCCGTGGCCTCCTGTTGGTTGGTGTCTTTAGCAAACACCATTATGACAGGAGGTCACATCTTGCGCAAATATCATAAATGAATTAAAGTCAGCCACTTATGGGTTAAGGAAATGGCATTCGGGTCTGGAGTCATTTTGCATATTAAGGTCCAACCCCGCCAACCGCCCCAGCCTCAACTGACTTTCCAGAACCCCCGCCAACTTTCCCGCCACCGCCGACCGCCCCCACACCACCACCCGCAGCAGCTTCGCCGGCTTCACCCCACCCTCCGCCTCGAAGTCGCAGTGCCGCATAAGGACAGCCTCCCCCGGCCGCATCCCCGTCAGCAATTGCAGCTCGATCATGGCCATAACCTGCCGGGAGACGTACCGAATGACCCTTGCCACCCACGCCTCGGGAATCGGTTTGACCGGCGCCGATTCGCGGGCCTGCGACTTGCCCTTCCGCAACCCCGTCACCCTCAGGATCACCTCATGCACCCGGGGGCGGCGTAGTACGTTCTGGCGTACGCCCAAAACTCCGCGATGATGCGGGAGACGGTCAGACCCTCCACGTCGTGGTAGACCACTCGCCGGCCATTGGCTAGCCACTCGCCGATAAGCCGGTCATCCCTCGACCGGCCGGAGGCGGTGCCCTATTCGCCGAGCAGGTGATCGTCCCCGCTGAGTGTGACAATGGCCTGGCCCGATTGCTTGTGTCGGCGATAGGAGGGAACATTGTTGTCTTTGAGCTTTGGTAGGGCGGAGCTCCCAAAAAACGCCCAAAAACGGAATCTTCCGTTTTTCTCAGGCATCTTTGGCCCGCTCTGCCACCGAGTGGACAGGTGCGCTACTTCAACGATCAGACCGGTTTACACTTCAATGGGCGTTACAGGGCTCGAACCTGTGACCTCCAGCGTGTCATGCTGGCGCGCTAGCCAACTGCGCCAAACGCCCGCTCTTCACCGCCTACGATCCTACCCGCCGCGGCTTTGTCAGGCCAAGAATTATAACCGCCATTCGCTCACTGGCAAGCCACATCACCCCTCCACTCATCCTCGATCCGATTTAGCGCTTGTATTTGCCGCCTCCCACGCGCATGATATATGAAAAGGGGCCCCGCAGGCGACTGGCAACATACACGCCACCGCTTTGGGCCGATTTGTTGGGGGTGATCTCCAGATGAATAGCTGCCAACGCTCTCTCAATGTGCCCTCGCCCATTGCATGCCCGCAACCTCCTCGCCCTCTCACCCCACATCTCCCCCTGCTCGGACTGCTCATATTCGCTTCTGCCTTCGCCTCCGCCGCGCCCCCCCCACCGCGCGTCATCGTCCTCGGCATCGATGGCATGGACTACGCCCTCACCCGCTCTCTGCTCGACCAGGGAAAACTCCCCAACCTCGCCGCCCTCGCCTCCACCGGCTCCTTCCTCCCCCTTCAAACCAGCATGCCCCCCCTCAGCCCCGTCGCCTGGTCCAATTTCATCACCGGCACCAATTCCGGTGGCCACGCCGTCTTTGATTTCCTCCGCCGCAACCCCTCCCTCGCCGGCCCCCACCTCCTCCCCGAAGATGCCGTGTCCAAACTCATCTCCCAACCACCCGCCAACGACTGGCGCATCCCCTTCACCTCCTACGTCTGGCCACAGCAGCAAACAATGACCCTCCTCCGCCAAGGCCCACCCCTCTGGAAGAACCTCGAGTCCAACAACATCCCCGCCACCATCTACAAGATCCCCGCCAACTACCCCGTCCTCCCTTCAAAAAGCCAAATCCTGTCCGGCATGGGCACCCCCGACATCGAAGGCACCTATGGCCTGTTCACGTACATCACCTCCCGCCCCGCCGACTGGACCAAATCCATCACCGGCGGCCGCCTCCAAAAAGCCACCCTCCAGAACGGCTCCGTCCTCGTTCACACCGACTCCGCCACCTCCTCCCCATGCATCTTCGGCCCCATCAACCCCTTCCTCTCCAAAAAACAACCCTACGAATCCCGCCAACTCCGAATCCCCTTCGACATCCACCTCGACCCCTCCGAGAAATCCGCAGCTATCTGCATCCAAGACCAGGACATCGTCCTCAAACAAGGCGAATGGAGCCTCTGGGTCCAGATCCAGTTCGATCTCCTCCCCGCCATCAAATCCGTCAACGGCCTCGTCCGCTTCTACCTCCAACAAACCTTCCCTGACCTCCGCCTCTTCGTTTCCCCCGTCAATCTCGCCCCCGGCACCCATGGCCTCGCCTCCGGCCGCCTCGACCTGCTCCTCCAGGACGCCCTCGGCCCCTACTTCACCAAAGGCATGCCCGAAGAAACCAAAGCCCTCATGCAAGGCCTCTTCACCACCGACGAATACATCGCCCAAGCCGACCTCGTCTTCAAAGAAGAACTCCAAGCCCTCGATTTCCTCCTCCCCCGTCAGAAAACCGGCCTGCTCTTTTTCTACATCTCCGCCGTCGATCTCTCCTCCCACGTCCTCTGGCGCCACCACGACCCCAACCATCCCCACTACGACAAATCCGAAAGCCCCCGCCACGCCTCGCGCATCACCGACCTCTACATCCACCTCGACTCCGTCGTTGGCAACGTCCGCTCCCAACTCCGACCCAATGACGTCCTCTACATCATGTCCGACCATGGCTTCGCACCCGTCTACCACCAATTCAACCTCGCCACCTGGCTTGCCAACGAAGGCTACCTCGTTTTCAAACCCGCCTCCCGCGACAAACCCACCAAGACCTACGCCGACGTCGACTGGTCAAAAACCCGCGCCTACGCGCTCGGCTTCCAAAGCCTCTACATCAACCTCAAAGGCCGCGAAGCCACCGGCAGCGTCACCCCTCAAGACCTCCCCGCCCTCGCCGAAGAAATCCGCGCCAAGCTCCAATCCTTCCAAAATGGCTCCGTCTTCCGCCACATCTACCGCCCCTCCGAAATCTACTCCGGCCCCTACCTCGCCGACGCGCCCGACCTCCTCCTCGGCTACGAACGCGGCTTCGGCCCATCCGACGAAGCCGTCCTCGGCAACGCCACCACGCAAATCATCACCCAGGACGATCACACCTTCTCCGGCAGCCACGCCATGGACCAATCCGTCGTTCCCGGCGTCCTCTTCTCCTCCCTCAAGCTCCACGCCACCCACCCCAAACTCGAAGATCTCACGGTCACCATTCTCAACACCTTTGGCCTGTCCGTCCCCAAACACATGACGGGCTCGCCGCTTTTTTAGGGGAATCATGTTCTTTGCAAACAAGATTAAGCTCGACCCGGCTCTCCACAAATCCGCCTCCCGCCGCGCCACCGAGCTTGGCTACCCTTCCCTCGACGATTTCGTCACCCACCTCCTCGAGCGCGAGCTGAAATCCGCCGCCGACCAGACCACCCGCGACCGCGTCCTCCAGAAAATGAAAGGCCTCGGCTACCTCCAATAAAGGGGTCACTCCTCTTTTATGTTCCATATTCCTGCGAAAATCCCTCTTTCTGCTCGCTGCAAAGGATACCTGACAAAGAACCAATGACAACCACCACCGACAACCTCTTCGCGCTCTGCGACCGCAACCTCCGCACCCTCGCCCCCGACCGCTACCTCCTCTCCGCCACCATCGAACTCGCCCTCATCGCCATCCTCTTCACGCTCATCCTCTTCCTCTTCATGCGCTACTTCGGCCTCTGCTCCCTCCTTCGCCAAACCCGCCGCCAAATGCTCGCCCAGGTCTATCAACTCCTCGTCTATCGCCGCTGCCTCCGCCTCCTCATCCGCAGCGAACTCAATCTCATCCTCGCCAACCTCAAATACCTCCTCATCCTCATCCCCACACTCCTCTTCGGCTCCCTCCTCTTCGCCGCCATCTACAACGCCCTCCTCGACCGCTATGGCCGCGCCCCCCTCCCCATCAACCAGGATTTCGTCATCCGCACCCGCCCCTCCACCATCACCTCCACCGATGGCCGCAATCTCCTCATCTCCGCCCGCGTCCGCTCCGCCTCCACCAACACCGTCTGGACCCGCCTCCGCGCCCCCACCCCAGGCGTCTTCCCCCTCCAGCTCGGCCCCGACCGCCTCCACCTCGCCTCCATCAACATCCAAACGCCCTCCCGTCCCACCCGCCCCTGGCAATACACCAACGGCCTCGAAATCCACATCCCCTACCCCACCGCCCGATGGTTCGGCCTGCCCCATGGCCACCTCCTCTACTTCCTCCTCATCTGCCTCCTCGCCTCCCCCCCCATCGCCCGCCTCACCGGAGTAAAACTATGAGCAATATCCCGTATCGATCATCTCCGCCCTCCCGGTCCTCTCTTTGGTGAATTGAGGTGCCACATGGTCACCAATAACACCCGCACCATCATCATCGGCTTCGACGGCGCCGACGCCCGCCTCACCTCCGCACTCATGCGCCAAGGCCTCCTCCCCAGCTTCTCCGCCCTCGCCCAACTCGGCTCCTTCCGCCAGATCCTCTCCACCACCCCCGCCGAATCCGCAGTCGCCTGGACCAGCTTCACCATGGCCGCCAACCCCGGCCAAACAGGCATCTTCGACTTCGTCACCCGCTCCCCAAACTCCTATGCCCCCCGCCTCTCCGACTGCCATTCCTCCATGCAGGATCTACCCCCCTCCAGAACCCTCCGCCACACCATCCCCCCCACCGCCGCACTCCTCGCCGCCTCCGCAACCTACCGGCTCGCCTCCCGCCTCACCCGCCGCAAGCTCCTCAAAGCCTCCCTCTCCTCCGCCACCGCCGCCCTCGCACTCGCCGCCACCGGCATACCCCTCAACAACTGGCTCCCCACACAAACCGAAAAACACTCCTCCGCCGTCTCCGGCCAACCCTGGTACGACCGCCTCGCCCAACTCGGCCGCCGCTCCATCGCCCTTCGCATCCCCATGACCTTCCCCGCACAAGCCCACCTTAACGTCCGCCTCCTCGCCGGCCTCGGCGTCCCCGACCTCCGCGGCGCCAGCGGCTCCTATACCCTCCTCTCCGACTCGCCAAACCTCCCCCAAAAAACCAACCACCTCCCCCTCGCCTTCACCCACAACACCTGCACCATCCAACTCCCCGGCCCCCCCGGCCTCACCGCCTCCCTCACCCTCCGCCGCCTCTCCTCCACCACCCTCTTGATCTCCTCCGCCTCACACTCCATCACCCTCAAAAAAGGGGACGCAACTCATTTTTTCCCCATCACCTTCTCCCTCTCCCCCCTCTTTAAAAAACACGCCATCATCCGCCTCTTCTATCTCCCCGATCCCTCCGCAACCTCCCTCTACATCACCCCCCTCGAACCCGACCCCGCCTTCCCCCCCACCGACAACCCCATCTCCTCACCCCCATCCTTCGCCCAGGACCTCTACAACTCCATCGGCCACTATCGCACCGTCGGCTGGGAAACCCAAACCTCCGCCCTCTCCAACTCCATCCTCGACGATTCCACCTACCTCGCCGATGTCCAGGCCGCCCTCGACTCCAACCTCGCCCAACTCAACTCCCAACTCAATCGCACCGACTGGCACAATCTCATGCTCGTCATCCAGGCCACCGACCAGGCCCACCATATGTTCTTCGACGCCCAAGCCGACGCCGCCCGCCTCGGCTCCCCCCTCCCCCCCACTCACCCCCTCCTCTCCATCTACCAGCGCATGGACCAGTTCATCGCCCACCTCCTCCCTATCGCGCAATCCAATAACTACCGACTAATCATCATGTCCGACCACGGCTTCTCCCCCTTCCGCCGCGCCGTCAACCTCAACACCTTCCTCGCCCGCAAAGGCTACCTCGCCCTCAAAAACAAATCCCTCTGGGACGACCCCACCACCTCCCCCGACCCCTGGTCCAACGTCGATTGGTCCAACTCCCGCGCCTACGCCCTGGGCCTGGCCGGCCTCTACCTCAACGTCGCCGGCCGCGAACCCCAAGGCATCGTCAAACGTCCCGACGAATACGATTTCCTCCTCGACAAGCTCTCCACCACTCTCCTCGACTGGCGCGACCCCACCACCAACCAACCCATCCTCAACAACGTCTACCGCTCCCATGACATCTACTCCGGCCCCCACGCGCATTTAGCCCCCGACCTCATCCTCGGCCTCCGCGAAGGCTACCGCATCTCCTCCCCCTCCACCCTGGGCCTCATCCCCGAGCAAGAACTAACCAACAACCCCTCCCACTGGCAAGCCGACCACTGCGGCATCGACTCCCCCCTGATCCCCGGCATCTGCCTCACCAACTTCCCCATCAACTCGCCAACCCCAATTCCAATTCACACCCTCCCTCTCCTCCTCTGGCCCGACCTCGCCCAGACCGGCTGAGCGATTCTGATGGACAAGAGAAGTGCCTGCGGAGAAACTGATGTCATGCACGAACCGGATGACACGGGCAATGCTCCCAAGCCGCCTGTGTGGATCTACATGGTTCTGATTGGCGCTTGGCTGGCGTGCGTTTGCCTCTGCTTTGCCCTGCTGCGACATTTCACCGCCCGTCCTCTCTGGGTCTGCGTGCTTCTTGCGCTTCCACTCGGTGTGGGTCTGTTCTACGCATGCATCCAGATGGCAGAGCACAGCTAGCCGAGACACCGAGCTGGCTCCGACCAAAACCGCCCGTCCTCTCAATTCGTCATTCGTGCTTCATCATTGATTCGCCATTCGCATTTCGTCCTTCGCCATTTCCCTGAAGCCTGAACCCCGAACCCTGAACCTTCCCATTTGCTTTCCCCCCTCAAAACCCGAAAATCAAAACTCGAAAATGCCCCATTGGCTTCCCCCCATCCTGATTCTCTCCCTCGTCCTCCTCCTCTGCCTCGCCCTCCTCATCCTCCTCGCCGCCTACCTCACCGCCCGCTCCCTCCTCCAACCCCCCCGCATGACCGACGGCAAAGCCGCCTGGGTCCTCAAACGCCTCTCCCCCGCCGACCTCAACCTCCCCTTCGATTCCCTCTCCTTCCACATCCGCGACGAACACAACCACCCCCTTACCATCGCCGCCTGGTGGATCCCCCACCCCAACTCCCTCGGCCGAACCGCTCTCTTCGTCCATGGCTACGCCGACGCCAAAGTCGGCGCCATCGCCTTCGCTCCCACCTTCCACTCCCTCGCCTACAACATCCTCGCCATCGACCTCCGCGCCCACGGCGAATCCACCGGCCGATTCGTCACCGCCGGCTTCTACGAACAACACGACCTCAACCAAATCATCAACCAGCTCCGCGCAGATAAACCCAACGAAACCAAACACCTCGTCCTCTTCGGCATCTCCCTCGGCGCCGCCGTCGTCGCCGCCGCCTCCGTCCATCGCGACGACCTCGCTGCCGTCATCCTTGACTCCCCCTCCGGCGACGAATCCCACGCCGCCACCATCCAACTCAACCTCCTCGGCTTCCCAGGCCCCTTCGTCCAACGCCTCGCCTTCCACATGATCCGCTGGATCTCCCACGCCGACTTCGCCGCCGTACGCCCCATCGACCTCATCCCCAAGATCCCCTGCCCGCTCATGATCATCCAACCCGCCAACGACATCTACGTCCCCCCCACCGACATGCAAGCCCTCGAATCCGCCGCCCTCTCCCGCCCCCCCTCCCTCCCCACCACCTTCTGGCGAATTCCCGACGCCGTCCACCTCATGGCCATCTGCGCCGACCCCGCCGAATACCGCTCCCGCCTCGCCACCTTCCTCTCCACCACAAAAAGGGAATAAGCCCAATATTCCCCCCCCTTGTCATTTATCAACCGCAACGATTCGCCCCATAGAACATCCCGCAAATAACAAATAACGGCTCTCCGCCATTTCCGCTGATACGGCTTGGGGCGGCACCACGGAAACGGCGTTTCTGTGTCAATATCGAAGGTACGGTCCTGCCAACCTGGCAGTCGTCAGCGACTTTCGCGGAGAGCACAAATAACAAATAACAACCTCCCCCCCCTCAATAACCTCCCCATCCCTCCAAAAACACACGGAGTTCCGCGCGATAGCTCCCCTACAACGCTCGCCCCCTCCTCCCCCGATCCACCCCTCGACAACCGGCCCCCTCCAGTTCGCGGGCCCGGGATTCCACATGCCAACATGATCTTCCACCCCCTCACCTCTTCCCTCAGACCCGTTTCCTGCTAAAATACCCCCCATGTCTAATTATACATGGTTTGCGATAATCGCCCTGGTGGTGCTCGTCGTCATCTACATCGTGTTGAAGAAGCAAGGCAAGGCCTGATCCGCGATCCTCTTCCCTCGACCGTGTTTCCCGACCCGCCCTCACGCGAGTCGCCAATGCCCTTCTAAGCGCACGCCGCTTCTTCCCCTTTCCCCCATTGCCTCCTCCACGGTTCTTGTTTACGCTCACCCGCCCACCCAAAGCCCACAGCCCCGCCGTGGATCCTCCTGTCCTCCCCCCCCACTGTCATCCAGCAAAGCGCACGATCTCCACGTCCCACCCCTTCCCTTTCGCCCCCCCCGAATCCTGACTCCTGAATTCAACCTCCCCCAGCGCCACACCCACCCGCCAACCGCTCTAATTCGCCTCCGCCACACCCGTATTATTCCACATCGCATTCATCGCCCGCCCCGGCCCTGTCGCAACATTCACGTTCACCAGTTCCTTCCGCAGATACCACAGCACGTGCCCATCACAGAACAGCACGTTCGCGCCACCGTTGTGGATCTTCCCCGGATACTCCGTCCTCAGCGCACTCCCATTGTCGTGTGGCCCGATGTTGAAATCCCACGATGTATCACACGTGTTGTCCGCTATCGCCATCATGCTCGAAGGATGCCTCACCTTGTTCGCCTTCAGCTCCGAGCACCACGGGTTATCCACATGCGCCCCAAGCCCCAACTGCGGATTGTGCACGTTCACCGCACCCCAGTCATTGATCCCATACGAGAACGGCACACGCTCCACGTTCAACAAAATCTCCCCCAGTTCATACCCGTACCGGTCCACCTCCGCCTGCGCCGCGTAAGTCGCCCCCGGCGTCCCGATCACCCGCTGCCACTGAAACCCAGGCTCCTGCGCCGGACAGAAAAACGGCCCCCGGCTCTTCGTATACTTCCGCAGCCGCGTCGGCCACACCGCAAACGTAATGCTCCCCTTGCTCGCACAATGCCCCGTGTAATGCCGGTAGTCCGTCACATACATCACCATCGCCTGCCCCTGGCTCCGCAGGTTCGCCGCACACACCAGCCGCAACGCCACCTGCTTCGCCCTCGTCAACGCCGGCAACAAAATCGCCACCAGCAACGCAATGATCCCAATCACCACCAGCAGTTCCACCAGCGTAAAACCCACCCTCCGATTCCGCAAACGCAAAAACACGCCCGACATGACAACCTCCAGCCATCCCCAGACAGGCCCGCGCCCAACTCCACCCCTTCAACACATGCAAGAATACATCTTACGTCCCCCCCCTCCGCATCCGCAATACAAAACCCCTCCCCCTGCGCCTCCCGCCAAGGCCGTCGCATTCTCGCGGACGCGTAACCGGCACATCCAACATTATTGCATCCTCCCGCCCCCCCTCTCGCCCCCCCACCCTCTGGCGCATCCCCGCCGCCGCCC
>JAPLNB010000125.1 GCA_026693085.1 Planctomycetota bacterium | reverse complement strand
GGATGTGTCAATAGAGTGGTTTGACAAGGCCCTGGAGGTGAACAGGAAGGATGGGAATGCGATGCGCGACAAGGGCGTGTCGCTGTCTGAGAAGGGGGACGAGGATGGGGCGATTGTGTGGTTTGACAAGGCCCTGGAGGTGAACCGGAAGGATTGGAATGCGATGCGCGACAAGGGTGTGTCGCTGTCGAAGAAGGGCGATGAGGACGGGGCGATTGTGTGGTTTGACAAGGCCCTGGAGGTGAACCCGAAGGATGGGGCTGCGATGCGCCAGAAGGGCGTGTCGCTATCGGAGAAGGGGGACGAGGACGGGGCGATTGTGTGGTTTGACAAGGGCCTGGGGGTGAACCCGAAGGATTCAGCGGCGCACCGGAATCGGGGCGTGTTCGAGATCAACCGCGGCAACAAGCACGGGGCCTTTGAGTGGATGTGTTCCGCGGTGAAGTTGGACCGTGATCGCGGGCAGGCGGAATTCCGGGCTGTGTGCAAGATGTGCGACAAGTTCCCGGATGTTGAGTGGGGGAAGCTGTTTGGGCCCACGGCGCGCATGAAGGTGAGCGCCGAGGAATCGCTGAAGGAATTGCCGCTGTTCATCGGGACGATCCGCGAGGCGTTCAGGGACGAAGCAGAGGGGTACCTGGAGAAGATCAAGAAGTGGAAAGCAGACCGCAGCGCTTTTTTGCAGCCGGAGTCACTTCTGGACCCGGGTGCATCGGTCTTCATGGTGCTGCGGAAATGGAATTCGTACACGCCGGCGCTTCCGTCGGCCGAGGATGAGCGTAGCCGGGGGGGCGGTTATTTTTTGTGGCACAATGGTCGGGGTACGGTGATCGATCCTGGGTACAACTTCATCGAGAACTTCCACGAAGCGCGGTGTCGAATCTGCGACATCGACAACGTGATTCTGACGCACGCCCATAACGACCACACGAACGACTTTGAGTCGCTGAGGGTGCTGCTGCACCAGTACAACGATGAGCTGCCGGCGGCGGAGAAGAAGAAGCGGGTGCGGTTCTTCTTGAACAATGGGGCGTTCCGCAAGTTTGCGGGGATGGTGGACCTGAAGGACGACGATTTCACGGATCGGGTTTTCACGCTGAATGCAGGCGGGGAGTTTGAGCTGTTGGGGGGAGGAGGACGTTTTCGGGTGCTGGCGGCTTACCACGATGAAGTTTTGGCGCGGGACCAGGCGGTGGGGCTTGGGTTCAGGATTCCCATTGGGCAGGAAGAGCGCAAGGTGTTGGTGACGAGCGACACGGGGCTGTTTCCCCTGAAACGGGAGGGGAAGCCGGTGCCGGACACATCGGAGAGGGGGGCGGAGGTGTGGCGAGACTATCTTAAGGATGGGTGGGGGAAGGAGCCGGACTTGATGGTCGTACACATCGGGTCGATCCGGGAAGAAGAGCTAAGGCGGTCGGGAGAGCTCGATCCGGCGAAGGCATGTTATGCGAACCACCTGGGGATTATCGGGACGGCGCGGGTGATCGCGATGTGTCGGCCGCGGGTGGCGGTGATCTCGGAATTTGGGGAGGAGATGAAGGATTTTCGTACGAAATTGGTTGAGGGGTTGCAGACGAAGGTGCTGGACGTGTTCTACAGGGGCAACGAGACGCCGCATGTGCCGCGCGTGGTGCCGGGGGACTTGGGGTTTATCTACGACCTAAGGGGGCGGCGGTTCTGGGACTGCGTTGGCGAGGAGTGGAGCGACGGGGGACAGATTGACTTTGGTGATGGGGATTCGGGGGATCCGAGCGGGGTTTACTATTTTGCGAAGGATCGGCGGGCGACGTACGGGCAAGAGCCCAAGCAGTATGCCGGGCAGTTCAGGTCCGACCGCGAATACCGCAAGGGCATGTACTTCCTGGCCGCGGCGAAGTAAGGGAGTCCGAAAAAAGGGGTCAGAAGCCATTTCATTCCTCGCGCTTCGCCTTTTTCGGCCGACCGACCGGCCGGAGCGTGCTCGGCAGGGCCAGACGGCCGGGCGTCTTTCGCGTCCAGTCATCATCGGCGTACGGGCGCCCGCGCCGGACGCTCACACGCACCGCCGCCAGCCGCGTCTTCTGCTCTTCTTTCGAGATGTGCAGGAGAATCTCCAGGATAATCGTCCCCTCGGCTGAAAGCAGTCGCTCAACGCGCATCACTCATTCCGCTGCGGTATCCACAATCACCATTGTGCCCCGCAGGCCGGATATATTGTCCTATTAATGCTCTACAGCGGTTCCCGATTGCGTGAACCAGTTGCGCGGAGATGACGGCCGAACGTGCTGGTTGGATGTCTGGCGGGGGGCGGGGAAAATAAGGAAGCCCTCACCCAGCCCTCTCCCGGGGTACCGGGCGAGGGGAGAAAGCGGTTCCCGATTGCGTGAACCCGTTGCGCGGAGATGACGGCCGAACGCGCTGGTTGGATGTCTGGCGGGGGGCGGGGAAAAAAAGGAAGCCCTCACCCAACCCTCTCCCGGAGTACCGGGCGAGGGGAGAAAGGGGGTACCGGGCGAGGGGAGAAAGGGGGTACCGGGCGAGGGGAGAAAGGGGGTACCGGGCGAGGGGAGAAAGGGAGTACAGGCAATCGGGAACCGCTCTAGTGTTCTGCGAAGGCGCGTGGCAGCGAGTAACAAATGGCCCCACAACCTCCGCCATCTACACCAACCACCCTGTCATCATAACTCGCGGCCAACCTCCGCCATCTACAGCAACCACCCTGTCATCACAACTCGCGGGTAACCTGCGCCTTCCGCTGCCCGCTGCGCCACAAACTCAGCACCTGCCCATCCTCCAGTTCCACCACGAGCCTGTCCACCCGATCCTCGCGAACCAGATGCCGGCCCGCGGTCACTCGCTTGACAAATCCGCGCCCCCGCGACACCTCGCCCTCATACTCCAAATACTCGGCCCGATGGTCCGGCACCGGCTCCACAATCGTCCCATTGCTCAACGGCCACTGGGCGCTGCGCCAGGTTGCCAGCTTCGACCCGGGTGTTGTCTGAAACATAATGTCAAAATGTCCCTCGCCAACGCCCTCATGCCGCAGGACCGCAAACCGCAGGTCAAACCGCTGCGATTCCATTCCAGAATCCTCCTCCCGACCGCTTCCAACGTCAAGCCAACAACTCTTGAACCCTTGAAGCCTCCGGCGTATAGTCGGCTTGGCGCTTGATCCTGCTCTACTGGAGCACAGTTATGGCTGACACCGTCCCTCCGGGAAACCAGAACTCCGAATCTTTCCTCCCGCAGTCCACGGTGCTCATCGTGGATGACAACCAACAGAATGTCGAGCTTCTCCAGGCTTTCCTCGAATCCCTACCCGTCAAGATCATCACCGCCTCGGACGGGCTCGAAGCACTCGAGAAGGTCCAACAGCACAATCCCGACCTTATCCTGCTCGACATCATGATGCCTCGGATGAGCGGTTTTCAGGTCTGCCGCAAACTCAAATCCGACGCCGCCACCCGCGACATCCAGATCCTCATGGTGACGGCCCTGAACGAGCTTGGCGACATCGAACAGGCCTCCGAGTGCGGCACCGACGACTTCGTCAGCAAACCCGTCAACAAATTCGAGCTGCTCACCCGCGTCAAGAGCCTCCTCCGCGTCCGCCACCTCAAGAACGAACTCGAACGCGCCCTCACCTATCTCAACGAAATCGAACACGAAGACGAGAACTGACCGTTTTCGGAGGAGCAAAGGCCGCGGATTCTGATCTGTGGGTCCTTCTCCTCTCGACCACCTCCAGTGCCCTCGACGAGCTTCTCGGCCTCGGTTACGAATACACACCCGTTTCGCCGATAATACCCGCAATGTACGAACAGAAGGTGTATTGACGGTCTCGCGGACTCTGCTAAATCAATGCGTTGTCACTATTTCCACCAACGCACCACAGGTAATGGTGGTAAAAGAAGGTGAAGGACATTACGATTCATTCCCGCCCGTCGATCTGACGCCCCGTGGCATTCAGCACGACGTGGGCGGCGCAGGGGAATGATGATGCTCCGTAGGCCGTTATATTCTGGGCCGCGTCACTTGGGTTACCAAGTCATCACACGCTCCGGGCGTCTGGTGATCAGTCTACAAGCCAATGACCCAGTTACGTCATAAGCTGCCAGTTGAACCAGGGAGGTTGCATGATCTACGACGCTTCGACAACCATTGACGGATTTCTTTCCGCCACCGCGGCTCGCCAACCCACTCCCGGCGGTGGCTCCGTAACCGCTCTCGTCGGGGCCCTTGCAGCCGCCACCGGCGAAATGGTCATCAACTACTCGATTGGCAAGAAAGGCCTCGAGGCCTTCCAGGATGAACTCAAACCCGCTCTTGCCGAGATCACCCGCGCCCGCATGGTCCTCCTCCAACTCATGGCGGAGGATCAGGCTGCGTACGAAGCCGTCAGCAACCTCCGCAAACTTCCGTCCGACTCCCCCGAGCGCAAAGACAAACTCCCCGCCGCCATGCTCGCCAGCGTCCGCGTTCCACAAGCCATCGCCGCGACCTCCGTCGCCATCCTCGAGCGCTGCGATCGCCTGGTCAATTTCACCAACTACTACCTCCTTTCCGACCTCGCGGTCGCCGCCGATCTTTCCATGGCTGCCATCCGCTGCGCCATCTATTCCGTTCGTGCCAACCTCAATGACCTCCCCGACCCCGAAGACCGCCGCGAGGCCGAAGCCACCATCGGCCAGATCCTCAACCGCGCTGTGCTGCTCATCCAAAGCGTTGCACCGCGCATCTGGGACCGCAACTCGCAGGGTGCCTGATCCCCATGTCAGCCGACTCACGCGACTACAAACTCGACCTCTCGAGCAGGCCGCCTTCGGTTGCGCCCGCGGCTACGCCCCAAGTTCCTGCCTCGCTTCGCCCGTTCCTCTCCGTGCACTTCGCCTGCTGCGGCGTCTACACCCGCATCTACCGCTCGCCAGACGCGTCCAGTTACCGCGGCCGCTGCCCGCGCTGCCTGCGGCCCGTTACGTTCCAGGTTGCCGCTTCGGGCACCGATTCCCGCTTCTTTGTGGTATACTGAACACCAATGACCAATGATGAATGATGAATCGCCCTCGCCCCCTTGCGGCCGGTTCATTCATCCTTCATCATTTTCCATTCGTCATTTCCCACACGGAGGTGCCTTTGGCCGCGTCCGCTTCACCCAAACAACAACCCGGTGGGGGGGGGTACGAGGTCACTCGTCCTCAAGGCCGCTGCACCCTCTGCTCCCAAGAGATCGCCGGCGATGTCCGCTTCATGGCCGCCCTGATCGAAACCCCCGCCGGATTCCAACGCTCGGACACCTGCCTCCGCTGTTGGGACAAGTTCGACCGCGCCAAGGTCATCGCCTTCTGGAAGACCCAGATGCCCCGCCCTGAGCAAAAGAAGAAACTCTTCGTCGATGATACGGTCCTCGGCGAGCTCTTCGAACGCCTCGCCTCCGTCACCGAACCCCCAAAGCTCAACTTTCGCTTCGTCCTGGCCCTCATCCTCATGCGCAAACGCCTGCTCATCTACGAATCCACCCGCAAAGACGGCGACCGCGAGATCTGGTCTGTCCGCCTCAAAGGCCGCGACGACCTACTCGACCTCCTCAACCCCAAGCTCGACGAAACGCAAATGAAAGAAGTGGGAGATCAACTCTCCCAAATCCTCAACGAAGGACTCTAACCATGCACCACCTCGCTCGCCGCCTTCGCTTTTTTGAGGACGCTGACCTGCCGGCCAGTCCACGCATAACGGGGAGCACTTCGTGCCTTCGTGTCTTCGTGTTTGGTTTTCTTTGTTGGTTGCTTCTCCCCGGCTGCCTCGCCAAACCCACCACCCCTGCCCCGTACACCGGCCCCACCGACCCCCTCCCCGTCCTCGTCAATAAGATCAACCAGAACAACCACAAGCTCCCCACCCTCTTCGCCAACGCGTACATCGAAGCCAACATCGTCCACCAGGGCAAGAGCCGCTTCGTCAACACCGAAGGCGACGTCTTCGTCCGCAAACCCCGCGAACTCCTGCTCCGTGGCCGAAAAGTCTTCGACAAAGTCTTCGAAATCGGCTCCACCTCGGACCGCTACTGGATCTCCATCTACCTCGACGAAAACACCCGCCGCTGGGGCTACTACCGCAACGTCCACAAAACCCTCTCCGACGCCATCCCCATCCGCCCCGACCTCATCGGCCAAGTCCTCGGCATCTCCGACATCAACACCGACCTCCTCCAACCCCCCATCCCCACGATGACCTTCAACAACGACATCCGCGTCTACATGGTCGAATGGCACTCTCCACTCCCCGACGGCTGGTTCACCGAAAAAACCATCTGGTACGACCTCACTACCCACCTCCCCCGCAAAGTCATCGTCTTCGACACGCATGGCCGACCCGTCCTCCGCGCCAACCTCTCCAACCACCAGCCCGTCCAATCCCCCAATCTCCCCCGCGACCAATGGCCACTCATCGCCACCGTCTTCGACCTCTACTTCCCGGAAACCGGCTCCTACATGACCCTCAAACTCTCCGACCCCGCCCTCACCAATCAATCCGGCAACCCCAAAGAAGGCGCCCTCATCTGGCGCGACGACCCGGCACTCAAAGAGATCCAGATCGATGAACCCATCTCCAAATAACATCCACCCCTACCCCATGACCGACGCGATGCCTCCCTTCGTCTCTCCGTGCCTTAATGCCTTGGTGCCTTTTTCCGTCTATCTTCTGACTTCTGTCTTCTCCCTCCTTCTGGCCTCCGCCGCCTCTGCCCAAGCCCCCGACCGCCGCGACATCTTCGCCCAAGGCTCCCGCCGGACCCCCGTCCGCAACGCCCACATCTGGGTCGCGGCCATCGCCACGCGCCCAGACCCCGATCCCAAGACCCTTGTCCTCTCCCGCGAAGTCTTCGGCGACTCCAAGTGGAAGGAATACTCCCTCGTCCCCGCCCGCGTCATCGCCATCACACACCACTCCGGGGAACTCGTCCTACTGCTCCAAAACCGCTCCTGGGCCTGGTTCTCCGCCACGGAACAAACCGAACGCTTTTCCTATGGCCCACTCCTCCCCGAGAAAGCCACCATCCTCGCCCTCGCCGGCGACTACGACTCTCTCTTCGGGCTGGGCCAGTTTCCCCGACCCGCCGCCACCGTCGCCGAATCCGCCCCCTCACCCCCGTCAACCCTGCCAACCACCCGACCCGCAGCACCCGCGTTCTTCCGCCTGCAAGGAACCTCCTGGAAGCAACTGCCCACCCCCTGGCCGCCTGATGCCCCTCCCATCATCGACTCCAACCTCCTCTCCCTCGATATCATCGCCGATCAACCCCACCTGGCCGTTCTCTGCCCCGACAACTTCATCCGCGTCTACCAACTCTCCAAAGACAACTCCGCGTGGCTGCTCCTCAGCACCATCCCCGCTCCCCCTCGGTTCCAACACCACAAGCTCCTCGACCTCGGCGGCCGACCCGCCCTTTGGCTGCAGACCGACTCCGGCCCCGGTGCCCTCGTCGTCGATGGACACTCCACGCCCCTCACTCTGCCTCCGCCCCTGCCCGCCACCCGCGACATGGACCTCACCGTCGCCGGCGACCAACTCCGCCTCATCTTCTCCCGCGACTCCAAGTTCCACGAACAACGCTACAAGCTTTCCGGCTCCACCGACGGCCAACTCACCCAGTTCGTCACCGTCTCCCGCCGCACCGAACCTCCGATCACCTGGGTCGCCATGGCCACCATGACCGTGCTCGCCATCTTCATGGTCATCACCTTTCTCCGGCGGCGCCCCGCCCCCCCCGACAAAGAATCCCCCGATGACCCCGAGCGCTAGAGGCTCAGCACCTGCCTCTCCTACAATCCTACGCTCTAACCGAGAGGCGCCCCATGGTTATGACCAATGTTCAGGAACTCGCCACCCGCCATTGCACACCGTGTGAAGGAAACACCCCCCCGCTCTCTCAGTCCCAGGTGCGCGATCTGCTCGCCCGCCTCCCCGGCTGGGAGCTCAAGGACTCCCAAATCCAGAGAACCTACAAGTTCAAGAATTTTCACGAAACCATGGCGTTCGCCAACGCCGTCGCCTTCATCGCCCACCGCGAAGACCACCACCCCGACATGGAACTATCCTACAACAAGTGCACCATCCGCTACTCCACCCACGCCATCCATGGCCTGTCCGAAAACGACTTCATCTCCGCCGCCAAGGTGGATGCCCTCCTCTGACCCACGGCTCTCCCCGGAATCCCCTACGCCACGGCAGTCTTTCTTGCCGCCACGTGCTGCATGATCTCCAACCGCCGCTGCAGCTCCAGCATATCCCCCGGCCGCTTCATCGGGTTCGTCCGGATGCACTCCATCACCAAATTCGACAATGGCTCCGGCACGATTGGGTTGATCTGCTGCGGCGTCGTGATCTGATCATCCACCAGGAAGCTGTTCTCATCCCGCTTCAACGTATACAATGTCGGAATCGTCTGCCCCGCCAGCGCCCAATACAGCGTCGCCCCAAAATTAAACACGTCCGTCCTCACCGACAACGGCTGGCACTTCACCTGTTCGGGCGCAATGAAGTCCGGCGTCCCCTGGATCCGCTCCTTCACTGTCCCGACCCTGCAGGCCTGCCCAAAATCAATCACCTTCACCTCCCCCGCATGGTTCAGCAATATATTGTTCGGCTTCAGATCGCAGTGTAAATACCCCATCAAATGCAACGATGCCAACCCCTGCGCCACCGCCACAAGACAGCTCAATACCCCCAGCAGATCCTCTGGCCTGTGCTGCTCGATCGGCGTCCCGTCAAACAACTCCATCACCAACGCCGCCTCGGTCGCCTTCCGGAACAACGTCTTGTTGTCCCTCAATTCCAGCGCCCGCCGCAACACCGGGTGCGTAAACTCCCGGCTGACGTCATACTCCGTCTCCAACTGCTCAAAGAACCGGGAATCCTTCTCCACCCGCCGCCTCACGTACTTCATCGCATAGACCTGGTGCGTCTCCGGGTGTGCCACCACATAGATCAGGCTCCCCGCGCCCTCGCCCAGGAAGTCCAGCACCTCGTAATCAAACAGCGTACGCGGCATATCCACTGTGCCCTGGCGCATACGCATGCCAGCATCTGCCATTGTCACGGCTATGTCCCTTCCTATTTGTACACGCCGACGCAAAACTCTCCCGTCACTCCGCCCCGCCCGCGGGGCGCTCTTCCGCTGCTCGCTGGCGCGTGTTGCCTCCAAGGGCGCGCGTCTTTCTCCGCGCCGCCTGCCTTCCAAATACGACCTGCCCTCTACATACCATCAGACACGCTGTCCGGCCTATTATTCCCTGGCAATTTTCTTCTAACCACCCCGGTTACCGGACATCCCCCATGCGCCCGCACCGCCTGTAACGCCCATGACGAACATACCGCCCAACATTATCGCCCCCATTGTCATCCTGAACGAAGCGAAGGATCTCTACGTCGAACAGCTCCCCATTCGCCGACTGCCCCGCCAGCTCAGCTCTCGATGCCCTCCCCAACAACCTCGTCCGCGTCATATTGGAACGGTGTCACACCAAACCGCCCGAGCGCATCCAAAAACTCCCGGCGTGACAGCCCCGCGATCTCCGCCGCCCTCCCCTGCGACACCATCTTCATCTCGTACCACTTGACGGCGGCGGCCAATCGCAGCTCTCGCGCAAAGCTCGGCGGGTCCTTCCGCAGGCCCGCCAGCGCCTCCTCCGGCATCTCAATCGTCATCCGCACCATGGCTGGCACTCCTTGTTACACCCATTCTACGCATTGTCGGTCGCCCAGTGTAGGGCGCCTGCCAAACCTGCACCAATCCAACTCCGGCTTGCGTTGTTCTAACGCGACTTGCCCTCTTGTACTCTTCCCGTTGTTTGGATTGGTCCCCAGATCGTAATGTGCGGCCGGACCGAAAAGGGGGATGCAGAATAGGGAACAAGTCCAATTGCTCCCTTTTTTCTGGCTCATCCTGTCTCCACCCTCCCCTATTTTTTCCACACCTTCCCCTTAAAATCCACCAACGCCGCCTTCAGCTTCGCCTCAAACTCCGGCGTCATGTCCTTCTTCTCCCTCAATTCCCTCGTCACATCCGCCCCACCTGTCGCCAGGAACTTCAGCAGCTCAGTCTGGAATTCGGCGACGCGGTTCAGCGGCACATCATCGACGTACCCCGTCGTCCCTGCGTAAATCACGGCCACTTCCTGCTCCATCGGCATCGGCCCATACTGCGGCTGCTTCAACAGCTCCACCAGCCTCGCCCCACGATCCAACTGCGCCTGGGTCGCCTTGTCCAACTCCGTCCCGAGCTGGGCAAAGGCCTCCAACTCGCGATAGGCTGCCAGATCCAACCGCAGCGACCCCGCGATCTTTTTCATGGCTTTTGTCTGCGCGTTGCCGCCCACCCGGCTCACGCTGATGCCCACGTTGATCGCCGGCCGAACGCCGGCGAAGAACAAATCCGGCTCGAGATAAATCTGCCCATCCGTAATACTGATGACGTTCGTCGGAATGTACGCCGAGACTTCGCCTTCCTGAGTCTCAATAATCGGCAACGCCGTCAAAGACCCCGCTCCTTTCTCATCGCTGAGCTTGACGGCCCGCTCGAGCAACCGGCTGTGCAGATAGAACACGTCGCCGGGATAGGCCTCGCGTCCCGGCGGCCTTCTCAGCAGCAGCGACAACTGCCGATACGCCGCCGCCTGCTTGGTCAAATCGTCATAGACGCACAACGTGTCCTGCCCCTTCCACATGAAATACTCCGCCATCGAGCATCCTGCGTACGGCGCAATATATTGCAGCGGGGCCGGGTCCGCCGCGCCCGCCAGCACCACCGTCGTGTATTCCATCGCCCCGTTCTTCTTCAGAATCTCAACCACCCCCGCCACGCTCGATTCCTTCTGCCCGATCGCCACGTAGAAGCACTTCACCCCCTGCCCCTTCTGCGCAATGATCGTATCTACTGCAATGGCCGTCTTGCCGGTCTTGCGATCCCCAATGATCAGCTCTCGCTGCCCCCGCCCGATCGGAATCATCGAGTCAATCGCCTTGATACCCGTCTGCAACGGCACCTTCACCGGCTGCCGGTCGGCAATCCCCGGCGCCACAATATCCAGCTTCCGCGTCTCGGTGCTCACAATCGGAGGCCCACCGTCCACCGGCTGCCCCAGGGGCGTCACCACCCGCCCCATCACCGCATCGCCCACCGGCACCTCGAGCAACCTCCCCGTGCTCTTCACGTTATCGCCCTCTTCGATTCCCAGATAATTTCCAAAGATGACCGCCCCGATCGAATCCTCATCCAGGTTAAACACCTGCCCCATCACGCCGCCCTCAAATTCCAACAACTCACCGGCCATCGCATTGCGCAACCCATAAATCCGCGCAATGCCATCGCCCACCTCAATCACCGTCCCCACCTCGCTGACTTCCAGCCTCTGCTCAAAGCCCGCGATCTCCTGCTTCAAAACGCTCGTAATCTCCGCCACATTAATCGCCATATCTGCTCCACTATCTCTGCTTCGGCCTCTGTGTTCGCTGCGGCTCAACTACTTGGCCACCGCCATCATCAAGTGCCTTTTCATCGCTTCCAACTGTGCCTTGGCACTTCCATCGATCAACCGATCCTCGATTCTCACAACCATCCCCCCGATGATCGACTCATCCACGATCTGCGTCACCAGCGCATTCTTCTTCAGCGCCTCGCTGATCCGCCGCCGCACCTGTTCCAGCATCGCCTCATCCATCCGCTGCGGAACCGTCACATCCACCTTGATATTCCCCAACTGCTCGTCGAGCATCACCTGGTAATGCTCCGCGATCTGCGGCAGCAACCCCAGCCGCCCCTTCGCATTCAGCACCCGCAGCCCATTCATCACCAGCTCCGACACCTTGCCCGCATACACCTTCTCCAATACCGCTCGCCGCTCCTCTCGGCGGATCGCCGGGTCTTGCAGAAGCGCCCCAAACCTCGGATTCCCCTCCACCACGCCCCGGAGCCCCTGCAACTCCTCACCCATCGCCTCCGCCTGACCCCGCTCATTCGAAAGCTCCAGCAGCGCCCTGGCATACTGTCCCGCCGCCACACCCTGTCCTCTTTTCACCGCCATAGTCTCACCACAAATAGCAAAGTAAAACTAACCACTAACAACTAACCACTAACAACTAACCACTAATTCTCCACCCCCCGCATCTGCTCCAAACTCCTCTCCACCAGGTCCCGCTGATCCTCCGCATTGATATTCCGCTTCAGAATCTTCGCCGCGATGCTCGTCGACAGCTCCGCCGCCTTCTGATAGATCTCCGCGACCGCCTGCTTGCTCGCCGCCTCGATCTCGCGCTTCGCCCGCTCCTTCGCCTCTTCCGCCTCGGTCTGGCCCTTGGCCCGGATCTCCGCCGCTACGTTCTGTCCCTCCTGCGAAGCGATTCCGATCATCTCCCGCACCTTCTGCTCCGCCGTCGCCAACTGCTTCTGATACTGCTTCAGCGTCCCCTCCGCCCTCAACCTCGCCGCCTCGGCATCCGCAATGTCCTTCCGAATCCGGTCCTCACGTTTCCTCAGGCCATCCGCAATCGGCCCCCACGCAGACTTTCCCAACACCGCTAGCAGCACCGCAAAAATCACCAGCGTCGTCACGGCCGTCACAAGCCCCTGGTTGATCCCGCTGATCAACTGCGGCTCCGCCGCATGTCCGCCCGCCTCCGACGCGATTGCCACCGAGCCCCGCACCACCATCGCCGCCATCGCCCCCATCGCGTATTTCCACACAGGCTTCATGTCCGATCTCCAAAAAAGCTTGCACGGCACCGCCAAAACCCGCGGACGAGGGTGAGCCCGCCCGCGAGTGAACCTGCGTCAATCAAGCCCCCAAAATCATCGTCAACAACGCCACCACGATCGCAAACAGGGTCACGCCTTCAATCAACGCCGCGCTGATGATCATCGTAGTGAAAATGCGCCCGCCCGCTTCAGGCTGGCGCGCAATCGCGTCGGTCGCGTGGCTGCCGATTGTCGCAATCCCTTTTCCCGCGCCGATAATGATGAGCCCCAACCCGATCGTAATTCCGAACGCAGTCCCCGGCCGACCGGGCGGGAAGAAATAGAACCCGCCCGCCGGCGCCGCGCTCGCCGCCGGCGCCGCCGGCGCCTCGGCCGACCCCGCCGCCATCGCCACCGCCGGCGCTGCCAACAGCACCAGCATCGCAACAATCGCCAACTTCTTCATAACCAAACTCCTTGCCTTCGCTCTGTCCGGGTCGAGCGCCTACCCTGGGGCCCGCGAGGTCTGGCCCACTCTCAGCACTATCGGGATCAACTCCCTGAAAGGCCTCGCCCTCGCCGCGAGCGCCATAGTGTCTCGGTCACCCGGCCGCATGCGCCCCCGCCTGCCTCGCCGCATCCGGCATCTGCTCATAATCCGTCAAATCCCCCGCTCCAATCGCCTCGTGCGCCTCATCAGGCTTCCCGCCTTCCGCATCGTGGTGCTCATGCTCATGCACCACCAACTGCCCGATAAACAGGGTCGTCAAGAACGTGAAAATGTACGCCTGCAAAATGGCCACGAACAATTCCAGACACATGATCGCGGTGGTCCCGATCACCACCAGAATGCCGATCCCCGCCAACACCGCCGTACCCACGGCCGCCGCCATCGTCGTAAACGAAATCAGCACCGCGACCAATATGTGCCCCGCCGTCATGTTCGCAAACAAACGGATCGCCAACGCACAGGGTTTCACCAGCATTCCCAATATCTCCACCGGCACCATGATCGGAAACATGTACCACGGCGCTCCACCGAGAAAATGCTTCGCATAATTCACCACCCCGTTCGCCCGCAGCCCGCTCACCTGGATCACCAGCCATGAAATAAACGCCAGGGTCCCGGTCACATACAAATTTGCCGTCGCCGTCCCATAGATTGCATGCGCCGCGGGGTCCCCGGTGACCCACCTCATCACCGGCGCCGTGATCGGCTCGAACGGCAACAGGCCCAGCAAATTGACGAATAATATGAAAAAGAACAACGTCCACACAAACGGCATGAACCGATCCGTATCATCCCCCAGCACCGGCTTCACCACGTCGTTCCGGATGTACATCATGATCGCTTCAAAAAAGTTCCGCGCCCCCGTCGGAACCAGCTCCCCGCTCCGATACCTCCGCGTCAACAACGGAAATATTACCAGCATCAACCCGGCCGCCACCCCCAGCATCACCATGTGATTCGTCAAAACGTGCCACCCGTTCCTCACCACGATCGGATGGTCCACCACGTGCGTCAGCGGATTCATTCCCGCACCCACCAACGGCAACGTCCTCACCAATGAGTCCATCATAAGCCTCTATCCTATTGCCTTCGCCCCCCAGATCGCTCTGACCATCGTCGTCGTTTCCGCCGCCAACACCGCAAAGTAGAACACCACCAGCAACAACATCGTCGGCACGGCCGGATACCCGCCCACCATCACCGCCAGCAGCCCGCCCCCCACACTGACCAGCATCCTCAAGCCCGCGCTCACAAAATACCCCGCCACGGCCTGGGTCAAACCGCGCCTCAATCCCCAACCCAGTGGGCCAACCGACGCAACGGTACCCAACACGCTGATCAACATCGCCGCCCCCAACCCGCTCCACCATTCGCTCCGCCGCGCCAGCAGCAACACTCCCGCCAACCCCGCCGCCGTCCCCACGATCGCCAATCCCGCCCCCAGCGCAATCCCCTTCAGCACGGCTCTGCCAGCCAGACTCTCTTCCGTTCCGTCAATCATGAAACGATCCTAACGCCGCCTTCAACATCAACCACAAGCCCACCCCGAATCCCAACAACCCCCCACCAAGCATCAACCATGGCTGGGTCCCGACCCGGCCATCCGCCCACCATCCAATCCCCCCAAACAGCAGCACCGCCACCACAAACTCCATCCCAATCCCCGCCAACCGATACCACTGCTCCATCTGCCGCTGTTCCGGTCCATCCACCCGCCGCTCGTCCGGCCTATCCTCGTCTTCTGCCTTGGCCATACCTTAGACCTTACAGAACATCTTCATCCAACAATCTCGTGTCGCCCATTATGCTCGCCTCGGGCCTTTTTGCACATTCCACAATACTTTCCACCCGGCCTGCTTCGCACAAGGCTATTGCTCGCCTCACACAAGGTCAAGAGACCCCTCACCCCCCCTCACCCCTCCTGTTGTGCGCGGGAATGGCGCGTGAGGGCTTGGCGGTGCGGCAGGGGGGACGCGGTATGATGGATGGGAAGACGAAGGGATAGGAATGATACGCGGAATGTGCTTGATGATCGGTGTGGCGGTGGGGGAGCGGGATGGTCAGCACTATGGGCATGGAGCTTTCGGTCGGCACAGGCTCGGGAAGGATGGGAGTCGGTGGGAAGATCTTTACCAGCCTTTTTTTGATGTTTTTCCTGTTGGTGGGG
>JAPLNB010000124.1 GCA_026693085.1 Planctomycetota bacterium | reverse complement strand
GGCCGTGCTGGCGGGGGTTATGAAGGTTGTGTTTGGGGGGGGGGTGGGGTAGGGGGAGGTTGGGGGGGAGGTGTGGAGCAGCCTGCTGATCGGGGTGATTCTGATTTTGGTTTTTCCGAAGATTTGGCAGTATTACTTGATGCCGAGGTCGTTTACCTGGACGTTTACGGATAAGCAGGGATTGCCGCTGGCGTATACGAAGTCGGCGTATTACCTGGTGGATTTGGGGGTGGCGTTGTTTGCGGTGACGTTGTTGTTGGATGCGCTGGCGATGGTGTGTCGGCGGAGTGTGATGGTGCGCGGGGGGGTGTTGGTGATCACGATCGGCGTGATATTGTTGAATATTGGGGTGGTGGTGGGGGTGATGGGGGAGATTGGCGTGCAGATCATGCCGGTCTTGGCGGCGGGGTTTGGGGTTTATAACGCGATATACCAGTGGGCGAGGCTGAAGCGAACGTTGATGGGGCGGGGGCAGAAATAAAGGGCTCCGGGCGCAGGGACACGTCCGGGGATAGCGGAGCGCGTATTCCAGGTGGCGCGGGCGTTGTCGAAATCTTTGTCTGGTGAGCGGTGGGTGCGGTTCAATTGCCAGCCAGGAGGTTTTCGAGGAACCGGCGGGCGTTGGCGGCCTCGGCGGTCACCTTCGCCACATCGCCGCGGGCCAGGCACTCAACGACAAGCGGCCCGCGAACGAAGCCGCCTATTGCTAGATTGGCAAACACCGTCTTGAAATTCACCTTGCCTTGGCCTGGCGTGACCATCACTTCCTTGGGCGGGAGGAAGTCCTTGACGCTCATGCCAACGACGAGGCCGTTAACGGATTTGGAGTCCTCGACCGGGTCGAGGTTGCCGTCGGAGTAGTAGAAGATATTTCCGGGGTCGTACCACAGGCCGAAGTTCTTGTGCGCGACTCGGTCGATGGCTTTGCGGCATTGCGGGCCGGTGGCGTTCTGGCCGCCATGGGGCTTGACGCTCAGGCCGACCTTTCTCGACATCGCGTAGTCGCAGGATTCGGCGATGGTTTTGTAGTAGGGATCGTAGAGCTTCTGGTCGCTTGTGCCGCCCAGCAGCAGGTTTGGCGAGCCACAGGCGGCACAGTTGTCGATGAGGCCTCTGAGTCCGGCGATTCCCTCCTGGACGGATTTGGCGACGGAAAAGTCGCCATAGGCGGAGAGGGTCTTGAGCCCGCGTTTGGCCACCTCCTGGCCGATGGTCGCGGCTTCGTCCACCGTTGTCTGCGTGGTGATCATGGCCCACGATTTGCCCTTGGCGGTCATGATCCCGGCGTATTTGAACCCGGCTTCGGCGATGGCATCGAGGGCGACCCGGTACTCGTACTGATCCCAAGGGCGTGTGTAGCAGCCGATCTGCCAGCGATTGGTGGGCTGGTCCTTCTCGGCGGCGTGGCCTGTCATGGTGGTGAAAGCCGCAGCGGCGCCGGCGGCCAAGACTGCTCTGCGTGTGAGGTGATTATTGCGGGTCATTGGAGCCTCCGTTGTTCAATTGATCCAGTATACGCGCTCGGTCGCTGAAAGTGGAACTGAACTCGCCGGAACGAGCTTGCCTCACGGCGTGGGGGCGTTGTCGGAGATGACTACGGAGCCTTTGGAGTTGTTGGTGATGCGGGCGGGGCCGGTGAGGAGGTTGCCGGTGATGATGGCGCGGCGGACGGGTTCGGCGAGGGTGATCTGGGGTTTATTCTCGCGGAATTCGCAGCCGCGGACGATGACGGAGCCGGAGTCGATTTGGAGAGCGGGGAGGCCTTTGCGTTGTTTGTCCCATTGGACGAAGGTGCAGTCGGAGAAGCCGACGGTGCCTGGGCCGGCGATGCGGGCGATTTGTTGGCAGGGGCCCCAGAAGGCGCAGTTTACGAAGCGAACGGCGCCGGAATGGGTTTTGGTGACTTCGACCATGACGGGGTCGGGGCCGTTGAAGGCGACGAACTCGCCGTTGGTGATGAGCAGGGCCATGGGTGCGGATTGTTCGACGAGGACAGCGCGTTGGCAGTCGTCGGCGCCGATGCCGAGGAAGTTGCCGTTGCACACGCCGGCGCGGGTCTGCGCGAACTTGTAGCCGACTTTGTAGCCGAAGCAGAAGGTATTGAGGACGTATTGCCAGTCGGTGCGGGCGAAGATGAAGGCCTCGCCGTTGTTGAACTGGAATTCGCGGACCTTTGGGGAGTTGCTCCACCAGGGGTTGAAGTGGACGTTTTCGATCCGGCCGATGTCGTAGATGGAATCGACGAAGACGCCACGGCGGAGGGGTTGGCCGGAGATGTTGCGGATGAGGTGGCGTTCGTTTTGAGAGGCGTCGATGCCGTTGAAGGGGTTGAGGAGTTCGACATCGAGGACGGCGGGGTTCTTGCCGCGCATGGCGATCGCGTAGGGGTAGGGTTTGGGGGTTTCTTTAGGGTCCTGGTCGGGGTAGTAGATGCAGACGCCTTTGAGAGTGGAGTTGGTGTTGAGGGTGATGAAGGGTGGGGCATCTTCTTTGCCGGCGCCTTCGGTGACGAGGAAGGTGGTGCCGTCGTCGGTGGGTTTTGGCATGCCGCGGTCGCGGATGCCGTTGTGGGCGGGGACGGATTCCCAGATGCCTTTGAGGGTGACGTTGTTGGGGACGTTGAGGTGGGACTTGAAGAGGTAGTTGCCTTTGGGAGCATAGACGGTTCCGCCGCCGGCTTTGGCGGCGGCGTCGAGGGCTTGTTGGAAGGCGGGGGTGGCGTCGGATTGGGCGTCACCCTTTGCGCCGTATTGGGTGACGTCGAATTGGGTGGGGGCGGTGGTGGGCTGAGCGGAGGCGGTGGCTGCGAGGAGGAAGAGTGCGAAAGAGAGAGCGATGCGCATGATGGACCTCGATAGGGGGACTGTGATCTATGCCGTCGGAGGGTATTACTCGCGAGGGGTGTGGGGTGTTGTGGAGGTCAAGGGTTCAAGAGTTCAAGGGTTCGAGGGAATGAGGCAATGATGCATTGAGGCACGAAGGCGCCCCTGTGTACCACGCGTGCCATGGCCTTTCCAAAGACGAGACGACAACGATAATGCGGTCTTGGTACGAAACAGATCCACCGTGGGAGGCTGCATGGAACGAGAGAACGAGATTGTGTTGGGCAAGACGGGCCTGTGTATTCGCGACGGCTGGCTGTTGAAGCAGATGTCCGGTGGTCAGGTCACTGCCCGCCTCGCGCTCTCAGACATACGGCGAGCGGAACTGGTGCGTGTGTGGGACGCCACTGGCTTCGTGCTTGTGCCAGCAACCACTGCGCTGGCAGTCGTTGCCTGGCTGTACATCCCGTGGGCTGGCTGCCGTTGGACTGTGGCCATCTTGTTCTGGGCACTGGCCGGCATCTTCCTCTCCGGAATTCGAGACCGCGCGCTGAGGCTTCAGACGCGGCACGGATGCATCAACTATGTCATTAAGGACGAAGTCGACGATGCGCAGGGGTTCGCGATGACGTTACAGGACCTGATCGAGCGACACAATTCTGAGATAGGCACAACGGATTGCGCGCACGATCGGCAACACGAGGTGAAGTAAGGGCGCGCTTAACCATGCCCAACTGGCCGCGCGTGCAACAGGCGACGCCGATGAAACGGAGACGGAAAGGTATGCGAGTCTACTGGTGGATTGTGGCGTGGTGTTTGGGGATGGGAGTGGGGGCGGCAGCGGGCGGGGCCGAGGTAGGAGTGGATTGCTCGAAAGTGGTGGGCCAGATCAGGACGCTGCATGGGGGGAATAGCGGGCCGATGGGGTATGGGGAGATGCTGGATATGTCGGAGTATCACCGGCAACTGGCGATCCCGTTTTCGCGGCTGCACGATCCGAATTGGCCCTGCGCGAATGTGGTGGATGTGCACTCGATCTTCGCGAATCTGGGGGCGGATGCGACATTGGAGGCCAGTTACGATTTCCGGCGGTCGGATGATTACATCGCGCCAATCGTCAAGGTGGGGTCGGGGATCGTCTATCGGCTCGGCGAGAGCATCGAGCATACGAAGCGGAAGTATTATGTGAATCCGCCTGTGGATTATCAGAAGTGGACGGCGGTGTGTCTGGGGATCATTTCGCATTACAACGAGGGGTGGGCGAACGGGTTCAAGTACGACATCAAGTATTGGGAGATCTGGAATGAGCCGGAGAACAAGCCGGCGATGTGGACGGGGTCGGATGAGGATTATTTCAGGTTGTATGAGGTGGCGGCGAAGGCGATCAAGGCAAAGTGGCCGGGGCTGAAGGTGGGCGGGCCGTCGCTGGGGTATACGGGGAAGATCGTGAATGGGAAGTCTGAGGCGGGGGAGTACATGGTGAAGTTTCTGGAGTATTGCAGGGCGAAGGCGTTGCCGTTGGATTTTTTCTCGTGGCATTTGTACACGAACGATCCGCGGGAGTGCGTGGTGAGGGCGAAGGGGATACGGGAGGTGTTGGATCGGTATGGTTTCAAGGGGGCGGAGATGCACTTTAATGAGTGGAATTATCTGCCGGACAATGATTGGGGGCCGATGGGGTTGAAGGGGCAGGGGGTGGCGCGGGAGCGGTTCTATGATCGGATTGGCGGAGCGGAGGGGGCGGCGTTTTCGGCCAGCGTGCTGATGGAGTTGCAGGATACGCGGGTGGATGTGGCGAATTATTACGCGTTCGATCATCAGGGGTTTGGCTTGTTCAATTTCCATGGGGTGCCGAAGAAAACGTTTTATGCGTTTCGGGCGTTTCGGATGTTGCTGGATACGCCGGTGAGAGTGGAGACGAAGAGCGAGGGAGGGGCAAGGGCGTTGGCGGGGGTGAATGCGGAGAAGACGGGCGTGGGGGTGTTGGTTAGCTATTGTGGGAAGGGGGAGGAGAAGTTGAGGGTGAGGATTGAGAAGCTGCCGTTCGAGAAGGGAGAGTGGGAGGTGCTGGCGGTGGATGGGGGGAGGGAGTTGGCGAGGGTTGGAGGGGGGAGGGTTGATGGGAGCGCGGCGAAAATTGAGCTGGAAGCAAAAGGTCCGGGGGTGTGGTTTGTGAAGGTGAAGCCTTAGGATTCGAGGTGGGGGATTTGTGGAGAAAGGTCGGCGATATGAGACATCTGGCGATTGATTCGAAGTTGTTTGTGGAAAACCGGGAGAGGCTGACGAAGCTGATGGCGGCCAGGTCGCTGGCGATTGTGAATGCCAATGACATGTTGCCGACGAATGCGGATGCGACGCTGCTGATGCAGCCGAACTCGGATTTGTTCTACCTGACGGGGATCGAGCAGGAGGAGTCGATGTTGCTCCTCGCGCCGGAGGCGTTTGATGAGAAGCAGCGGGAGATATTGTTCTTGAGGGAGCCGAACGAGCATCTGAAGGTCTGGGAGGGGCATAAGCATACGAAGGAGCAGGCGACGGCGATTTCGGGGATCAAGAATGTGAAGTGGCTGTCGGATTTCCCAGTGGTGTTCCATCAGTTGATGTGCGAGATGGAGCACGTCTATCTGAACAGCAATGAGCATAAGCGAGCGTCGATTCAGGTGGAGACGCGGGATGAGCGGTTTATCAACGCGGCGCAGAAGCGGTATCCGCTGCATCAGTATCATCGGCTGGCGAGGCTGATGCATCCGTTGAGGGTTGTGAAAACTGAGAAAGAGATCGAACTGTTGAAGCAGGCGGTGGAGATCACGGGCAAGGGGTTTGCGAGGCTGCTGCGGTTTGTGAAGCCGGGGGTGACGGAGTATGAGGTGGAGGCGGAGCTCATCCACGAGTTTACGCGCCGTCGCGCCAAATGGGCATACAACCCGATCATCGCGGCGGGGAAGAATGCGTGTATTTTGCATTACGTGGCGAACGATCAGGTGTGCAAGAAGGGCAATGTGTTGCTGCTGGACGTGGCGGCGTCGTATGCGAATTACAACGCGGACCTGACGCGGACGATTCCGGTGAGCGGGAAGTTCACGCGAAGGCAGAAAGAGGTTTATAACGCGGTGTTGAGGGTGATGCGCGCTTCGATCAAGGGTGCGGTGGTGGGGAAACTGCATCGGGATTGGCAGAAGGAAGCGCAGGCGATGATGAATGAGGAGTTGCTGGGATTGGGGCTGATCAAGAAGTCGGATATCAGGAAGCAGAAGGAGGATGAGCCGGCCTGCCGGAAGTATTTCATGCATGGGCTGGGGCATCCGTTGGGGTTGGATGTGCATGATGTGGGGTTTACGACGGAGCCGATGGCGGCGGGGTGGGTTTTGACGGTGGAGCCGGGGATTTATGTGCCGGAGGAGGGGTTTGGGGTGCGGCTTGAGGATGAGAGAGAGCGGGCGGGGGTGGGTGTTGTCCCCGTGGCTCGCGTTTGGGGGGGAGGGGCGGTATCTTTCCGGGGGGTTGGCATGGTCTTAAGGGGCTTTGGTTGCGTATGGGAGCGTCTGCATGGCCACTCTGAATCACTCGACAGCGGACAGGAGCGAGAAGACGTTTTTGGGACATCCGCTGGGGTTGTTCCTGCTGTTTTTGGTGGAGATGTGGGAGCGGTTCAGCTATTACGGGATGCGGGCGCTGTTGGTGTTGTACCTGGTGGAGCAGGTGAAGGGGGAGAACCCGGGGCGAGGGTGGTCGAAAGCGGATGCGACGAACCTGTATGGGTGGTACACGGGGCTGGCGTATTTGATGCCGGTGTTTGGGGGGATTATCGCGGACAAGCTGATCGGGACGCATCGGTCGATGCTGGTGGGCGGGCTGCTCATTGCGCTGGGGCATATCACGCTGGCGATTTCGGGGATCGGGGGGATGGCAGGCAGTGAACTGGGAATGGCGGTGTTCGTGCTGGGTTTGGCGTTGATCGTTTTTGGAACGGGGCATTTCAAGCCGACGGTATCGGTGATGGTGGGACAGCTTTACGGGCCGAAAGACCCGAGGCGGGACGGGGCGTTCACGATCTTCTACATGGGGATCAACGTGGGGGCGTTTATTTGTGCGTTTGTGTGCGGGACCCTGGGCGAGCGGTATGGGTGGCACATAGGATTTGGGGCGGCGGCGGTGGGGATGCTGCTGGGGCTGTTCACGTACACGCTGGGTCGGCCCTTGTGGTTGAAGGGAGTCGGGATGCCGCCGGAGGGCAAGCCCAATTACGCGCCGTTGTTTGCGGTGGGGAGCATTGTGTTGTCGTGCGCGGTGGCGGTCTGTTACTACTATGGGCTATTCGGCAAGATGTGGGGCGAGTTTGACAAGCTCATTGCGAAGGTGCCGTATGGGGATTGGTTGGTGCCGGGGGTGATCGTTGCGTTTGTGCTGGCGTGGTGCACCTGGTATGTGGCGGAGCAGGAGGAGGAGGATCGCGGGCCGACGGCGTGCATTCTGCTGTTCATATTGTTCAACGCGGTTTTCTGGCTGGCGTTTGAGCAGGCGGGGACGTCGCTGAATCTGTTTGCGGCGGACATGACAAATCGGTGGATGTGGATTCCATTCAAAGGGCGGTGGGAGATGCCGGCGACGTGGTTTCAGTCGGTGAATCCGTTCTTGATCATCGTGCTGGCGCCGCTGTTTGCAGGGCTGTGGTCGATGCTGGGCAAGTGGAACATGAACCCGAGCCAGCCGATGAAGATCGCGCTGGCGTTGTTGTTGGTGGGCGGGGGATATGTTTTCATGGTAATGGGCTCGTTGGGCACAACGCCGACGGCGCGGGCGAGCATGTTCTGGCTATTCGCGACCTACACGGTGCACACGTTTGGGGAGTTGTGCATATCGCCGACGGGGTTGTCGTTTGTGACGCGGGCGGCGCCGGGGAAATCGGTGTCGTTCTTGATGGGGATCTGGTTTTTGTCGAGCGTGGTGGCGAACAAGCTGGGCGGGACGGTGGCGGGATGGGTTGAGGGGATTGAGAAAGGCGAGATGGCGTTGCCGTGGTACCGGTGGTTCAAGCTGGGTGGGCAGGCGGATTTCTTCCTTGCGTTTGTGATCGGGGCGATGTTGATAGGGATCCTGGTGCTGGTTTTCACCCCCCTGTTGAAGAAGTTGCTGCATGGGAGGGAATAGTTGCCTGTGGTCAGTTGTTGGTTGCCAGTTGTTGATCGCGGAGGTGTGTCATGCGCGGGAACGTCGCTCTTGGTGTTGGATTTTTTTTCGCGGTGGGAATCGCGGGCGCGGCGGCGTCAATGGCTGCAACGCGTGGTCGGTGAGGCGGGTATGAATTGAGGTGAGTGTCGAAGATGAGACCATGAACAGGAGTTGCCAGAAGATGAAGACTTACTTTGCCTCGATTGCGATAGTGGGCGTTGCCATGATGTTGCTCGCGGGGCCGGTTCTTGCGGCCGATGCCAATCCGTTCATCGGGAGTTGGGCGCTGACGATTCCGGGTGGCGGCGCGGGGTGGCTGGGAGTGGTCGAGAAAGACGGGAAGCTCTCAGCGAGCATCCTTTGGGGTGGCGGGAGCGTCGTGCCGGTGGATGGCGTCAAGGTCGATGGCGATACGCTGCTGGTGACGCGGATATACCGGGATCAGAAGAAGGATGCGAATGGGAATACCGTCAGGGTCGTAACGACGGAGACAATTACGGCGGCAATCGATGCGGGCAATCTGAAGCTTGCGACGGTGAGGAAGGGGCCTGATGGGAAAGAGAGCGGGAAAGCAACTTTCAGCGGCAAACGCATCCCGCCGGTCAGGGCGCCGCCGGATCTGTCGAAGGTGAAGTTCGCCGAGCCGATCAAGCTGTTCAATGGGAAGGATATGGAAGGATGGCGGATCCTTGAGAAGGGCGCCGCCAGCGGCTGGAGCGTTGTGGATGGGGTGCTGACGAACAATCCGGTGCAGGAGCAAGGCAAGCCGCGCAAGAACTACGGAAACATCCGTACTGAGAAGGAGTTTGAGGACTTCAATCTGACGCTTGAGACGATGGTTCCCAAGGGCGGGAACAGCGGGATTTATCTGCGCGGCATTTATGAGATCCAGGTGGCGGATACGTATGGGAGTGGCTTGGATTCGCACAACATGGGTGGGGTCTACAGCAGGATTAAGCCGACGGTGTCGGCAGAGAAACCGGCGGGCGACTGGCAGACCTATGACATCACGCTGGTCGATCGGCATGTGACGGTGATTCTGAACGGGAAGAAGATCATCGACAATCAGGCGCTGCTGGGGTGCACGGGCGGTGCGCTGTGGTCCGATGAGTTCCGGCCGGGGCCGATTTATCTGCAGGGGGATCATACGGGAGTGAATTACCGGAATATCGTGTTGAGGCCGGTGGTGAAGTAGGAGAGAATAGAAGAGAAGTATTCAGGAGCCCACGGATGGCACAATCCGTGGGCTTTGTATTTGCGCACCGGTGAGGGGGCGATCGAGATGGGAGCATGTGGTGATGAATACCAGAATTGCATGGTTGGTCGGCGCCGTGGTTCTATGGGCGCTGGCGGTGGGCGCGGGGGCGGCGGGGAAGGTCGTGGTGGAGTGTGATCGGGGGGTGCCGCAGATCGCGTTTGCGGCGGGCGAGATCGAGCGGGCGGCGGAGTCGGCGAAGGGCGCAGTGGTCGTTGTGATTGAGATCGGGGCGGCGGGGTTGGGGGCGCAGGGGTATCGGATCGAGCGGGAGGGCGAGGCGAAGATCCGCGTCGTGGGTGGGGATGCCGTGGGGGCGATGTATGGCGGATTGGATGTGGCGGAGGCGATAAAATTGGGGGGGGTCGGCGAGTTGACGAGCGGGGAGCACAGGCCGTACATCGCGCGGCGGGGGATCAAGTTCAATATCCCGTTGGATCTGCGAACGCCGAGCTATTCGGACAACGGCGATTCGTTTCAGGCGAACATCCCTCAGATGTGGAGCATGGAGTTCTGGCGGGAGCTGCTCGATGAGATGGCGCGGCAGCGGTACAACGTCCTTTCGCTGTGGAATCTGCATCCGTTTCCGTCGATTGTGAAGGTGCCGGAGTATCCGGATGTGGCGTTGAATGATGTGTGGCGGACGCGAGTGAAGCTGGATGAGACGTTTTCGCTGTCGGGCAACGATATGGTGCGGCCGGGGATGTTGAAGGATGTTGAGATCGTCAAGAAGCTGAGCATCGACGAGAAGATCCGGTTCTGGCGAGAAGTGATGCAGTATGCCAAGGGACGGGGGATCGATGTCTACTGGTTTACCTGGAATATTTTCGTGTGGGCGGCGGAGGGGAAATATGGCATTACGATCGATCGAAACAATCCGGCGACCATTGCATATTTCAGGGCCAGTGTGCGGCAGACCGTGCGAACGTATCCACTGCTGGGAGGGATGGGGATCACGGCGGGGGAGCAGATGGGTAGCGACAAGGGAGGAATCACGAAAGAGCAGTGGCTGTGGCGGACGTACGGTGAGGGAATTCGCGATGCGCTCAAGGAGCAACCGGGCCGGGAGTTTCCGCTGATTCATCGGTTTCATCAGACGGGGCAGGGGGAGATTCTGCGGGAATTTAAGGAGTATCCTGGGCCGTTTGATTTCAGCTTCAAGTACTCGGTGGCGCACATGCACTCGATGACGAATCCGCCGTTCATCAAGCCGGTGCTGACGCAGATGCCAACGGGGATGCGGACGTGGCTCACAGTCAGAAATGATGACATTTACAGCTTCCGGTGGGGTGATCCGGATTATGCGCGGGATTATGTGAAAGCGATGCCGCGTGCAGATCGGCTTGCGGGATTTTACATGGGGCCGGACGGGTATTGCTGGGGCCGCGAGTTCATCGATCGGGAGCCGGAAACCCCGCGGCAACTGGTCATGAAAAAGCAGTGGTACAGCTTCATGCTGTGGGGGCGGCTGAGTTATGAGCCGGGGTTAGGCAACGCCCATTTTGAGCGGGTGCTCGGTGCGCGGTTCCCGGAGGTGCAATCGAGGAAGCTGTATCAAGCGTGGGCGGCGGCGTCGAAGATCGTGCCGCAGGCGACCCGGTTTTTCTGGGGGGATATTGATCTGCTGTGGTTCCCGGAAGCCTGCACGCGGCATCCGGCGCCCCGAGGGTTTTATACCGTGAAGGATTTTATTCTGGGGTCGAGCATGCCCCAGAGCGGGGTCCTGAATATACGGCAATGGCGGGATCGGTTGAGCAAGGGCGTGGAAATGGGTGGGATGACGCCGCTTGAGGTGGCGGAAGCCCTGCGGGCGCATGCGGGAGAGGCGTTGGGGATTATCAAGGAGCTGCGGGCGTCGCAGGGTGGGAACAAAGAGCTGCGGATGACGCTTAGCGATCTGGAGGCGATGGCGCACCTGGGAAACTATTACGCGGCCAAAATTCTCGGGGCGACGGATCTGGCCGTGTTTGATCGGAGTGGTAAAGAGGAACTGCGCCAGTCCGCGGTGTTGCATCTCGAGGCGGCGCTGACGCATTGGAAGAAATACGCGACCGTCGCAACAGGGCAGTATCGGCCTCAGTTGTTGAACCGGATCGGCTATGTGGATTTGAATGCGCTGGTGGCGAAGGTGCAAGAGGATGTCGCGATGGCGAGGGATTGGCGAATCGGGAGTCTGCCGGGCAGCGCGTTGAAGCCGGCGCAAGTGGATACGCCGTTTCGGCCGTAACACGGATCATCCGCCAACCGCTTGGTGTCAAAGTCGCGGCGAGGTAGAGTGGTTGCCTGAGTAGAGATCTGTCGGTGTCGATGTTGGCACGGTTGGCTGCTGCATGTTGGGAGGCAAGTCCTGTGAAACGCATTATGACAAACTACGTAGCGGTGTTGGCGTTGGTGCTGGCTTGCGGGTTGGCAAGGGCCCAGAGTGTTTCGCTGTCAGCGTTGGATCTGAAGCTGATGTCCGCCGGATGGGGGAAGGCGATGGCGGGGAAGTCGATCACGGGGAAGGGACTGCGGATTGGGACGAAGCAGTTCGCGGATGGGGTGGGGACGCATGCGGACAGTGAGTTCTATGTTGAGCTGTGGGGGAGTGCAGATAAGTTCTCGACGATGGTAGGGGTGGACGCGGCGGCGGGGAATGCGGAGGCGAGCGTTGAGTTCGTGGTTTATGGAGATGGCAAAGAGTTGTGGAAGAGTGGGATCTGCAAGCTGGGGGAGGAGGCCAAGGCCTGTGAGGTGTCGCTGAAGGGGGTGAAGTTGCTGACGCTGCTGGTCAATGATGGGGGGAATGGGGCGAACTTCGATCATGCGGATTGGGCGGATGCGAGAATTACCTTCATCGGCGCGGCGCCCAAGGCGGTTGGGGGCCCAGCGGAGAAGGCCGAGGTTTTGACCCCCCCGGCGCCGGCGGAGCCGAGGATTAGCGGCCCGAAGCGGTATGGCGTGCGCGCGGGATCGCCATTTCTGTACCGGATTCCGGCGACTGGCCAGCGACCGATGACGTTTGCCGCACAAGGGCTGCCGGCGGGACTGTCCCTGGATGCGAAGACCGGCATTATCACGGGCAAGGTTCCAGAGTCGGGAGAGCATAACGTTAAGCTCATTGCGAAAAACGAGCGGGGCGAAGCCACGCGCGAGTTTCGGATTGTGGTGGGCAACAAACTTGCGTTGACACCGCCGATGGGGTGGAACAGTTGGTACATCCATTATGACCGGGTGTCGGATCGCGATATGCGGGCGGCGGCGGACGCGATGGTGGCGTCGGGCATGGCGGATTATGGGTATCAGTACGTGAATATCGACGATTGCTGGCCGGTGAAGCCCGATGCGAAGGAAGCGGAGATCGGCGGCCCGGCGCGCGAGGCGGATGGCCGGCTGCGGACCAACAAGCGGTTCCCGGACATGAAGGCGTTGACGGATTACATTCACAGCAAGGGGCTGAAGGCGGGGATCTACACGTCCCCTGGGCCGCGGACGTGCGCGGGGTATGAGGCGGCGTACAAGCACGAAACGCAGGATGCGAAGACGTTCGCACAATGGGGATTTGATTTCCTGAAGTATGACTGGTGCTCGTACGGACAGGTAGCCGGCGGCAATGGGCGGGAGCAGTTTGTAAAGCCCTACAAGCTGATGTGGGATGAGTTGCAGAAACTGGATCGGGACATCGTCTTTAATCTTTGCCAGTATGGAATGGGAAATGTATGGGAATGGGGCGGCGAGGTGGGGCATTGTTGGCGAACGACCGGTGATTTGGGGCTCGAGGGCGGCCAGTTGTCGAAGGGCATTTACAAGGTGGGGTTGTTCAATGCGACGCTGACGGAGTACGCTGGCCCGGGGCGGTGGAATGATCCGGATTACCTGCTGATTGGATGGGTCGGGGATGCGTCGAGGATGGGGGAGGGGCGGCCGACGACGCTCACGCCCAACGAGCAGTACTCGCACATGTCGATGTGGTGTCTCATGGCCTCGCCGCTGATTTTCAGCGGGGATATGACCAAGCTGGATCCGTTTACGCTGAGTATCCTGTGCAATCATGAGGTGATTGAGGTGGATCAGGATGTGCTGGGGAAGCAGGCGAAGATCGCGAAAAAGACGTCCGACGTGATGGTTCTGGTGAAGGATCTGGAGGATGGGTCCAAGGCGGTGGGCCTGTTCAATCTGTCGCCGGTGCCCCTGAGCATCGAGGCGGATTGGAAATTGCTCGGAGTTGAAGCGTCGCAGCGCGTGCGAGATCTCTGGCGACAGAAAGACCTCGCGATGTTCTCGAATTCGGTTAAGGCGGATGTGCCACGGCATGGGGCCGTGATGTTGCGGATCTGGCCGGGGAAGTGAACGGTCAGTGCTGATTGAATACGGCGTTGACCCAGGTTTCGGCGGGTTGCTCAGCATTCATCGCGAGGACTCTGCCGTCAACCACGGCAAGGATGACGGGGGTAACAATGAGCCATTTGCGCTCGGTCGAGAGGTGGCCGACCACGGCGGGTGTGCCGCCGGTGGCTTGATTGCGCCCGGGAGCAGCGCAAGGGGGAACCTCGACCAAGGCGATACGCGGCGCGCCGGGGCGGTCCTGGAGGGCGATGGCGAGTTGCTCATATTCGGGGACGGCAGGCCGGCAATGGCCACAGTATGAATTGTAGATCACGACAACCCATCGACCGTGTGCGAGTTGCCGGCCGAGCGTCGTATGTTTGATCAGGGGAAACGATCTGCCAATCCAGCGTTCGGGTTGGAGGTAAACCACCGAGTCGGCGGGTGGGAGATCGCCAGATTCGCTCAGCGATCTGGGGAGCGAACGGAGCAGCCAGAAAGTGGTGGCGATGCAGACGATCGCGATGCAAGCGGCTCCGGTCGCGATGGGGAGCCGGAGCGTACCCACAGAACGCGCCCGGGCGACGCGACGCCGAAGCAGCAGGATCGCGGCAACGGCGATGGTGTCGATCGCGGCAGTGTGCCAGGGATTGACGGAAAAACGGCCGAAACAGCCGCACGAAGGATCGCCGCGGATCGCTTTGTGGGCAGAGACGACCGCGAAAACAGCAAAGCACAGAAGGCTGATGAGCCAACAAACGCGGGCGTAGAGATTCGACAGAAGCCATAGCCCGAGGATGGCTTCGAATTGCACCTCGGCGATCAACACGTACGGGTTGCTCAGCCCATCGTGCGCCAGGGGCGTGGCACTGGGGATATCGAGGGCTTTCATGGCCGCAGCAAAGAGCAATAGAACGCCGAGTGCCTGCCGAAGGATCGTGTACGCCGTACTCTGCGGCGGGCGTGGGAGGCCAACGGGAGGCGTGTTGATGGGCCGAAACATTGGATGCGATGCGGTCGTTGTGCGAGTTCTGGAGTTGCCGATCGCGGTGCGTCGATGACGCGACGACACGGCTGAACCTGTGGCGATAGCTTAGGGCTTGTGACAAGAGGTGGCAACCTGCCGCGGGTCGCAGGGTGCATAACCGTCGTTGTCGGCCAAGGATGGCCGATAAGGGATATGGCGAACGAAATCCAAGGGAACTTCGATCACGGAGGATCGACCCTGCCTCGAATCACTGCGGAAGAACTCAAGTCTCGGCGTCGGGAGTTTGTTGAGGAGGCCGGCCGGACCTTCGATCAAATGCTCGGGTCCGACGGGCAGAACGGCCTGATCACCTTCGAGCAACGCGAGGAGCGGGCCTGCGACTTGGGCGACGCGTTGACCCGGCGGCTGTTGGAGGAGCATCTGGCGGCGGATGACGCGGCCGATCCGGGCGTGGAGGTTGCCTGCCCGATCTGCGGCGGGCCGGTGCATTGCGACTCGCCGGAACAGGCCGAGATCGAGAACCGGGAGGTCCAGACGCGACGGGGCAAAGTGGAATACGAGCGGGCCGCGTGGGGCGGGAAGGTGCAGGCGGTCATCGATATGCTGCGGTCGCAGGTGATTTGTCGGCCGGCACAAATGCGTGTCGCGTGGTGGAGTTGACGCTGGCGTATGTGGAGCGGAATCGGGATCGGATGGATTATCCCCGCTATCGGCGGATGGGCCTGCCGGCGAGCAGTTCGCTGGTGGAGTCGCTGATCAAGCAGATCAACCACCGCGTGAAGGGGCCGAGCAGTTCTGGAACAACGGCGGCCTAAAGGCGGTCCTGCAGGTTCGCGCCGCCTACCTCAGCCAAGATGGCCGGGCCGAGGCATTCCACCAGCGACGTCCGCGCGCTCCCGCCGTCGGCCGCAACCGCGCCAAGCTCCGCCAGCCGACGGGATGAGGCGCAGGGACGGTCGTGCACCCAGAGGCTTGCCTTTGGTAGGCTTTCGTTTATTACTCTGGTATGCAAGTTAAATTACTCGATTTGACGGCCCAATACGTAGGCCTTCGGGGCGAGATCCGTAAGGTCATCGACGAAGTGTGCGACGCCCAGGCTTTCGTGCTTGGGCCGACCGTGGAGCGGTTTGAGAAACACCTGGCAGAGTACTGCGGGACGAAGTACGCAATCGGCGTTTCGAGCGGGACCGATGCGCTGCTGTGTGCGCTGATGGCGATCGGGATTGGCGATGGCGATGAAGTCATCACGACCCCCTTCACGTTCTTCGCGACCGCGGGCAGCATCGCTCGGCTGCAGGCCAGGCCAGTGTTTGTGGATATCGATCCGGGGACGTTCAACATGGACCCGCGGAAGGTGGAGGCGAAGATTACGAGGCGGACGCGGGCGATCATGCCGGTGCACCTGTTCGGGCAGGTGGCGGATATGGATGGGATCGGGCGGATCGCGCAGAAGCATGGGTTGGCGGTGGTGGAGGACGCGGCGCAAGCGATTGGGGCGAAAAGGGATGGGAAGGCGGCGTGTGCGTTTGGGTTGTGCGGGTGTCTGAGCTTTTACCCGACGAAGAATCTGGGTGGGTTTGGGGATGGCGGGGCGATTTGCACCAGTGATGAGGGATTTGCGGGCCAGTGCCGGCTGCTGCGGGTCCATGGGACGCCGGGCAATAACCCTTATCTGCACCTGGAGTTGGGCGGGATGTTCCGGCTGGATGCGCTGCAGGCGGCGGTGCTGGATGTGAAGCTGAAGTACCTGAATGAGTGGCATGAGGGGAGGCGGCGGAATGCGGCGATGTATGATCGTTTGCTGGCGGGGAGCAAGGTGAAGACACCAGCGATTGAGGCGGGGAATTGGAGCGTATACAACCAGTACGTGGTGCGGGTGGAGAACCGGGATGCGGTGAAGGCGAAGCTGGCGGCGGGGGGGGTGGGGTCGGCGGTGTATTATCCGATGCCGTTGCATTTACAGAAGTGCTTTCTTGGCTTGGGGTACCGAGCGGGGGATTTTCCGGAGGCGGAGCAGGCGTGCGGGGAGGTTTTGGCGTTGCCGGTGTATCCGGAGTTGGCCGAGGAGCAGATTCGGTACGTGGCGAAGGTGCTGTTGGAAGCGACGGGATCGTGACGGTGTGAGGCCATTTTGACCCCCTGAAACACCCCGGAAACATCGCTGAAACACCCCGCAAACACCCCTGAGACACCCCTTTTTCCACCCTGGAAACCCCCTGGTTGGGGATTTTCGATTTTCGAATGCCGATTTTCGAATAGGGGGATGGGCGAGGGCGATGGAGTGATGGAAGTTGTTGCGGGGGCGAGTGATGTTGGGGGATTGGGTTCGTTTTGTCAGAATCGCTATTGAACCACGGAGCCACGGATGGGGCACAGATAAATACGGATGGGAGAGGGGGTTGGGGGGAGATTGGGTTCGTTTTGTCGGAATCGCTATTGAACCACGGAGCCACAGATGGGGCACAGATAAATACAGATGGGAGATTGGGTTGAGGGGAGATTGGGTTCGTTTTGTCGGAATCGCTATTGAACCACGGAGTCGCCGAGACAGGGAGGGGATGCGGATGGCGAGGATGGGCCAGATAGCGGGGTTTGGGTTCGTTTTGTTGGGGTGGAGTTGCACGTGGGGAAGTGTGGGCGGAGGGGGGGTGGGGCGAGTGGGTGGGGTTCGAGGCGGTGGCGGACATGGGATTTCCCCCTTTCGGTATCGGTACGTTGTGGGCGGCGGTACGGGCCGGTCCACGTCATGGGGTAGTACGTATGAGAGGGGGAAATGTTGGGCAAAAAGGCGGT
>JAPLNB010000123.1 GCA_026693085.1 Planctomycetota bacterium | reverse complement strand
CTTTTAAGTTTGTTGCATGCTTCATAATAGAGCTAACAGGAGATGCTCCAGAAGCCCATACTTGACCTGGATTATTCGCCCATACTCAACCTGCATACCCCCCGCCTGCTCGGCCTCTTCCGGCGGATTCCCCGGCCGATCCGTCTTCGACAACCGCGGCAGTTTCGACAGATCCATATTTCCCTCACCTGTTCACACCCCCACCGTTCGCCTCTGGCCAACAACATTCTCAACCCCGCTTCGCCATTTGCAACCACCCGTCCCTTGACCCCCGCCACCACCATGCCAGAATACCCCGCTGTCATTCAAGACCCAAGGAGCCGCATGTCCGACGCACTCGTACAGATCGATCAGTTGACCACACACGCCCACGCCGAATTGGCCGCCGTTACTGACGCCGCCAGCCTCGAGCAGTTCCGCATCAAATTCCTTGGCTCGAATGGCTCGATCAAACGACTGCCCGACCTGCTCAAAGCCGCCCCAAAAGACCAAAAGGCCATCCTCGGCCAACACATCAACAGCCTCAAGAACCAGATCAGCGATGCCTTCGACCAGAAAAAAACCACGCTCGCCCAACGCCAGCAGACCACCCGCGATGCCCTGGATGTCACGGAGCCCGGCCGCCGGCCATCCATCGGCAACCGCCATATCCTCATGAAAGTCACCGACGAGCTGACCGAGCTGTTTGCCCGTATGGGCTTCGCCGTCGCCACCGGCCCCGAAGTCGAAGATGAATTCCACAACTTCATCGCCCTGAACATCCCCCAGCAGCATCCTGCCCGCGACCCGCTGGACAACTTTTACCTGACGAGCCAGCAAGGCTCCTCCAGCACCGAACTGCTGCTGCGCACGCAGACCAGCACGGTGCAGATCCGTGTGATGGAAAGACAGCGGCCGCCGATCCGCGTCGTGATCCCCGGCCGCGTCTACCGCCCCGACACCGTCGACGCCACGCACCTGTTCATGTTCCACCAACTCGAAGCGCTGGTGGTGGACCACAATGTGACGATGGTGGACCTCAAGAGCACCGTCATGCAGTTCATCCACGCCTATTTCGGCGAGCAAACCAAGGCCCGCTTCCGACCCAGCTTCTTCCCGTTCACCGAGCCATCGGCCGAGGTGGACGTGTGGTTTGAAGATCGCCAAAAATGGGTCGAACTGGGCGGCTGCGGCATGGTGCATCCCAATGTGCTGCAAACCTGCAACATTGATCCGGACGAGTACTCGGGCTGGGCCTTCGGCTTTGGCATTGAACGCATCGCGATGCGAAAGTACGCGATCCCGGACATTCGCCACTTCATCGAAAACGACATCCGCTTCCTGCGGCAGTTCTGAGTACAGGTGCGATGAATGCTTAAATGCACGGAGCAAGCTTATGATAAACAAAGCCGAATCCCACAGAATCACACGCCGAGATCTGCTGCAGACTACGGCGGGCGGAGTCGCTCTGGCCATCACGAGCCGACTGCTCGCAGCCGAAGCGGAAACGGCTTCTGGTCCCAAGATCGATCGCAAGATCAAGGCCGGCCTCGTTGGCTGCGGCGGCCGGGGTTCCTGGATTGCGGGGTTGTTCAAGGAACATGGCGGCTACGACTTCGTTGCGGTCGGGGACTATTCCCAGCAGGCAGCAGACCAATGCGGCGATGCGCTGGGGGTTGGCCAGGGGCGAAGGTTCTCGGGACTGTCGGCGTATAAGAAAGTGATGGACACCGGGATTGAGGCGATCGTGCTCGAGACCCCGCCGTTCTTCTTCCCGGAACATGTTGAGGCGGCGGTGAAGGCGGGCCTGCATGTCTACATGGCCAAGCCGGTCGCGGTGGATGTGCCGGGAACATTGAAGATTGGGCAGGTGGGCAGGCAGTCGATCCGCAACAAGCGGTGCTTCCTTGTGGATTACCAGATGCCGACGGACCCGCTGAACGTTGAAGTGGCCAAGCGAATCAGCGAAGGAGGGATCGGGCAGATCAAGATGGTGAACACCGTGGGAATGGCAGGCGGCGGATTCAGCGATCCGCCGCTGACGGCGACGATCGAGAGCCGCCTGCGCGACTTGATTTGGGTGAACGACATCGCGCTGGGCGGGGATTACGTGGTGAACTACGACATCCACGCGATTGACGCGGCACTATGGATTCTGGGTCGGCGCCCGGTGGCGGCGATGGGCGCCGCCGCAGTCTGCCGGCCGGACCCGCACGGCGACGCACGCGACAGTTGCATGGTTGTTTTTGAGATGAGCGACGGCCTTGTCTGGGGCCACGACAGCGCTGCCGGGACTAATCATCGCGCAAGATCATTGCAGTGCGTGATCCAAGGCAGCCAGGCCAGCGCGGAGATCAATTACTGGGGCAAGGCTTTTCTACGGGGCGGGCCGATGCACTATGGCGGAGGCGATGTGGAAAACCTTTACGAGGCCGGCGCGAAGCGGAACATTGCCACCTTCTATCAGAACGTGATCGAAGGTCGATTCGAGCATCCGTCGGTGAATCGCTCGGTTGACTGCACGCTGAGCTGTATCCTGGCTCGCGAGGCGGCGGCGCGTCATGGACGCCTGACGATGGACGATCTGATCAAGGAAGACAAGAAACTCGAGGTCAACCTGAACGGGTTGAAGGCTTGAGAACACCGGCGGCGAGCCAATTGTGTGGTTGGCGAGGGGATGCACACCAGAGGCGTTTCTGCATTTGCCCCCCCTACCCAGGTCCAGTGGCTTGCCGGGAAACGCCGGCGAGCTTAGCATTGCGCAGGTTGATGGTCGGCCGTTGTATGACCACCTGAACAGCACGGGAGCATCGCATGAGCCAGAACATCGAAACGGTTAAGAGTGACCCGAGCCGTCGCGATCTGTTGAAGCAGGCTGCGCAGGTCGCGGCGGTGGCGACTGTCGCGGGGTGTGCGGGGAGCAACGCGGTTGAATCTGCGCCGCAGAAAGTCATCACCAGGGGGAGGATCAAGCAGTCCATGGCTTACTGGTGCTTTAACGCGGCGGGCGAGAAGTGGGACATTCAGAAGCAGTGCCAGGTGGCGGTGATGCTGGGGTGCCCGAGCATTGAGCTGGTCGATCCGAAGGATTACCCGATTCTCAAGCAGCACGGGTTGGTGAACGCGCTGGCATTTGGCGGAATGCCTGATCCGCCGTTCGTGAAGGGGCTGAACAACCCCAAATACCAGGATGAAGTGGTGGCCAGGACGAAGGAGGCGATCGATACGACGGCGGCGGCGGGGTTTCCGAACGTCATCGCCTTTCATGGCTACAAGTGGCGCGACGCGGAGGATCCCAAGAGCGGGGAGATTCCGTTGGAGGAGGGCGCGAAGAACTGCGCGGCGGGGCTGAAGAAGCTTGCGCCCTACGCCGAGCAAAAGGGCGTGAATGTCTGCATCGAGATGCTCAGCACGCGAGACAACTCGCATCCGATGAAGGGCCACCCAGGGTATCAGGGCGAGCACATGGACTACGTGGCCGACATCGTGAAGCAAGTGGGTTCGCCGCGGGTGAAGCTGCTGTTTGACATCTATCACGTGCAGGTGATGGACGGTGATGTGATCCGTCGGATTCGGCAGTATGGCGCGCTGATCGGCCACGTGCATGTGGCCGGCTGCCCGGGTCGCGCCGAGTTGGATGACACTCAGGAGGTCAACTACCCGGCCTGCATGAAAGCGCTCTTGGAGATGGGGTACACCGGCTACGTCGGGCATGAGTTCATCCCGACGCGCGATCCGCTTCAGGGATTGATCCAGGCGATGACCCGATGTGATGTATAGGTTGCCCGGGCGCCAACACCCAACCAGCCAGAAGGCCGTGACCCATTCGGCCCGCAGTTAACAGTCCCTTTTCTGAGCCTCGCGTTCAGTGCCCGGCCTCTGCGGCAGCCGCACGATGAAGGTTGTGCCCTCGTTGAGTCTGCTGGTGAAGGTGATCGCCCCGCCGTGCGCTTCGATGATGCTTCTGCAGATCGCCAGCCCCAAGCCCGTTCCGCCCTGTTCGCGTGAGCGAGCTTTGTCGACGCGGTAGAAGCGTTCGAACAGGTGCTTCTGGCCGTCTTCGGGAATGCCAACGCCGGTGTCAGCGACTGACAGCATGGCGTACGCGCCTTCAGACTTCAGGCCGACGGTGACGCTCCCGTGCTCCCGGTTGTAATTAATGGCATTGGTCAGCAGGTTGCTGATCACCTGAGCGATGCGAAACGGATCGCCGGAAAGTGTCACTGGCTGGAGATCCAGCTTGAGTTGGATGTTCTTCTCTGCGGCGAGCGGCGAAACGAGGCCAACACAATCCTCGACGGCCTGGCCAAGATCAAACTGCTCGTGTTTGATTTCGAGTTTTCCGGCGTCAGCACGGGCGAGCACCAGGAGTGAATCGACCAGAGATTTCATGCGTTTCGAGGCGCGGAAACAAGTTTCGATGGCATCACGGTATTCGTCGGGACTCCGTTGTTTTCCCAGAGCCAGTTCGGCATGAGAGTAGATGATCGACAACGGCGTCCGGAGCTCGTGGGACGCATCGGCTGTGAAGCGGACCTGGCGCTCGAAAGCCGCCTCTAGCCGAGCGAACATGGCGTTGAGCACGCTGGCAAGGCTGCCGAGTTCGCTTTCGGTTTCGGTCACGCTGATTCGCCCCGAGAGGTTTGAGCCGGAGATGCTCCGGGCCGTCGAGGTGATGGCTTGGATAGGGCGAACCGCCCGTTTGGAAAGCAGCCACCCGCCCAGGAGTCCGACGAACGTGACGGCGGCGCCCGTGACGCCGAGCATTCCCGTCAACTGCCGCAGTTCGCTCTGTTCCTTCCGAATGGACCTTCCAACGAGTACCTGCATGGCGAACGGGCCGGGCACGATGACTTCCCGAAGATCGCCACGCTGCCGGTATTGCGGCGAAGGCGCAGGCGAGTTGGGCGTGCGCGTGTCTGGCGAGGGGATTTGGAGCGCAGGCTTGGATGTTCTGAGCAGTTGACCATTGGATCGCCAAATTGCGAAGTAGGGCCTGCTCTGCTCCTCGGATCGCCAAACTGCAAACTCACCCTCGAATCGGAGCAGCAGGCTGTCGGGGACTTCGAATCTTCGTTCGAACTCGTCAGCGAAGGCCGCATCGAATTCGCCGGGGGGGCCTCGCCGGCCACCATCCCGACGCCGGGGTGGCCCATCCTGAGGGTTGCCCTGCGGAGGCGAGGCGCGGGTTTCCGGGCCGTTGTCGTGCCACGGCCGCGGAGGAGCACCTGGCCGGAGCCTCGCGGCGAGCAGTTCGCCGTCGCCTCGCAATTCCGCGTCGATGCCCAGAAAGCGGGCGTGCCGGAGCCGGACATAGAGCGTCGAGCCAAAGATGCACATGACCAGCAGCAGAAGTAACGCGTGCCACAGTTGGAGCTTCCAGCGGATCGACTTAAACATGGATCAGGTATCCTTGGCCGCGTCGGGTCGTGATGAAGTCCTTGCCCAGTTTCTTACGCACATTCGCCACGTGGACGTCCACGAGGTTCGACAAACTGTCGTCGGAATCGTCGAACAAGTGGTCGTAGATCATGGTACGCGTCACCAGTTCGCCGCGATGCAGCGAAAGAAACTCGACGAGCGCGTACTCCCGGGGCGTCAGGTTGATCAGTTGGCCAGCCATGCAGATCGTGCGGGCAAGCGTGTCGATGGTGACGTCACCGAGTTGGATCAATGAGACCGCGTCGCCGGCGGCTCGGCGGATCAGTGCGCGGAGGCGGGCCAGGAGTTCGGCCAGTTCAAACGGCTTAATCAGGTAATCGTCAGCACCCGCATCCAGTCCCTTGACCCGATCGGAAATGGCGTCTCGAGCAGTGAGGATCAGGACCGGGGTTGTTTTCGAGCGCCGCAGTCGCTGCAGGACTGATAGGCCGTCGATTTTGGGCAACATCAGGTCGAGGATGATGGCGTCGTATTCGGCCGTTTGGGCCTTGAACAAGCCGTCCTGTCCTTCGGCGGCGACATCGACCGCATACCCGGCCTCACGAAGGGACTGCGCCAGCACTCGGAGCAGGTCGGGTTCATCCTCGATCACCAGGACACGCATGATGCTCTCCACCAGCCATTATCACAGATGACCCGGCGCAGCGACAGATGCCGGCCAGAAGCATACCGCCTACTCCGATCCATCGACTGCAAACGCGTGGTTGGTCTGCCGTGCCGGGCCATTCCTGTGCCAGTCGATATATGCGGCCCACACCGTGGCCGCATCATCCTCATCGTCGGTGTTCATCTGAGCGTCCACGCCGATCATGGACTCGATGATGCCTGTGTTGCGGTCTTCAAGGTCGCCACCCAGGATGTCTTGGCTGGCGTCCTGCTGGCCCGGTGAAAGCGCCGCGAGGTGAACGATCGCGAGCATTGACGATGCCACGAGTGCGTACATGAAGATCGTTCTCATGCGACTGCGGGCCTTTCTGAGGCACTGGCGATGTACCGGCGAGTGGTTGGGAAGCGGCAGCCGGCACCCCTGGTTGCGTGAGTAGAGACGTTGGAGTAACACCTGAGTCATCGGGTCACCTGGCAGAGAACGCATGCCTCTTTCACGATTGAATATAGTGAAGCCAACCTGAAGAGATGATGAAGAGCCGCAAAGATGACGCAAGTGGTCAATTTACGAAATTGTCTGCTCTTCACGGGGTCTTCAGGTTGCGTCACCTATGATCGGGCCGATAGTGTGAAACCAACCTGGAGAGTCATGAACAGATCACATTCGGTAGCCGGTGTTACGGTGTTGATGGTCGCCGGAGTCTTGGCGCTGGTGCTTCAGGCGCAGGATCGTGGTGGCCCTCCGTTCGACGGGCAGCCGTTTGATCGTGGTGGGCCGCCTTCGTTCGGACCTGGAGGTCCGGGGGGGCCGTCGGCATTTGGGCCTGGAGGTCCGGGGGGGCCGATGGGGCAGAAACGCACATTGCTGAAGCAGTTCGACAAGAACGGCGATGGCTGGTTGAACAAAGAAGAACGTCAGGCGGCTCGTGAGTTCATCAAGAAGGAGGCCGCATCGAGGCCGGGGCGCCGTGGGGGCGGATTTGCAGGCGGTCCCGGCGGATTCGGGCCGACCAGTCGCCCGACTGGTCCGGGCGGATTTGCGCCAGCCAATCGCCAGACTGGTCCCGGTGGATTCGGTCCAACCAGTCGCCCGACCGGGCCTGGTATGTTCGGGCCAGGCCGCGGACCTGGCGGACGGGGATCCCGAGAGCCTGCGAAGCCCGGCCCGCGCGTGTCGCCCGAACAGGTCAACTCTTATCCGAATGTGCCGCTCTACGAGGCGATGGTTCTACGTACCCTCTTCCTCGAATTCGAGGATGCCGACTGGGAAGCGGAGATGGCCGATTTCTACCACACCGATATTGCCCTGCCCGCAACTTTGACGGTTGATGGCAAGAAGTACCCGAACGTCGGCGTGAATTTTCGCGGAAATACCTCCTTCATGATGGCTTCCCCAGGGTACAAGCGACCGTTAAAACTCTCCATCGACTGCGTTGACGCCGATCAGCGATTGTACGGCTACAAGACCCTCGATCTGCTCAACTCCAGCGAGGACCCGACCTCTCTGCACACGATCCTCTATTACCAGATCGCCAGGGACTATACCCCCGCGCCAAAGGCCAATTTCGTCAAGGTCGTGATCAACGGCGAAAGCTGGGGCATCTACGTCAACACCCAGTCATTCGACAAAGAATTCGCCAAGGACTGGTTCCCCGAATCCAAAGGCGTGCGATGGAAGGTGCCCGTCAATTTCCGCGGAGACAGCGGCCTCACCTACGTCGGCGATAATATCGACGAGTACAAACGCCGTTACGAAATGAAGAACGACGGGGGCGATAAGGCTTGGCAAAGTCTCGTTGCTCTCTGCCGAACACTCAAGGAGACGCCGCCCGATAAACTGGAAGAGGCACTCAAGCCTATCCTCAATGTCGATCATGCCCTGTGGTATCTCGCCATTGATAACGTGCTGACCAACAACGACGGCCTTTGGGTGCGAGCAAGCGATTTCGGAATCTTCCGCGACGCCAAAGGTCTGTTCCACCTCGTGCCCCATGATGTGAACGAAACCTTCTCGGGCGCTATGGGCGGACCTGGAGGCCCGGGCGGCCGCGGCGGGCCGGGCGGCCGCGGCGGGCCGGGCGGCCGCGGCGGCCAGGGTTTGGGCGTTGCACTGGACCCGCTGGCCGGGGCAGATGACCCAAACAAAGCGATCCTCAATCGCCTCCTGGCTGTGCCCAGCCTGAAGGCGCGCTATCTCGATCACGTGCGCACCATCGCGCAAGATTGGCTCGACTGGAACAAGCTCAAGCCCGTCGTGGACCAGTATCGCTCGCTCATGGAAAAGGAGCTTGAGGCCGACACACGCAAGCTGTATTCGGTGAGCGCGTTCAGGAACGGCATCGACGGAGGCGACGAAACCGGCCCTGGCGACAGGCCAGGTGGAGAAATGAGCCTCCGGGCCTTCGCCGACCAGCGCCGTGAGTATCTGCTGAACCATCCAGCCATCAAGAAATCGACGCCGTGAAGCATTCTGGCTCTGCTCTGCCCGTTGCCGCGATCATGGCAGCCCAATACCGTGCGTCACGCATGCTGTCCCAATTGCACACCGTGCCCCGGATCGCCTTCTACGCTTTCAATGACTGGATCATCGTTTAACAAAGCGTCACCCCAGTTGTGCCACCCTATGCTTGACCCGCGTCAGAGACCCATTACACTTCAGTGTTCTTGAAAAGGAAATGAATATGACAAAATGGCTTATCTTGGCGGCGGGCCTGCTGGTTTCAGTTCAACGGGTGACGGCGGAGGATGCCAAGTCCGATACCAGGAAGCAGTACAAGGAGCCGCCGAAGATGGTCATCGACCTGAACAAGACCTATACGGCTGTGTTCGTCACGTCCAAAGGCAAAATCACTTGCGACCTATTCGCGAGAAATGCTCCCAAAACGGTCAACAACCTGGTGTTCCTGGCCAGGGACAAGTTCTACGACAACACAACCTTCCATCGTGTAATCAAAGACTTCATGGTCCAGGCCGGCGACCCGACCGCCACCGGGCGCGGCGGGCCGGGGTATCGCTTCGACGACGAGATCGAAGGCAATCCCAACAAGCATAAAGTGGGGACGTTGTCGATGGCCAATGCCGGACCCAATACCAATGGATCGCAGTTCTTCATTACCCATGTCGCCACGCCCTGGCTCGATGGGAAACACACGGTCTTCGGGCAGGTAAAACAGGGACAAGACGTCGTCAATGCCCTAGAAAAAGGGGATCAGCTCGAGACCGTGATCATCGAAGAGAAGTAGGCAACGCCGGTCCGGAATGTTGACCACACCGCGTAGACAACAATCGCCTATGCGCCCTTCCCTTCCGCCTCTTCATCGAGCCGGACCATCTTCCCCAGTTCAGCAATGGCGCGCGAGTCATCGGAAAGCTTCCCCTTCACGATATACGCCGTGCCACTTGACCTGATCGCCATCACGGAGATGCTCGCGTCGTAGTTGCACTGAAACAGCACGCGATACCCACGTCGCCTCATGCTTGCGATGGTTGCCCTTGCGGTGCGGTCCATGAACGATTCTAGCCCTTAAACAAGCGTGTTGCCATCGCAATCTTGCCGCGTGCGAATAGGGCCCTTGCGCGCACACCACAACGGACTCGCCGACTTTCGTGTCGGCGACGTTCATCGGCTTTCGAGTTATGGTTGCTTCCTTCAGACTCCCAAGGCCAAGGGCCGCGGCGAATCGGGGCTTCCGTACCCCGACATCTCGGGTGCCTTTCAGCACCGCAGCGGCCGACGCATTGCCTCGGCCAAACGCAGCAGGCACGACACCCACGGGTTCCACCCCATCAGCCGGTACACGATCCGCCGCCCTGTCCGAGCGATCTGACACGGCAGTCGCATCATCGCGGCCATAAACCGCTTGAACTCCATCCGCACCAAACTCCGCTTCTCCTGCTCGTGACGCCAATCCCAGCCGCCCGTCACCGGCAGCAGCAACCCACACCACGCCTTCAGGCTCCACGCCAGGCTGCTCATCACCATGTACGCCCAGTTACTGTGCAGATTGTCCAACGGGTTCCGCATCGCCTTCACGCCGTTCTTCAGTTGCTCGATCAGTTTCTCCTGATCGCAGCGGTCGTTGGCCGAAAAGACAATCTGCTCGGGCGTGCTCGTCCGATCGTTGGTCAGATAGAAGAAGTAGCGGTATTCCTCGAAGAGCCTTTCCTGTCCCTTCTCCACCGCGATCCGCTTCCGCAACGCGATCATCCGGTAGGTTCCCTTGCAGCGGGTCGGCCGGTAGTCGAACTCGGCCACGTCCTCCCATTGCAACACGAAATTCGTGTAACCCCGCTCGCGAACGATCTTCTCCCTCACATTCTCGGGTTTCTTCCGCTCCTGCGTTTTGACCTCGTATTTCGGCGGCCGCTCCAGCCGCCGCCAGGCCGCTGCGGGCAAGGCCTCGGCCAGGGCTCGCCTGCCCTGCGTGTCATCCGCGCCGAAGATGAAGGTCACATTGCCACGCGCGTCCCACCCGTCCAGCTTCCACGTCTGCGTGAAATCGGTGTCGCCCCGCAAGAGGATATGCTGGAACCCCGCCCGTTCGCAGAGGACGATCGCTTTGTCCAGGTACTCATCCGCCTGCTCGTGGCTGGGACGATTGCCGCTGCGATTCACTAGGTACAAAGGTTCCTTGGTATTGGCCAGCGAGATCAGCAGCGGGTGGTAGCTCCACTGGCTGTTGTAGGAGATGTCCATCCCCTGCTTGCATTCACCCGTGGTGGGGGCAATGGTCCCATCGGCGTCGAGGATGGCTTGGGCGAAGAACTCCGGCTTCTGCTGTCGCCAGACCTTCAATCGCGATTCGTTGAAGGTCTCCATCAGCGTCAGGATCTGGGCGTCGGTGGTGAAGCGGCGGCAGAAGTCCCCGGCCGTGGTGGGGTCGGGCAGACGCTGCGCGCCCAGGGCATCGAGGACGGCCTCGTTGGTCCGCAGGTGCTCCAGGTCTTCGATGCACGTCCCGTCCGCCGTGATGTTGTAGGCCAGGGACAGCACGTGATCGCTTTCATGGTAGGGCACGTGGCGTTTGAGCACGTGGACGTGCTGGTTGATGGTTTCGGGGAGCCCCACATGCTGAACCAGCAGGTGAACGGCCCCAATGCCGCCGCAGGTGACGGCGCGGGCGCGGTCGGCCAGTTCGTAGTGGATGTTGCGGGCATTGAGCATGGGGCGGGGCTGGTTTTTCCAGCGTCGACGGGCCAGGCGTCTTTGGATGCGGCGTTTGCGTCGGGCGAGTTTTTGGTGTGTAGTGTTTTTCACTCGAAACGCCTCCTTGCGTTGGAAAGGTGGTTACTTTCCTAGACCGCGTTGGACGCGGAAAGACAGGCGTTTCGAGCATTTTTTCTGGCTGACGCGGCGCGGATTCGGGAAGATCACGCTGGTTTAGGGTCTAGTTCGCGTGGATCGTTTGTCCGCTTAACGTAGTCACGCTCTGCCTTTGTTGCGATACGCTTCTCGACGCTCAACTCCCACGCGGAAATCCCCTTCGGAACCATATCATCACCGGTGCGGCATTCCACGATTCCATCAAAGCCACACAGTCGCGTAAACTCCCCCCCGGGCATATCCAATTTCGACAGCCCGCTCGCGGAAGCCCAGATGAGCTTTGCAAGAAGCCGCGGCAGATCGCTGCTGGAGGTGATCCGGTCTGCCCACTGTTCAAGGTCAATGGCGGTGACGTGCAACATGAAGGTGGCTCAGCATATTCCGAGGCGACTCGCAGTTACGCTGCATCCGGCACAAAAGTTGCTCGCGAGGTTTGCATATCACGAGACAGAGCCGGGATAATCAGCCCGCAATACTGCTGCGGTACGGTAAACCACGTCGGGACCCCTCGCGATTGGGCCATCCTCTGCTCCTGCTGGATCCGATGTCGTTCACAAGATACGACCAGACGTCGGCCTCTTCTCTGGGACGGTCAGAAGCTTGGTCAACATGACCACCCACCACTGGGTCGCCCTATTCTACCAGATGAACGGCAAAGCGGAAAAACTGCAACCATTCCGCGCCCGAACCCGGTAGTTAACAGATGAGGGGATCGACGCCGCGTCGGTCCCGATCATCAGAGTTGCCAGGCAACACGCCGGTCGCCAAGCGAAGGTCGTTGCGGGCATCGCCTCTTTTCGGAGAGCGACGATGGCCTTCGTCAACGATCCTACTGATCCCGCCAACATGAGCCCTGAAGAGCGCCTTGTGGAGGTGGCCAGCATACTGGCCGCGGGCGTGCTGCGACTGCGCCGCGGGGGCGCTGTTCCCGGTGCCTTGGAAACCCCGGCGGATTCTGCTGGGAATGGCCTTGAGGTTTCCCCTGAAACGAGCCTTCATGGACGCCGTGGTTGACGGCTCAAGAGAGGCAGAGAACAGGAGTCACACAATGGTCCAGAACGTGAAAATCGAGGTCGCGGCGTTGCGGCGGATGTCACCCGCCGAACTCCGCGAGGCAATGCGGACCCGGTGGGAGTATGATGAGAAGGCAAAATGAGGAACCCAGGGATGAATCCCAGGGCTTGCACGTCGGACGGGGAGTGTTCGGTTGGCAGCGCGGACTGAGAGGCGATGATGACTTCGAAAGAGCGGATGATGATTGCGTTGCGGCGGGGGAAGCCGGATCGGATGCCGGTGTCGGTGCACCAGTGGCAGGCATATCACCTGGAGACATGCTTGGGGGGGATCGCGGCGCTGCAGGCGTTCGAACAGTTCGGGATGGATGCGCAAATCCAGTACTTCCAGGATATGGGGCAGTTCTGGATGACGAGCGCGGATGCGGCGTGGTCCACACAGGAACAGTGGCGAGATGAGGCGACGGTCATCAGCTCCGATCGGGACGATCGCATTGTGCATCACACGATTCACACGCCAAAGGGGGATCTGACGTATAAGACGGCGGGGGATCGGAAGACGACGTGGATCACGGAGTACCTGATCAAGCGGGATGAGGATATTGAGCTGATCGATCAGTACATGCCGGCGCCGGTGCTGGACGCGAAGCCGGTGGCGAAGTCACATGATGAGCTGGGGGACAGGGGAATCCTGCGGGGGTTCGTGTGGGGGGACCAGGCGGGTTGCTGGCAACATGCTTGCTGCCTGATGGACGTCAACGACCTGATCTACCGGTGCACGGACGATCCTGAGTGGGTGCATCGGCTGTTGCGGGCGCTGCTGAAGAGAAAGATGCGGTTCATCGAGACGATGAAGGGGGCGAAGTTTGACCTGGTGGAGACAGGCGGAGGTTCGGGGTCGTCGACGGTGATCTCGCCGAAGCTGCATGCGGAGTTTTGCCAGCCGTACGACCGGAAGATGCACGATGCGCTGCACGAGCTGGGGTTTCTGGTGACGTATCATACGTGCGGGGGGACGGTTGGGCTGGAGGAGCTGATCGTTGGAAACGGCTGCGATGCGTCAGAGACACTGTCGCCGAAGAG
>JAPLNB010000122.1 GCA_026693085.1 Planctomycetota bacterium | reverse complement strand
CACCGAAGCTCCGGCATCGGCCTCAACGCGCACCCACATTTCGCGGAATACGCGCGAGCCTTTGAGGACGACCTGGGCTCCGGGCGCGGCCTCATAGCTGATCATCGCCTCCGGCCCGCTGCCACCGCGCGCGGGCCGGAGGCGCTCGCGATAGACGCCCGCTGCCACGATGACGCGCTGGCCCGGCTGGAGCACCTGTGCCGCCTGGTTGATCGTGGCGAAGGGCCGGTCGGGCGTGCCGGGGTTCTGATCGGACGCGGCCGGATGTTGGCCGTCCACATAGTAGGTTTTGGAGAACTGCGGCCGCTGTTCCCACGTCAGGAACTCGGTGCCATCGGGCAGGAGCACGGGCGACGTGAGGCTGCGCAGTTCCAGCGTGGCCTGGGTGCTCGGGGCCGGCGCCACCGGGTCGATTCTGAGCGTATGCGTCACGGGGACAAGGGCATCCTGGATCGCCTTCACCAGCGGCGTGCGTTTGGCCTCCGTGCGGGCCACGGCCGCATTCATGTCCGTCCTGCCCTCGTTGCCGTGAAAGACGGCCTGGACCTGCCTGGTCTCATAGGCCTGCTTGGCGGCGACGGCTTCATCCACTCGGCTGAATGCTGTCGAGAACGGGTTGGTCGGGAAGTCGGCGGCCAGATTCACGCCCTTGGCCAGTTGCTCGGCCGAATAGACCCTCGATTCCGAAGCCCACGTGACCCTGTAATTGTCCGCCGAGCCTCCCCGCGCGATGAGGATCAGGCGGTTCAGATGCTGGTTAAAAGGCAGCAAGGCCATGCCGGAGCGGAGGGAATCGTCCTTGTCCTCCCTCCCGGCGGCGCAGAATGGATAGCGTTGGCTCGTGATCGTCAGTTCGTCGCCCTCGAATCGCTGTACGGTATGGCCGGCCGTTGCTTCGGCGCGGTTCGCCTTCATGTCCACGGTGAGCGTGCCGATCTCGCCGTCCAGCCCCATCGATCGCAGGTATACGTAAGCCATCAGGACATGGCCGGCCCAGCCGGGGTGAACGCCGTCTTTGCCGGCCACGGCGTAGTCCGCGCCGAGTTTTCGGCGCGATTCAAAGCCACTGGTGAACATCGGCCAGAACACGTCCGCAAAGCGCACCTCTTCCCGCTCCGCGATTTCGATGCCGATATTGCGCAACGCGCACAGATGCAGATTGTGGTCCTCAACCGTGCCCGAGGCGGTCTTGACCCAACTGGCCACCTTGCCGACGCATCCCGGCGACCCGACGACCACGCGCACGCCCGCATCCTTGAATTTGCGCGCGACCGCGGTGTATTTCTCGCGATACCAGCGGGCGTTGGCCTCGTCATACGGCCCGTACTTGTAGTCGTTCATCCCATAACACGTCGTTGCCACCGTCGGCTTGAATCGCAGACAATCGTTTCCCATGCGCCCGAGGAAGCCTTCCGCTGTCTGGACGCTCCAGCCGTACTGCCGGGTGCTGATTTTGAGTTCCGGCGTGCACACGGTGAGGTACGTCTCGATGATTCGAGAGTACATTTTCTGTTCCGTGATCGAATCGCCGCATATGGCCAGCCTGTCGCCGGTCTTCAGGAGCAGGCCACCTGGCGCGGGAGCTTTCTTTGGCGCGAACTTCTCAAAGAACGTGTCGGCGGGCTTGGCCTCCAGTTGGCCTGCTTCCGCCGCGAAGCTGCGCGCGGCAAAGAACATCCCGACGATGACGACGGTGGAGGCCAGGCGACGGATCGATTCGGCGAAGGTGTTCATAGGTGCCCTTGGCTGTTTCATGCAGTTCTTCTGTTTTCGCGTCGGGGGCGCGAGTTGAGCTGAACTGCAGGCTGATGATTACCCTGCTGTTGTGTCACGTGTCAACGCGCGGCCTCGGCCACGAGCAATTCCGGAGGGCAGTGCGGAGACCCTCCTGTGAATGCCTCCCCATGACCTGGCGCGGAATCGGAGCGATGTTTGATCGTACGCCGAGGCAACACCATGGGCAACACACCGTCAACACGGCAGGAACAGTGACGGGCGAATCGGCCCCGGTAACAAGATCGCTTGTCCGTCCGCGCCGAGGACGTGACCAAAGCACAGGCGGTGCAGGCTTCGTTGTTGGGTCCCGTTGCGGCAGCCGGTGCGACTGACCGAGAAATGACCAAGTGGGCTGTTGTTAGGCATAGCGTAGGGCCGAGGCTTCAAAGAGGCCTCGCACAAGTTCTTAGAAATAAGGGACTTGGTAAACGCACCTTGCAGGACTCGAACCTAACACTGTAACATTTGGTTTACATTGGACTTACGATGCAAACTCGCCTCTTGAAGGAACTTGGCGGTTTATCGCATTGGGGTTGCGTTGAAGGCACATTGGCTTTGCACGGGCAATGTCGTTCCCATTTTGTTCCCAGTCTGTCCATCGGCCTCGCCTGCGTGCCAAGGCGCGCTGGGCGAGAGCTCCGGACAGGCAGAGACGCAAGGACTCGGACTCAACTGCTATGCCAGGACCGGCATAGAAGCCATTCGTTCGCTGTTCCTGACCGCAGCGGGCACCAGGACTTACGCTTCGGCTGAGTATTTTGACCAGACGCGCGAAGGAGTTCATGATGTCTGAATTCACCCGCAGGGTGATCCGGAAGCAGTACCCGCCAGAGTTCAAGACCCAGGCCGTCAAACTGCCGCTGCAGCAGGGCTACACCTGCGGGCAGGCCGGGCAGCAGTTGGGGCTCGTTGTGTAACCCGTCGCCTTCTCCGGCTGGCGTTTTGGCAGCACTTCCGCCGTGCGGCGTAGCCAAGACGCCTTGGTCCTTGGTCGGGGATGCGGGGTCGGGGGCTTCGGCGTCCGTCGGCCGACGGATCGGCAAACCATATCCACTGCCTTGACCGCAAAACGCCCTATGCATCATCGGCCAGTTTCTCCAGCATCTCGTCGGTGCATTGTGGGTCGACGATTCGGCATGCAGTCGTCAGCGCTTCCGACAGGCTCGTCAGGCCGACTTGCCAGGCCTGGGGGCTGATTCCTCGCGGGGTCAGTTGGGCGAACTCGCCGCACAGCAGAACCATACGCAGCAGGTGTTTGAATAGAATGCCTTCCTGCTTGACCAGGTCGCGTGTGCGGACGTATTTGTCGAAGTCTCCGCCGTGCAAGACCAGGTCGCCGACGGCCCAGACAGGGGTGATGAACAAGCCGCCGGCATGGTCGACGGTGTTCTCGAAGAGCATCCGCATCTTCTGCGCCAGCGGAACCGGGTACTTGCGAAGCTCGGGGGGCACGTCGCTCTGGTCGGCCTGGGGGTACAGCTCTTCCTGCGTCGCCAGCCCGCCAGTCAGGATGGCCGGATCCACCACTTCGACACTGAGCCGGCCCGGGGGCAGCTCGTCGGGCCACGGTACGCGGACGCACTTGGCCACCGAGCCCGGCATCTCCAGCAGGCTTTCCAGGATCTGGATCAACTCCTGGTGATCGGCCAGGCCCAGATAGTCCATGAGGAACACGCCATACAACGGGTGCACCGCCCGGAAAATCATCAGTTGCCTGAGCTTGGCCGTCGGTGTCGCCGTGACCGGCTCGTACGGCTTGGGCTGCTCCGGCATGGCTTTGTTGACAGCGACAAACTGCGCGCCGGCCGCGGTTGACCCGGCGCCGTTGCCAAGTGTGAGCCAACGCATCAACTCGCTCACCTTTTGCGGCTTCGTGCTGGTCTCCTCAGAATCGTCGGCGTCATCCGATTCAGGCACATTGGGCAGACTTGCTCCCGCAGGCTTGACGGCCTGCCGCCACGCTTCTGGCGGCTCAGGATCAAGGACCACGATTCCCATCTGGTGAAGCGTCACCAGCATTCTGTTGAGCCGTTTGAGCTCGCCTTGAATCATCGGCTCGTCCATCAGGCGGCGACGGACGACCTGGCGGATCGGCTCCACCGCGGGGTTCGCATCGAGCAGATACGCCAGCCACCGCCAAGTCAGGCTGCCCTTGCTCGCAAGCCTGGCGGGCGCGATAGTCTGCAACTTCGCGAACTGCTCGGCATTCCAATAGGTGAAGCCGGACCGGCGGGTCGGCTTCTTCTTGGCCAGGGCTTTCTTGGCCGCCATCAGTTTCGGATCCTTGGCGTCATCCGGAATCGAATCATACTTCTCCCGCCAACGGGCGAGCTTGACGTCATCCTCGTGCGCCAGGGCGAAGACGTGGCCTTCAGTATCGAACTGCGGCCGGCCCGCCCGGCCAAACATCTGCTGTGCGGCGCTGGCGTCGATCAGTTTCTTCCGATCGCGCGGGCCCTTGACCAGCGTTGTCAGCAACACCGATCGCGCCGGAAGGTTCAAACCCGCGGCCAGGGTCTCCGTGCAGACGCACACCGGCAGCAGTTTCTCCTGGAACAGTGTTTCGACCACCCTGCGGTAGCGGGGGAGCAGGCCCGCGTGGTGAATACCGATGCCCCGCGCCAGAAACGTGCGCAACTTGTTGCCCGACCCGACGGAGAAATCGAACGCTTCCAGGCGGTCCAGCAGCGCCTGGCGCTGTCCTTCGGCGAACACATCCTTTCCCTTCAGCACCTCCGCGGTGCTCCAGCAGATTTCGCGGTCGAAGCAGAATACCAGGACCGGCGTCTTACGCGCAACCTCATCGCCGCGGGCCATCTGCTCGAGATAGTCGGGCAACAGTTCATCGCCCACCCAATGAAAATACAGCGGCACTTTGCGTTCCTTGCCCTCGACCAGAGTCACCCGGCGGTCCAAACTGCGGGCCATCCAGTTGACAAACTCCGGGGCGGCTCCCACGGTCGCCGAGAGCAGCATCACGCGGATATGCTTGGGAAGCAACGACAGCGTCAGTTCCCAAACGATGCCGCGCTGCGGCTCATTGAAATTGTGAAACTCGTCTATCACCACCGCGCCCACGTCGGCGAAGTCGAAGACCTCCTGATGCAGCAGGCGGTTGACCAACACCTCGGCAACGACCACCTGTAGTACACGCCCTTGCCGGTACGCAGGCCCTCGTACACCGCGGCCTCCGCGACCAGGGTCTTGCCCGTTCCGGTCGGAGCCGACAGCAGCAGTCCATGCTCGCACGCCGCCCACGCGTACATCGCCTCTTCCTGCACCGGGTAGGGGGGGTCGGGCAAACGTTCAAGGTACTCCAGAATGATTTCATCGCGCGAGATCATGGCCGGATTCTAACGGATCACGACCAACGCCGCCTCCGGCGCGGAGGCCAGAGAACTGGCAGAAGCGAACCCCGGTACGCCTTCACCCTCGCATGGCTGCTGTGCGAAATGCGATATGCTGCGGAGTATGTGCCCTCCGCCGAGAAGGCCAGGGCCATCGGGGCGGCCGCTGACGATAACACCTTCTTCGTCGTGGGTGTCGAGTTGGGCCGCCTCCCTGGCCATCCACAACGAGATTCAGCACCTTGACCCAACGACCGGCGAAATCCTCCAGACCTGCCAGCCGCCCTCCCCCGCGCATTGCTCCCCCCCAACGTTCACCCCAACAGTTCGTAACCGTCCGGTGAACCCCATCTTCAATCCCGCCGGCGGAATCGCGAAGATCTCGGGATGAAGCACAACACATCTCGGGCCGGCCAGGGTCCGCAACGTCATGGTTCCAGAGAAGAGTTTTGGCGCGACACGCTGGGGCA
>JAPLNB010000121.1 GCA_026693085.1 Planctomycetota bacterium | reverse complement strand
TGGACGAGTGGAACTACTGGTATGGGCCTCACGTGTTTGGTGAAATTGGGACGCGGTATTTTCTGAAGGACGGGCTGGGGATCGCGGCGGGGCTGCATGAGTATTACCGGAATAGCGACCTTTATTACATGGCGAATTATGCGCAGACGGTGAATGTGATTGGGTGCATCAAGACGAGCAAGACGGCGGCGGTATTTGAGACGACGGGGCTGGTGTTGAAGCTGTACCGTGAGCGGTTTGGGACGGTGCCGGTGGCGACGGAGGCGGTGAGCGCCGGAACGCTGGATGCGCAGGCGGCGTGGAGCGCGGATCGGAAGACGCTGACGGTGGCGGTGGTGAATGCGACGATGCGGGAGCAGGCGATAGCGCTGAGGGTGGCGGGAGCGAAGCTGAGTGGGGAGGGTCAGAAGTGGCAGATCGCGGGAAGCGATCCGATGGCGTATAACGATCCTGGGAAGGCGATGAAGGTGGTGATCGAGGAGGGGACGGTGAGCGGGGTTTCGGATAAACTGGTGGTGTCGCCTTGCAGCGTGACGGTGTTTGCGTTGAATGCCAAATAGTTGTCAGTGGTTGGTTGCCAGAGAATAAGGAGCTGATATGAAGCGGAATATTGGTGGTTGGGTGATGGTGGGTTTGGTGGCGGTTTGCTGTGGGATGATGGGGTCGTGTAAGAAGGAGACGAAGTCGGGTGGTGGGGCGCCGCCGCCGAGGCAGGCGCAGAAGATTGTGGTGGGGTTTTCGCAGATCGGGGCGGAGAGCGGGTGGCGGACGGCGAATACGGAATCGATCAAGGGTGAGGCGGCGAAGCGTGGGATTGATTTGCAGTTTTCGGATGCGCAGTCGAAGCAGGAGAACCAGATCAAGGCGATCCGGTCGTTCATTGCTCAGGACGTGGACGTGATTGCGTTTTCGCCGGTGGTGACGACGGGTTGGCAGGAAGTGTTGCAGGAGGCGAAGCAGGCGGGGATTCCGGTGATTTTGTCGGATAGGGCGGTGGATGTGACGGATGATAGTTTGTATGTGACGTTCATCGGGTCGGACTTTATTGAAGAGGGGCGTCTGGCGGCGAACTGGGTGGTTAAGGCGACGGGTGGGAAGGCGAATATTGCGGAGCTGGTTGGGACGCCGGGGTCTGCGCCGGCGAACGACCGTGCGACGGGATTCCGGGAGGTGATGGCAAAGTATCCGGAGATGAAGATCATCAAGACGCAGAGCGGGGATTTCACGCGGACGAAGGGGAAGGAAGTGATGGAGGCGTTTTTGAAGAGTCCGGAAGGCAAGCAGATCAATTTGCTGTACGCGCATAACGATGACATGGCGATTGGGGCGATTCAGGCGATGGAGGCGGCGGGCGTGAAGCCGGGGGTGGATATCAAGATTGTGTCGATCGACGGGGTGAAGGGCGCGTTTGAGGCGATGGTGGCGGGGAAGCTGAACTGCACGGTGGAGTGCAACCCGCTGATCGGGCCGGCGTTGTTTGATGCGGTGGAGAAGCTGATGAAGGGTGAGACGCTGCCGAAGCGGACGGTGATCGAGGAGAGCGTGTACGAGCAGTCGCAGGCGGCGGAGGCGATCAAGACGCGGGCGTATTAGAGTTATAGCGGTTCCCGATTGGGCGGTTCTGTCGCCCCGTTGGGGCTTTGGGCTCTTGACGATCGGTCTCCAGGGGCTGGCGCCCCTGGCTATTGGTGGCGCCCCGTTGGGGCTGCTGAGCGACGGCGATCATGCATCATGTTCCGGAGTTGTGATGGCGGATGTGCTATTGGAGATGAGGGGGATCTCGAAGCGTTTTCCGGGCGTATTGGCGTTGGACGGGGTGGATTTCAGGTTGCGTCGTGGGGAGGTTCATGCGTTGATGGGGGAGAATGGGGCGGGGAAATCGACGCTGATCAAGGCGCTGACGGGGGTGCATATGAGGGATGAGGGGAAGGTGGTGCTGGATGGGGTGGAGATTGATCCGCGGTCGCCGAGACAGGCGGAGGAATTGGGGATCAGCACGGTGTATCAGGAGGTGAATCTGATTGCGCATTTGTCGGTGGCGGAGAATATCTGTCTGGGTCGGGAGCCGACGGTTTTTGGGAAGATCCGGTGGGGTGCGGTGAAGAGACGTGCGGAAGAGGCGATGGCGCGGCTGGATCTGCGGGTAGATGTGTCGCAGGAGCTGTCGCAATGTTCGATCGCGCTTCAGCAGATGGTGGCGATCGCCAGGGCGTTGGATATTCGGGCGAAGCTGCTGCTTCTGGATGAGCCGACGTCGAGTTTGGATGCGAATGAGGTTGCGGAGCTGTTTGTGGTGATGCGGAAGCTGCGGGATCAGGGGTTGGGGATTGTGTTCATTACGCATTTTTTAGACCAGGTGTATGGGGTGTCGGATCGGATTACGGTGTTGCGGGATGGTCGGCTGGTGGGGGAGTATGAGACGAGCAAGCTGGGGCGGATGGAATTGGTCAGCCGGATGATCGGGAAGGATGCGTCGAAGCTGGAGCGGGGTGAGAAGCGGGCGGCGGGTGGGAAGGCGGCGGGTGGGGTGTTTGTGGAGGCGAAGCAGCTTGGGCGGCGGGGTTCGGTGTCGCCGATGGATATCAGGATCGGCAAAGGAGAGGTGGTGGGGTTGGCGGGTTTGCTTGGGTCGGGGCGGACGGAGATGGCGAGGCTTTTGTTTGGGGTGGATAAGGCGGATGAGGGGTATGTCGAGGTGGATGGGCGGATGGTGACACTGGGTTCGCCGAAGCAGGCGATTCGGCTGGGGTTTGGGTTTACGCCGGAGAATCGGAAGACGGAGGGGATTGTTCCGCATCTATCGGTGAGGGAGAACATTATTTTGGCGATGCAGGGGAGGCGGGGGATGTGGCGGGCGTTGTCGAGCCGCGAGCAGATGGAGATTGCGGGGCGGTTCATAGAGGCGCTGGGGATTAAGACGCCGTCGCCGGAGCAGGCGGTGTGCAATTTGAGCGGGGGGAATCAGCAGAAGGTTTTGCTGGCGAGGTGGTTGGCGAATGAGCCGAGGCTGCTGATATTGGATGAGCCGACGCGGGGGATCGACGTTGGGGCGAAGGCGGAGATTGAGAAGTTGATTGGGCAGTTGTGCGAAGCGGGGATGTCGATCGTGTTCATCAGCTCGGAATTGGAAGAGGTGGTGAGGACGTGTCAGAAGGTGGTGGTGCTGCGGGATGGGGCGAAGGTTGGGGAATTGGAGGGGGAGCAGGTGAGCGAGGAGGCGGTGATGCAGACGATAGCGAGGCATGCGGATGAAGCTTGATTATGCCGAAGCTGGCAGTGTAGGGCGGCCGATGCCGGATTGGCTGGTGAAGCTGATTTGGCCGGTGGCGGCGTTGGGGTTGTTGTTGGCGTTCAACCTGGCGTTCACGAGCCTGTTTTTCCGGTTGGAGTGGCGGGACGGGCATCTGTATGGGTCGTTGATTGACGTATTGAACCGGGGTTCGCCGGTGATGTTGCTGGCGTTGGGGATGACGCTGGTGATCGCGACGGGGGGAGTGGATTTGTCGGTTGGGGCGGTGATGGCGATCTCGGGGGCGGTGGCGGCGCAGATGATCAATGTACCGGGGATGCCGTTTGGGCTGGTGATTGCGGGGGCGCTTGCGGTGTCGGTGTTGGCGGGGGTGTGGAATGGGCTTTTGGTGGGGATATTCAAGATACAGCCGATTGTGGCGACGCTGATATTGATGGTGGCTGGTCGGGGTGTTGCGCAGTTGATCACGGGTGGGCAGTACACGACGTTTACGGATGCGAAGCTGGTGTATGTGGGGAACGGGCATCTGTTTGGGCTGCCGTTTCCGGTGACGATCGTGTTTGTGATGCTCGTGGTGACGGGATTGTTGACGCGCAAGACGGCGTTGGGACTGTTCGTCGAGTCGGTGGGCGACAATGAGAAGGCGACGCACTACGCGGGGATCAGCTCGCGAGCGGTGAAGTTCATGGCGTACGTTTTCGCGGGGTTGTGCGCGGGATTGGCGGGGCTGGTGGCGGTGTCGAACATCAAGTGCGCGGATTCGAACCACGCGGGGTTGTTTTTGGAGTTGGATGCGATATTGGCGGTGGTGGTGGGGGGTACGGCGCTGACGGGGGGGCGGTTCTACCTGTTGGGGTCGATTGTGGGTGCGTTGTTGATACAGACATTGACGACGACGATGTATATGCGGAATGTGAGCCCGGAGATCGCGCCGGTGCCGAAGGCGATTGTGATCGTGGCGGTGTGTTTGTTGCAGTCGCCGGTGTTTCGGAACCAGATGAGGCGGATTGCGAAGTGGAGGCCGGCATGACTCTGGGAACGGAACGCAAACCGGTGATGAATGACGGGGTGGCGGGTGGTGAGCGGTCGAGGTGGCGACTGGCGAGCAAGTACATTCCGCTGCTGGCGACGGCGTCGGTGGTGGTGACGCTGTATGTGTCGGGGTGCGTGTCGTATCGGAACTTTTCGTCGCTACGGGTGTTGGTGGATTTGTTCAAGGACAATGCATTTCTGGGAGTGGCGGCGGTGGGGGCGACGTTTGTGATCTTGTCCGGTGGGATTGATCTGTCTGTTGGGGCGGTGGTGGCGTTTACGAGCATTTTTATTGCGGATTGTGTGGGGAAGAGTGGGATGCATCCGCTGGTGGCGATTGGGATGGCGCTGGTGTTGGGGGCGTTGTTTGGGTCGGTGCAGGGGTGCATCATCCATTTTTATAAGCAGCCGGCGTTCTTGGTGACGTTGGCGGGGATGTTTTTTGCTCGGGGGATGGGTTTTGTGATCCATCCGCAGGCGATGGGGATCAAACATTCGTTTTACCTGAAGACGATTGTGGAGCAGTTGGCGATTCCGTTGACGGCGAGGGTGAGCATCCCGGTTACGGTGATTTGTTGTGTGGTGGTGTTTGTGGCGGCGTTGTTCATTGCGCATTACACGAAGTTCGGGCGGGCGGTCTATGCGATCGGGGATGACGAGCAGTCGGCGAGGCTGATGGGGCTGAGCGTGGGGTGGACGAAGATCATGGTGTATACGCTGGCGGGTTTTGTGTCGGCGCTGGCGGGGGTGGCGTACACGATGTATACGCAGTCGGGGGACCCGGCGTCGTGCGTGGGGTTTGAATTGGATGCGATTGCGTCGGTGGTGATTGGGGGGACGCTGTTGAGC
>JAPLNB010000120.1 GCA_026693085.1 Planctomycetota bacterium | reverse complement strand
GACGCCATCGACCTCGCACTGGCCGCGAAAACACAAATCCGACTCAACTCATCCTGACCGCGGCGCTGCAGGTGTGTCCGCATCCGAACCCGCACCGTTCAAAACCGCCAGGCTGGCCAGGCCGCCGCCTCGGCTCAGACTACGCCTCCAGCCTGCCAGCACTCGCGTTGCCCAATCCATACGCCGCTGGGCATACGGTTATTCGTCAGAGCTTCACCACTGCCAACCGTTCTTCGAACCTCCTCATCTCACCGCAACAGCAGAATCGCGGTCGCCGCCGCCACACGCACATCCAACTCCGGGTCCCTGAGCAACGGCTCAAGCCGATCCTGTGAATCAGCCCGACCGATCGCCCCCAACGCCAGTGCCGCCAGATGCCGCTGCTGCCACTCGCTGCTGCGGGTCGCATTCGCCGCCAGCATGTACGCCTCATCCGACCCGAGCATCCCCAACGCCCTGCACGCCACCAACGCAACCTCGATATACTCCGAATCCAAACCCGCTCGCACGTGCTCGATCACCCGCCGGTCCCGCGGCCCAGCCAGCCCCATGATCGCGACGATCTTGTGCGCCGGATGGCCGCTCAGTGACGCTGCCACCAGGTACTTCAGCCCCTCTTCGTCCCCCAGACGCCAGATCGCCTCGGCGGCCTGCAAGCGAGTCTCTGCGTTCGGGTCCCTGAGCACCGGGCGCAGGATCTTGATCGCGCTCTTCTCACCCAGCCGGCCCAGCGCAACAGCACTATTCGATCGCACCTCCGGATCAGGGCTTTTCAGCGCCTCCTCCAACCCGCTGCTGTACCGCGTATCGCCCATCCGGTGCAAAGCAAAAATGGCCGCAATCTGAACGTGCGAGTCCTTGTCGCTGTTCATCGCCCGGCGCAACAGCGGCAGCGCCGGCTCCAGGCGCAGGTCCCCCGCCGCCATCGCCGCCACAAAACGCACCGGCGCCTGCGAATCCAGGAACGCCGCCAGTATCTGGTCCCGCCCACCCGACCCCATCGCTTCCTTCACCGCCTCCACAGCGTGCATGCGTATCAACGCATCGCGATCCACCAGCGCTGCCGTCAACTGCTCCCGCGCCGCGGTCTTCAGCGAGTCCTTCACTTCCACCGCCGCCGGCGGCGGCGCAGGCTCAATCCTCCTGGTATCCCTCGCGCGTCCCGCCGGCTGCTGCGTCTCCGCACATCCAACACCCACCCACAGCATCGCCAGCACCACAACCGCCTTGTTGTTCATGCCCATTGGCCGCCTTTCTATTCCAAACCTTGTCCAATGATCGGCAAATTGTCCTATTCAGGTCTTCCGTTTTTTCTTCGCCGGCTCCGCCGGTTCCCTCTGGATCGCCATCTTCGTTCCCGCCAGGTAATGAACCGCCCACGCCATCGCCACATTCACCGGCAGCGCCAGCGCAATCATCTCACCATTCACCTGCCCAAACCACGGCAGGACTTTCAAAAACAAACCCAGCACCGATCCCCCCGCCACCACCCTCGCCAACGCCACCCCCCACCGGCTCGCCCAAGCCTTTCCAAACGCCATCGCCGGCACCAGCACCGCCAGCACCAACGCCGCCGGGCTCAATTGCAGCATGTTCTCGTTCCGATACGCCGCCACATGCGTCGTCAGCAGCCAGACCCCTGCCGAGAAGGTCCCGGCAAACCCAGCCACAAACAGCCACAGCCCGGATCCCACCGCAAACGCCCACCGCGCCGCCGACCGACCCGGCGCCCCATACGCCAACCCCGCCAACAGCCCGCCAATCAGCATCCCCGTCACCCAATACCACCCCATCCACCTCGGCGGCGCCGACGGCAGCGGCAAACGCGTGCTCTGGTAGACCATCGTCTCCTTCGCCACCAGCGGCACGTGCTGCCCCTTCTCATTAACCACCGTAACCGTCCGCAGGTGCCGCTGCAATTCCATCGGCAGGAATCCCTCCTCCCACGCCGAGATCGGCCGGTCCACGCCCGGCCCCAGCACAAAATAGAGCGCCGTGTACATCAGCGGGTTGTACTCGCTGGTCCGCCGCGTATGCCATCGATACGTCCGCCCCGTTCCCACCGCTTTCAACTGCCCCGAAATCTCCTTCCCCACCGCATCATCCAGCGCATCCCGCACCCGCGTCGAGCAGTTGTCCGCGTAATAGTCGTACCGGTAAAACCGATTTTCCGGCAACACCTTCCACGACAGAAACTGGTACAGCCCCAACCGTTGCCGCGGCGTCAGGTTCAGCTCCTGCACCCACAATGAGCGGTTCTCGCCCTGGTACGCCTCGAGCATCTTCAATGGGTCCGACGGCTCCACCCAATACCACATCCGCCCTTCGAGAAACCGCAGAATGAACCCCGACTCCCCCATGTCGAATATGCCGTAGTTGAACGCGATGTTCGTGCCCCGCTGCCGGTCCGCTATCCAGATGGCATTGTGCCCGAACCGCTCATAAATCGCTTCGCCAGGCCCCATCGTCACCAGGTAAACGGTCAGGTGCGACCCCGCCTCCGTCGCCGCCGTCGTCGGTCCAGCCACCGCACTTGAGCCAAACAAAATCGCCCCCACGCTCACCAGCACCCCCACCACGCCGCGAACACACCCCCACGCAAGGGCGCGGGCATTGCCCCACAAAGCCGAATTCAACTGGATTACTGCTGCGATCACCTTCATCATCGTCAGCCCGATCGCCACCTCCGTCAAGTGACTCCCCCGATCGGGCTTGCGTAAGGGGTAGGTCACGTGGTTAACTATCCCCCTCAACCGTACGTGAGTGTATTGAGGAGCCAACTATGCAATTGACACGATGGGCCGGTCTCTTGTTCGTCGGATTGCTGGTCGTTGGGTGCCAGAAGAAGGCCTCGCAACCCGCGGGACCGGTTTATCCCCCCGCAGTGGCACCGACGCCGGAAACACGAGATCGCATCCACCGATTGGCTCCGGACGCCCTCATCGGACAGGTTATCGCCGTCCTGCCCGACCAGCATCTGGCCCTCGTCGCCGATCTGCCCGTCCAGGAATTCAAGATCGGCCAGATCCTCTGCTTTGTCGGCGGCGATGCCGTCAACACCGGCACCGGCGTCGTCGTCCATATCGGCCCCGACGCGCTTCATGTCCGATACGAAGAACCCCAGCCCGGCGGCCGCCCGCCAGCCGTCGGCGACTTGGCCGTGCGATTCAAGCGATAGCCCGGCCGATCGATGAATAATATCATGGGTGCAGAGTCTCTCAGTCGTACGAGAGCCGGCTAGTCGATTCAAAAACATCGCGTCCGGCAAGTTTTGGATGTTGGTCGATCATGAGTAACGATGTTCCGCATCTGATCCTGGCAAGCGAATCACTTCGGCGGCAGGAGTTGCTCCGCGACGCCGGCTACCTGTTTGATGTCCAGCCTCCCAATGTCGATGAGTCCGAATACCCCGAAACACTCGGCCCGGTGGAGCTCGCCAGGCACCTCTCCCTGCTCAAGGCCGCTGCCATCTCCCCCCAATTCCCCGACCACATCGTCCTCGCCGCCGATACCGTCGTCGCCTTCGGCGAACGCGCCCTCGGCAAACCCGCCGACAGCATCGAAGCCCGACGCATGCTCAGCCTACTCTCCGGAACAACCCACGTCGTCATCACCGGCGTCACCGTCATCCGTCCGGCCACCGGCTTCCAGCAGACTCGCCACGCCATGTCCGCCGTACGCATGCGCAAACTCACCCTCCAGGAAATCCAGGACTACGTCGCCTCTCGCCAATGGGAGGGCAAAGCCGGCGGCTACGGCATCCAGGACCACGACCCCTTCGTCGTCAACGTCGCCGGCAGCCACACCAACATTGTCGGCCTGCCCATGGAACTCGCCGCCGAAATGCTCGACGCCGCCGGGATCCCGCCGAGCAACTGATCCACAGAAAAACCGCGAAGAGGCAAACCCTCGCGGCATATCTCCGCCCAGGCTTGCCTCTTCGCCAAATCGTCTGGGCTCTTTAGACTACTCCGCCTTCAGCAGCACATAGTCCAGCCCAAACATATACATCTTCACCGCCTTCGCATTCGCCCCAACAACCGTAACTGATAACTCATTCTCACCCGGCTTCAAATCAAACACGCCCAGATCAATCTCCTTGGTCGGCGCCACGCCATTGTTGTAAAAATCAATCGGCTCGCCCGCCTTCTTCCCATTCACCGCCAACTGATGAATTCCGTAATCCGCCGCCTTCAAGAACTTGCCCATCACCCGGTACCGCCCCGCCTTGGGCGCCTCGAACCCCAGCACCAGCACATCGCCCGGCTTATGCCCCTCGTTCCACCAAAGGTGCCGCCCGCCACTCTCATCGCCCCAATCCTGCGGCTCCACATTCCCCACCTTGTTGATGATCCGCATCCCTTCCCCTTCAATCGCCCCAGCCACCTTCGGCACCTTCCACTCCGCCATCGGCCGAACAATCGCATCCTCCGCCTTGATCGGCTTGAACCCGTCTGTCCCGCCCGGCCTGGCGTACCAATAGCTCACCACTGCCATGTTCACCTTGCACTTCTCGTTCCAGTGCCAAAGCTCCATGTCAAACTTGAAATCCTTCGTGTACGGAATTCGATCGACGATATGGAACCGGTTCACGCTCGTCCGCCCATAATTCCCCGGCCCATCGCAGCGCGGCTGATTGTGATACGCATGCACAAATGGCGCCGGCCAGCACCACGCATACCCGTAATAATCCTCTGTCCCCGTACCAAAATGGCTCGGGAACTTCTCCCCATCCACGTAAATCTTTTCATCGCCCTCGCCCCACCAATCCTTCACCGGGTTGTCAATCGCAAACGCCACGCCCGCAAACACGCCCTGCCCCTTCGCCGTCATGTAGTTCCAATCCTGCATCGGCCGCGTCGGCACGTCAAACTGCGTCCTCCACTTCGCACAGAAATGCATCGACGCATCGGTCCACGTATACTCCGCAAACGCAATCTCCCCGCTGATCGTCACCGGCATCTTCGTCGTGTTCTCCAACCTGAACTCCGCCGACTCCTTGAACGGCATAAACCAGTGGCAATACATCTTCCCATCTTTAGCCATCCCCAGCGGCAGCGACTCATACGCATTGATCCCCGGCGCACTGCCGAAGAAGTCCCCCAGCGGCACTTCCACCGTCTGCTCCCCATCAAATGTCGCCTTGAAAATCACCCCGCGCAACGCCGCTTCCTTATCACTGGCATCCACCATCACCGTGCACCGCACAACCGCCTGCGACCCCGCAAACTGCGTGCTGGTTGCTTCGCCCGGCCCAAGTTGCAACTCAAACGGCTGCGCCTGCCCGGCCATCGCCGCCTCATCACCCCGTGCCGACCCCAGCCGCTTCGCCAGCTTCTCAATCTCCCCCGCCAGTGCCTTGATCTGCCCCACCTCAAACGATTCGACCTTCGTCCCCTCCGCATAGGTGCGATAGTTCACATGGTAGTAGAAATCCCCCTTGTCGCTCGTCACCTTGCAGCTCTTGGCATACGGAATCGGGAAATACAAATTCCATCCCTTGCTATACTCCCCCGCGATCCATTGCGGTCTTCCACCCTCAAATACTGCCCGCAATCCCCATTGGCGAACCAATTCTCGGTCGGCGACTTCGCCGCCCGGTCATACGACGAAAACTGCTTGCACGTATACGCCGGCGACGGAAACTCCGCCATTTTCGACAGGTCGGTCATATCGCTCATCAGCCCTGCCGTGGTTATCGTCCCCTCCGCCGCCCACGCAGCTCCGACACCCACCGCCAGCATCCCACCCCACACCGCCGCCAACATGCTCTTTCGCCAATCCATATCCAACTCCTTCTCAAAGACATGTCCCTCTCGCTTGACTCCAAACACCCCGATCTTACCCACCCCGCTGCCGCTCGTCACGCCCCCACGCGTATGCCTTGACCCGACACGGTGCATAGTGGGCAAATGGTGTGGCTCAGGCCACCACGAAAACGCGGTTCTGAAGCCCGGAACTGCCGAATTGCAACGGTGGTGCCAAACCCGCTCAGAACCCTCCAAGAGCACCACTGCTCCCCCTCTTCTATTCGAAAATCAAAAATCGAAAATCGAGAATCTCATAACTCCCACCCCTTCCGATACTCATAATGCAAATACCGATTTGCCTCCGCCACATTCGTCACCTTCAGATTCTGACTATCCCAATTCAACTTCACCCCTCCCAGCCTCACACTCACGGTCCCCAACAGCACCGCCTCCGTCAATGGCCCCGCAAAATCCACAAAATTCGACCGCGGCCGCGTTTTCCCACCCTTGCACGCCTCAATCCACTCCTCGTAATGCCCAATCGACCTGGCCATCGTCTTCGCCGGCCGCTTGTACTCGGTCATCCGGTTCTCCGGAATCAACCTCGGCGAATGCCCCCCCCACCCCTCCACCAACATCTTCCCCTTATCCCCCACAAACAATAGCCCATCCTCCCTATTCAACTCCCGCCCGTTCTCCAACTCCTCCGGCCGAGCCGGCAACAATCCCCCGTCATACCAGTGCAGCGTCACCGCCGGCATCCCGTCTCTGGCCGGAAATTCATAATGCACAATCGAAGCCAACGGCAACGACTCCTCATACACCGGCGTCGAACTCGCATAGACACTGCTCGGCGCCCCCAACTTCAACGCCGAAAACGCCGGCGCGATATTATGTATCCCCATATCCCCAAGCCCACCCGACCCAAAATCCCACCATCCCCGCCAAACAAACGGCGCATACGCCGGATGGTACGGCCGATACTTCGCCGGCCCCAGCCACAAGTCCCAATCCATCTCATCCGGCACCGCCGGCGTGTCCTTCGGCCGATCCATCCCCTGCGCCCAATACAATTCCTTCTTCCCCAGGTGCGTCGGGCGATCCGACCACACATGAACCTCCCGAACCGCTCCGATCGCCCCATCCGCTATCCACTCGTTGATCAGGCGATTGCCCTCGAACGCCATCCCCTGGTTCCCCATCTGCGTCATCACCTTCGCCTCCCGCGCCGCCTTCCCAATCGCCCTGGCCTCGAACACCGTCCGTGTCAACGGTTTCTCACAATACACGTGCTTTCCATATCTGATCGCCATCATCGACGCCGGCGCATGAATATGATCCGGCGTCGCCACCAGCACCGCATCGATGCTCTTGTTCATCTCTTCCAGCATCTTGCGGAAGTCCTTGTACTTCTTCGCATTCGGCCACTTCTTGAAACTGTCCCCCGCCTGCCGCCAATCCACGTCGCATAGCGCCACGATGTTCTGGCTTTTCAATCCATCCAGATCATCGCTCGCCCTGCCCCCCGCCCCGACGCTGGCGATATTCAGTTTCTCACTCGGCGGCGCCTCGCCCAAGCCCAACACCCGCCGCGGCACAATCATCATCCCCACCCCAGCCGCCGCCCCACCCAACACCGCCCGCCGAGAAACCTTCGTATTCGTATGTGCGAGACTTTTCATATGCTACTCCCATGGTGGAACGTGATCGCCGACCGACAAACTATACCCGGCCTGGGTATCCCCCTGGAAGCGCGCCATCTACGCCGCCGGACCCGCCCGAGGCGACGAGAGCCACTCATGGATCTTCGTCGGCGTGTCGAGAACCCCAATCGTTATACGATGCACCGGAATCCCACTCCATTGGTATCGCTCGACCAGCGGAACGGTACGATGCGCGAAAATCTCGAGCTTCCTCGCGATCGCCGCCACATCATCATCCACCCGCCCCGTCCGATCCCCCGCACTGTTCAGCCGAATCCGTTCATACACCACCTCCGCCGTGCACTCCAAGCTGATCACCGCCTCCACCGCCAAAACCGCATCCACATCCTTCGCCTGCCCCACGTGCCGCGGCAACCCATTCAAGATAATGCAATCCCCCTCCCCCAATCTCCACCGCCCCGCAAACCCCCTCAGTATCTTCTCCGCGATATGAAACTGCTCGTTCTCCAGCACCGCCCCCGTCGCCAAGCTCCGCCGAATCACCCCCAAGTCCTCCGCCGACAACTCCGGCACGACAATCCCTCCTGCGGCCACGGCCCGCAACTGCGCCCCAAAATCAAAATGCGCACACCGCCGCCCCCACAGCCCGTTCGCCTCCAAATACTCCCCCAACGGCGTCTTCCCCGCCCCCGTCGGCCCAACCAGCAAAATGGCTCGCGCACAAATCATCCCGCTCCCATAGGGTGTGCTTCAGCACACGGTTGGCAGGTCGCGGTGTGCTGAAGCACACCCTACCTCCTAATACGTCCTCCCCAGATACCCCACAATCGCCCGCCTCAGCTCCAGCGGATCGACCTGCCCGGTCTTCCGCCAAATCACCTTCCCCCCCGGCGCCACCAGCATCGTATGCGGCACCGGCCCCTGCCACTGGGCATCCAACGCCTCCGCCAGCTTGTCCTTGTTCTCGCCATTGAAGATGTAGTTCGTCGAGGACACCTTCAGCTTCTTCAGCATCTCCACCGCCTTGTCCTTCTTCCCCAAATCATCCATGCTGATCGTCACCATCTCAAATTCCCGCCCACGATACATCCGATTCATCGTCACCAACTCCGGCAACTCGATCACGCAAGGCCCGCACGATGTCGCCCACACATTCACCAACCTCAACTTCTTCCCCTCATTCTTCACCAACCCCTTCACGCCGCCCGCGTCGATCTCCTTCAACTCCACCGCCTCCGCATCCCACCTCGCCAGCGCCCGCTTCGCATCCTCCCGCTTCTCCGCCCATTTCGTCGAACACCCAAACACCCGCGTCTTATCCACCGCCACCGCATTCCCCGCCAGCAACGCCTCAATCGCATTCCGCGTATCGTGGCTCGTAACCGTCTTCACCTCCGAATCATCAATCCGCCCCACATACCGCAGCTTCCGCGCCTGATCGAGAACAAACACATGCGGCGTCGCCACCACCCCATACGCCCGGCTCGTCGCCTGCGTTTCCCCGTCATACAAGTACGGAAACGCAAACCCGTTCTCCTTCGCCCGGAGCTTCGTCTCCTCAAACGAATCCCCCAAATCCGTATACCCCAACTCATCCAATCGCACCGCCAACGGATCGTTCGGCGAAATCGCCACCAGCGCGACCCCCTTGTCCTTATAGTCCGCATAGAGCTTCTTGATCCGCTCCTCATACGCCTGGGCCGTCGGACAATGATTGCACGTGAACACGATCACCAGCACCTTCGCATCCGCATATTCTTTCAGGCTATGCCCCCGCCCGTCGATCCCCGGCAGCGTGAAATCCGGCGCGCTCGCCCCGATCTCCAGCGTCTTAGGCCCCTCCGCCGCAAACGCCGCCCCAACCCACATCAACCCCGCCAACCAGCCCACGATGAAAAAGAAAGCGGTGCGCATGCCATTAGCCTACGCACCGCTCACTTGTAATCAAGAGAATTACGAGATGACAGTGGCTCCGAACGCGGGCTACTCGCCCTTGGCCTTCTTGCTCACGTGATGGTCGAACATATACCACGCCCCGGTGTGCGAACCGACGCGCTCGCCGGTCGTCACAAACTCATCCGTCCACTTCTCCTCTTCCACCTGCTCCTTGACGAACCACTCGAGCATACCGCGCGTCGGCAGGTCGTTCTCCCGGGTCGCCAGGTCATACAGCGCATGGATCATAGCGGTCGTCTTCCGTTCCAACGCATGAACGAACTTCAGCGCGTCCAGCGGCGTCGGGAAGTCCGCCTTGGGCGCCTCGATCGCTCCCAGCGTCGGCTTGGCGTTCAGATCCAAAACATGCTGGTAGATCTTCATGCCATGTTCGTGTTCCTCGCCAGCCTGCTTCCGGAAATAGGCGGCAAATCCGGGATAAACCTGGTCCTCGAAATACGCCGCCGCCGCAAGGTACGTGTACGAATTCGAGAACTCGTGCTGAATCTGCTTATTCAACGCATCCAGAACCTGTGGTTTGAGCATTGCCTTGGTCTCCTTTACTTGAGTAGCCGAATTATAGGCGCTAGCTCGCCCGATTTGTCCAATCTTAAGAAGAAAGCCCACAGGCTGTCAAACCCATGGGCTCTTGTGCCGAAGCCGATCGGACTATTTCACATCCACAATCCCCACATCTACAAACTGCCCACCCCCCGTCTGCCGGCAGTGCACCGCCATCGTGTTCTTTCCCTCCTTCAGCGCCTGCTTCCCCGCCGGCCGGATCTCCAGCGTCTCGTAGTCGCTGGTGAAACCACTCTTCCTCGCCGCCAGCACGCCATTGATGTAGATCTCCACATCCTCGTCATGATGCACGAAGAGACTCAGGTTCTTGAACTGCCCCGCTGGCATCACAAACTCCCGCCGCAGCCAGATGTCGTCGGTGTCCCATCGCGTTCCCACGACCGCACCGGGCGTCCCATCGGTCCCAAATCCGCCCTTGCCTTCCTTCCATCCCGCCGCATCAAACTCCGGCTTGAACCACCCATCCACCGGCTTCTCTGTCGTATACCGCCACGTCACCGCCTTCTTCTGCGATGTCGGCACGACGTAGACCGGCTCGGGCTCAGGCTCAAACGTCCCCTTGCCCAGGTTCGCCGCCGTCAGCCGATCCAGATCGCCCTTCACCGTCTCCCGATCGTAAGTCAGCAACCCATTGCACTCCGTCTCCACGTCGCTGGTCTGCGTATAGACGACCGCGCAAAGGCCCGGATCATCCTTCAGTTTGTATACGTTGACCAGCAACTTCGAATACTCATTCGTCAGCCTCTCCTTGTTGCCCATCCCCTTGTAGCCCCAGCTTTGGCTGGACCACGTATGCCCTTCGACCGCCAATCCCAGCCCGCCAAACTCGCCCAACACCGCCGCCCGTTTCTCCTCCGGCTTCGGCGAACCCGGCCCGGGGTAATTGTGCATATCGATCACATCCCCCACCTTCTTATCCGTCCAGCCGCTGGCGTTATTCACCAGCCGCGACGGATCCCGCTGCTTCACCCAATTCGTCAGCCGTTCGGTGTCATACTGCCCCCAGCCTTCGTTGAAAACCACCCACATGATGATGCTCGGATGGTTGTATCGCCCGTCGATCAGCCGCGCCAGTTCCAGCTCAAACTGCTGCTTCGATTCCGGCGTCTTATTGTCCCCCGCCGCCATGTCCTGCCACACCAACAGCCCCAGCTTGTCGCACCAGTAATACCACCGGTCCGACTCGATCTTCACATGCTTCCTCGCCATGTTCATGCCCAGCTTCTTGGTCATTTCGATGTCATACCGCATCGCCTCGTCCGTGGCTGGCGTATACAACCCATCCGGCCAGAATCCCTGGTCGAGGAAACCAACCTGGAACACAAACTTATTATTCAGCATCATCCGCAGGACGCCCTTGTCATCCTTCGCCAGACCACTCTTCCTCATGCCGAAGTAGCTGGTAATCGTGTCAACCACTTTGCCTTGGGCATCCAGAACGGAAACTTTCAGGTCGTACAGGAAGGGATCCTCCGGCGTCCACAACTTCGCGTTCGGCAACGGCACCGCCACCCGCTTGTTTCCCTTGACCTTGGCATCAAGAGTAGCCTGGCCGACCCCGGAGACGGTCACTTCGACCTGATGCGCATCGCTGATCCCCTTGCCGACGAATTCCAGCGACACCGCCCCTTTGTCCACGTCCGGCGTGATCACGATCTTCTCAATCCCGCCCGCCGCCACCGGCTCCATCCACACGGTCTGCCAAATCCCCGTCGTCGGCGTATAGAAGATCCCGCCGGGATTATGCACCTGTTTGCCCCGCGGCTGGTTCCCCGAGTTCGTCGGATCGAGCACTCCAACCACCAACTCCTGCTCCCCGCCCTTCAGCGAATCCGTAATATCAAAACTAAAGCCGTCATACCCGCCCTTGTGATTCCCCAATTCCTTCCCATTCACCCGAACCGTCGCGTCCCAATCCACCGCGCCAAAATGCAGCAGCACCCGCTTCCCGTCCCACCCCGGCGGCACCGTAAACGTCCGCCGATACCACAGACGCTGATTTTGATTCACCCGCTTCATCACGCCCGACAACGCCGACTCCACCGGATACGGCACCAATATCTTCCCCGCAAACGCAGTCGGCTTGGCCTCGTCCTTCCCCGCGATCGCATACTCCCACAGCCCGTTTAGATTCGCCCAATCCTTCCGCACCATCTGTGGCCGCGGATACTCCGGCCAGGCGTTCTTCGGCGACACATCCTTCGCCCACCGCGTCAACAGCGGCCCCTTCGCCACCTGCCACTCTTGCGCCATCGCAGCCGACCCCACCCACAAACCCAACACCGCCAACCATATTGCTTCTCTCATGTTCACTCCAATCGTTTCGCTGCATCCTTCTCACTCGTACGCATGCACAGTTTCTATCATCCGCCTGTAGTTTTCAAACTTCACGTAATGTGGCACCGTGTTCGACACCCCCACCATATACCCCCCACCCACGTTCAACCGCTCAATTCGCTCCCTCACATGCTCCTCGACCTGCTGCTCCGTCCCCCGGCTCATCAAATCCAAATCCACATTCCCCATTAAACAGAACTTCCCCGCCCACTGGCGCTTGATCCGCAGCGGGTCCATCGACTTCGGCTCCAACGGCTGCAATCCCCTCACACCAACCCCGTACAGATCGTCCAGCACATCATACAGCCGCCCATCGCTGTGATAGATCATCGGCGCCCCAAGGCGCTCCCCCACCTCCGCAAACGGCCTCATCATCGGAAACAGCATCTGGCGGAAGAACTTCGGGCTCAAAAACAACCCCTCCGTATACGCAATGTCATCGCTATAAAAGATCGCCCCCACCCGATCCCCCGCCACCTCCACCGCCGCCTTCGTCGCATTCAACTGCGCATCCGCCAGCGACTGCATCACCTCCCGCACCAACTCCGGCTCCTCGATGCTCCGCAAACAAAACTCATTGAACCCGATCATCTCCCACGCCAGCGTGTAAACGTCCGCCGTATGCAAAACAATTTTCATCGACCTCGGCAGCACCTTGACCAACTCCGTCAACCACTCCAGCCGATCCTTCACCGCGCTCAAATCCCCCTTCGCCGCCGGCTGCCAACTCCAATCTCGCGACCGAAAGTGCTGCAAACCGCGAATCACCCCCAATTCGCTCCCATGCGACGCCGCCGCCCCCTGGTTCGCCCCGATCGCCGCCGCCAACTCCTCCGCCCGCACAAAAACCGTGCATTGCACGTAGTCATACCCCGCCTTCACCCAGAACTCGACCTCATCGGCGGGCGTCTTCACCTCGCGCCCCAACCACCTCGCCTTATGCTCCTTCGCCACATGAAAATCAAACACCGGCGGCCTTCGATACGCCTTCCGCAGAAGCAGCGTATCGAGGAATCTGCCGAAATCCGGATCGGGTTTAATCATGCGAGCGTCCTTTCCCAACGGAACGCATGGTATAATACAGTTATGAAGCTCAAGGTCATTATTCACGAAGCGGAAGAAGGTGGTTTCTGGGCCGAAGTCCCCGCAATCCCCGGCTGCGCAACTCAGGGCGAGACGATGGAAGAACTGATCAGGAATGTCCATGAGGCCATCGAGGGATGCCTATCGGTTGATGTTGGACATCCGCAAGTATCTCCCACAGACCGCATCCTGGAAATCGCGATATGAAATCGATCTCGGGGAAGGAACTCGCTCGGCTCGTTGAGCAACACGGTTGGGTTCTGCTTCGCGTGCATGGCAGCCATCACATCTACGGTAAGACAGGCAGCATCGTCCGGGTCTCGATCCCTGTCCACGGCAACAAGCCCCTGAAAACCGGCCTGCTGCACCATCTCCTTAAGACGGCCGGCCTTTCGGAGACGCACCTCTAGCATTCCCCGCCCTCATTTCCCCCCCCCCTCCCCCGGCAACCGCATCGACGGGTCGCCAAACACCACAAACTTCATCGCCTGGAAAAATATGCTCGGCGGATACCAATCACTGTTCGGCACCAGCTTCGCCAACCGTTCATGCTCGAAGTAATACGTCACCGCCCCCGACCAGCAGTCGCCCAGCCTCGGCTCCTTTTCCTTCTGCAGCGTCGCCGCAAATCCCATCAGCAGCGTCAACCCGCACGGCTGACTCCCCGTGTTGCATCCAATATACGCCACCGCTCCGTTCGGCCCGCCCCGCACCAACGCCTCGCCCAGCCCCGTCTCATTGAACCGCCCCGTCTGATAGGCCGCTGGCGCCGGCGGCGGAGAATCGAATACCTCCTTCTTCCGCGTCCCCTCATGCTCCTTGCCCATCTCATCCAGGTACGGCGTATAAGGCGGCTCATTGGCCAGCACCGCCGTCGAACACCCCGCCGATATCATCACCGGCAGCCGATCCTCATTCTTCACCGCCTTCAAGCTCTTGATCGAAAAACACTGCTCCCATTCGTTTCCCGTGCCATGCCCCGTGTGCATCACCAGCCCCGCCCCGCTGTTCAGGATCCCCACCACCGCCTTCTCGTTCGGCACCTCCGTGTGATCGTTCCGCCGCGGGTCAGCATAGTACCACTTGCTCACCTCCCACTTCCCGCTGAGCATCCCCGCCATTTGATCCATCGCGCCGCGGGCGTCCACCCAACCCCCAGTCGCAATCAGCGCCGCCTTACTCATCCCCGTCTTCTCGCCCGACAACACTCCCCGCTCGTATCGCATCGACTTCTCCGCCACCAGCTTCGCCTGCGCCGCCGTGCTCACCGGCCACCGCCCCACCGCTACCTCCGGCACATAATGCACCTGGTCATAGTTAATCGGGTCCTTCTTGTTCTTCTCGCCCCTCACTTCCCCGAAGTACCGCGCATGAAACCCCTCCTTCTGCGCATTCCAGTCCTCAAAACTCCCGTCCGCCTTTGCCAGATCCGCGTAATACAGATCCGACGCATAAAACGAATAATCAAACGCCTCCTTCGTCACCCGATCCAATACCATGTACCGCACCGGCATCACATCCGCATCGCCCACCAGCAGCACATAGCCAATCTGCTTCTCCTTCCATCGCGAAAACAGAAACCGCTTCAGCCGCTCCGGATCATCCACCCCCCCGCTGCTCTTCAAAACCTCCTGCAACGAAACCAACTCCGTCGGCAACTGCTCGCTCTTGAATTTCACAAACTCCGCCACCGCATCCCGAAGCGCATCCGGCGCCACAACGACCAACCCCTTTCTTGCCTGTCCCCACACCGGCACCGACATCCCCAACACCAAGCTCCACACCATCCACCGCGAGTATCGCCGCATCATCAACTCCTTCACTTCGCCGCCCGCACCCACTTCACCTCGCTCACCGTATAGCCAACCTTCTCCGACGTCGCATTCCACCCGATCTTGATCGCCTTGATCTGCTCCGGATCAAGACGACCATTCGGATCCGCCGGCGACCACCCGTTGCCAATCACCGCCTCCTCCAGCATCACCGTCACCTCCGCCGTCTTCCCCACCTCCGGCTGCCGCGTCGGCTCGCCCACATAGCTCGCCCCGTTCTCCTCCACGAGAATCACCCTGAATCGCCCCTTCCCCTCATGCACCGTCACCTTGAACCGAACCTCCCGCACATCCTTCCCCGCCCGCTCGTGCTGCAACAAGTCCAGCCGCGGATACACCCACCGATCCCCCGCCCCCAGGCTCGCTTCCACCCTCACCCCACTCTCTTTCCCCGCCGCCAGTTCCAGTTTCGATCCCCCGCTCCCCTCCTTCTGCCACCTCGCCACATCATCCGCCCCGCCGATCGCGCTCAAGTCCGACACTGCTGCACTCAACGGCTCCGCCTGCACCCGCACCGACAACACCGCCGGCCCCATCTGGCCACAATCCCCCTCCACACGAATCGTCTCCACCAACTTCCTCGCCCCCTTGTTACAGTCAATGGTCAGCGCCAATTCCTTCCTGTCCCCAGGCGAAATCTCCACGTCCTCCGCAATCCCCACCCTCCACCCCGCCGGCCCCGTCACCGTCAACTTCCCTTTCGCAACCTTCTGGCCAAAGTTGTACACAAACACCGGAATCGTCTCCGTCTTCGCCGACGAAATCCGATACGCCGACCTCGCCAGTTCCGTCCTTGCCTCCGGCAACAGCGCCTGTAGCACAATCGCCGACGCCTTCCCCTCCTTCCTCTCCGGCATCGCCGGCACCGGGCCGAACTTCGTCTTCGCTATCTCCCCCGCCGGCTGCACCACATACACCGGCTTCGTCAATTTCAAGATCCCATCCACCACCGCCACCGCCCGTCCCAAATGATCGTACACCTCCGCATCCGCCACCCCCACCCTCTCTTCCTTCTTGCTCCACATCACCACTACGTCTCGCTCCCGCCCATCGGGCTTCGCGCGAAACCCATACGCAGACAGATCCCCATCCACCTTCCTCCCGATCGGCTTCGCATCCGCCAGCAACCGCCCCGCCGCCGCCGCCGCCAGATACGCCGGCCTCGGCGTCAAATCCCGCCTCACAATCCCGAACTGCGTCTTGCCCTCCACGTAATGCGGAAACATGAAATAGAAGGCCGCCTCAACCCCCTCGCTCAACGCCGCCGCGTACACCATCGGCACCCGCTCGGCCTGCACGCGCAGGTTCTCCTCCGTCGGCTCCTGCAATTTCTCATCCCCCGCCCACTGCATCGGCATGCTGAATTCCGTCACCCACATCGGCCTCCCCGCACAGATCCCCCGAAACGCCCCATACCACGCCGGATACTGATCCAACGGGATGTAATGATGCAGATCGCACGTGTCGAAATAGGCCCACGCCTCGTTGGCATCCAAATCATCCAGCGTCGCCTTCCGGTTGATCGCAAACACGTTCAGCGACCCGATCACCTCCGGATTCCCCGCCTTCAGCCCCAGATACGACGCCTTCTGCATCGCCGCCATCTCCGCCCCGGTATGCCCCCCGAAAACGTCGATGTCCGCCTCGTTCCAAGGCTCAAACGCCGCCACCTGCCCCTTCCAGCGCTTCGCCATCTCCTTCCAGAATGCGTACGCATCCCGCAGGTCCGGCGGAAACCGTTTCGGCTCCGCCTTCGTCCACCCCGGCGAAATATGCGCCACCTGCAACACCCTCAGCCCCGCCGCCGACTGCACCTTCGCGCTCGTGTCATACCGATTCTCCCCCGCGAACTTCCCCTTCGCCCGCTCCAACTCTGGCCAGCTCAGCCGATCCCTCACCCAATTCATCCCCGCCAACGCACACAGATTCGCCACCGCCGGCATCTGTTTCTGGTCATAAAACCACGCCATCGCCACATCGATCCCGATCGGCGACGTCCCCGGCGTCTTCGCCACCAATGGCCGAATCACCCCCACGCTGACTCGCTTCCCCTCCCCCACCTTCAACTCATAATACCCCACCCCCAATTCGCCCAGATCCACCTTGCCATCCCCAACCTGCCCCTGTTTCACCGCCTTCCCCTCATAATCCGTCAGTGAGAATGCCCCTTGCTGCCCCGCCACCTCCACGACCACCTTCTCCCCTGCCAAGAAGATATTCCCCGGATGTCCCACCAATGGCTTCACCACCCCCTCCGCCCCCCTCGTCCAGCAAACCCACCCCAGCACTATTGCCATGCACCCAACGCCCGCCAAAACCCGCCGCGCTGTCGTTTCCATCGCCGCACCTCCCAAAAACATGCCCTCTGGCGAGCCTATCCTGAACCGCACCGCCTGCAAAGTCTCCCCCCCTGACATACAAGGTAAGGCCCACGGCGCTGCCAGGGATCCCTCTTCAAAAAAACCGCCGCCCACCCGCCCTTGCCCCCGAACCGAATCCCGCTACACTACCCCCGCGAACTCATGTGGCGGCAAGGGGTGGGCGCCAGGGAAGGAAGACCTGTTCCTCTTTTACACGGACCTTTGCGTGACACCGGCAAAACTGCGACTCAAGACGGGAAAAACGATCCTCGCGTGTGTGCTGTCGGTGGCCGTTTCCGCCACACCCCTGACCGCCGCGGTTGCGCCGCGCCCAACAACGCGCCCCGCAACCCTCCCCTCCAGCGCCGTTCCTCCGGAACTCGCTGGACGCACTGTCGATGAGGTCGAACTCATCGGCAAACCCCACGGCCTCACCTCCGCCATCCAAAGCGAAATCACCCATCGCATCCGCACCAAGGAAGGCGATAAGTTCGACCCCGCAACCGTCCAGGAAGACTACCAGCACATCTATGGCCTCAAAAAGTTCTCCAACGTCGAGGCCCGCGTCGAACCCACCGCCACAGGCGTCAAAGTCGTCTTCGAAGTCGCCGAGCAGAACACCATCAAGGAAATCCGCTTCCGTGGCAACGAGGAAATCGACACCAAGACCCTCCAGGACGCCGTCTTCCTCAAGCCCGGCGAAGGCCTCGACGCCTTTCGCCTCTCCCTGGCCAAAGAAGCCATCGAAAGGCTCTACCGCGACAAGAGCTATCCCTACGTCCACGTCACCATCGACGAGCAGGAGTTGAGCACCAACGGCGTCGTCGCCTTCAGCATTGTCGAAGGCCCCCACGTCCGCATCCGCAAGGTCCGCATCATCGGCAACCTCTCCTTCACCGAAGGCCGCATCAAAGACCAGATCAAAACCAAGAGCTGGTTCCCCTTCTTCGTCCCCGGAACCTACGACCCCGAGCAGATCGACCAGGACGTCGCCTCCATCCGCCAATACTACCAAGGCAAAGGCTTCTTCGACGTTCGCGTCGGCCGAAAAATCGTCGTCTCCCCCACCCAAGGCGAAGTCATGGTCGATTTCGTCATCGAGGAATTCCGCCGCTACACCATCGAATGCATCACCTTCCAAGGCAATCAGAGCATCCCCGAAGCCGACCTCCGCAAGAACCTCAAGCTCACCGACGGCATGCCCTACGACCAGGACCTCGTCAAACGCGATATCCGACAGATCGTCCGCGACTACAGCCCCCTCGGCTTCATCTTCCTCGCCCAGGAGGCCAATCCCCCCGACGAATACCTCCGCATCTCCGACCAGCGGCGCTTCCGCCTCAAAGACGCCGGCAAAGTCGAGCTTGTCTACGACATCCACGAAGGCCGCCCCTTCCGCCTCGGCCGAATCATCGTCAAGGGCAACGCCAAGACCCAGGACAAAGTCATCGACCGCGAGATGCGCGTCGTGCCTGGTCAGCTCTGGAACTCCTCCGAGCTTCAACGCGCCCAGGACCGCATCAAGGCCACCAACCTCTTCACCGCCGTCACCATGACACCCATCGGCGACGAGCCCGAAACACGCGACCTCCTCGTCGAAGTCACCGAAACCACCACCGCCCGTTTCCTCATCGGCGCCGGCATCACCAGCAACGCCGGCATCCTCGGCAACCTCACCTACGAACAACGCAACTTCGATATCACCAACTGGCCCAGCTCCCCAGGCGAATTCTTCTCCAACCGCGCCTTCACCGGCTCCGGCCAGCTCTTCCGAGCCTCCATCGAGCCCGGCACACAACTCACCCGCGCTCGAGTCGACTGGGTCGAGCCTTGGATCTTCGACCAGCCCTACCGCTTCGGCGCCAGCGCCTACCTCTCACAACGCCTCCGCCCCGACTGGGTCGAAACCCGCACTGGCGCTCGACTCTCCCTCGGCAGACGCTTCGGCGACATCTGGTCCGCAGGCGTGTTCCTCCGCGGCGAAAATGTCGACATCTCTAACATCCATGACGAAGCGCTCCGCGCCCGCGAAGTCGTCGAAAACGATGGCGACCACTGGCTCACCACCGCCGGACCCGAAATCCGCCGCGACACCACTGACAGCCCCATCCTCCCCTCCACAGGGACCATCACCTCCTTCACCTGGGAACATTACGGCGCACTCGGCGGCGAATACAATTTCGACAAGTTCTCGGCAGGTTGGAATGCCTATACCACCCTCTACGAGGACCTGATCGACCGCAAAACCATCCTCGGACTCAGCGCCGACGTAGGCTACATCACAGACTCACCCCCATTCTTCGAAGCCTTCTACGCCGGTGGCATCGGCTCCGTACGCGGCTTCCGCTACCGCGGCATCAGCCCTCGCTCCGGTATCGACGAAGACCCCATCGGCGGAAATTTCCTCATCACAGGATCCGCCGAGCTCAGCTTCCCTCTCGCCGGCGATGTCCTCCGCGGCGTCGTCTTCGCCGATGTCGGCACCGTGGAAACCGACGTCAGAATCGGTACACTGCGTTCGGCGGTGGGATTCGGATTCCGGCTCACGCTCCCGTTCTTCGGGCAGCTACCCATGGCGCTGGACTTCGCCTTCCCCGTCACCAAGAACGACCAGGATGACACGAGATTCTTCAGCTTTGCCCTGGGCCTGACCCAGTAACGCTCAGAAAGGACCCAAAATGCTTCTTCGACATAGCCTCGCCCTCAGTTTCGCCGCCTCACTTTTCTTCACCGTTGCCGCCGTGCACGCACAGGACGGCTCCGCTCGCATCGGCATCTGCAACGCCGCCAAGGTCCTCAAGGCCATGGACGAGTGGAAAGCCTTCGACGACAAAATGCGCAACGAAGGCGACAAAATCAAACTCGAACAGGTCCGCCGAAAAGCCGAGGTCGATGAACTCATCAAGCAGCGCCAGGAGCTCCGCCCAGACTCCGCCGCCTATAAGGAAAAAAGCAAGACGGTCCTCGAGAAGTCCCTTGAATACGACGTCTGGCTCCAACTCATGAACCTCGAACGCGCCCGCACCCAAAAAGAGCAGCTCCGCACCCTCTTCGACAAGATCATCGACGCCACCAAGGAAGTCGCCGAAACCAGGAAACTCGACCTCGTCATCGCCGAAGTCCGCCCCGAACTCCCCGAACAGCTCGACCAGATCACCCCCGACAACGTCCTCGGCGCACTCCTCCAACGCAACGTCCTCTACAGCAACGACAAAGTCGACGTCACCCAGGCCGTCATCCTCGCCGTCAACAAGAAGTACGCCGGCGGCCCCGCCACCCGCCCCGCCTCCCCCAAGTAATCCCAATGCGGATTCAGGTGGACTCCTGCAACTGAACCAAAGCCCCGGATGCACACCCGGGGCTTTGGTCGCTGCTCGACCGCTCATCGGCTCTTCCACAACCCTGACCCTTCGTTTACATATACCCCCGTGAAAACCCTCACCCTCTCACAGATCGCCGCCGTCCTCGACTGCCCCCCACCCCCCGGCCCCGACCGCACCATCACCGGCATGGCCGCCCTCACCGACGCCACCGACTCCGAAATCTCCTTCCTCTCCTCCGACGCCTACCTCCGCAACTTCGCCGCCACCCACGCCGCCGCCGTCATCGTCCACAAACGCGCCAAGCTCCCGCCCGACAACGCCCGACCAGTTTTCATCGTCGATGACGCCGACCTCGCCGTCACCAAGATCCTCGAACTGCTCGCTCCACCCGTCCAACGTCCCCCCGCCGGCATCGACCCTTCCGCTCGCATCGACCCCTCCGCCCAACTCGCCGAAAACCTCGCCATCGCCCCCTACGTCGTCATCGGCCATCGCTCCACCATGGGCCCCCGAACCATCCTCCACCCCGGCGTCGTCATCGGCGACGACGTCACCATCGGCTCCGACTGCGAAATCTTCCCCAACGTCGTCGTCCGCGAACGCATCACCATCGGCAACCGCGTCATCATCCACGCCTCCTCAGTCCTCGGCACCGATGGCTTCGGCTACCGCTGGGATGGCTCCAAACACGCCAAAATCCCCCAGATCGGCACCGTCATCATCGAAGACGACGTCGAAATCGGCTCCTGCGTCTGCATCGACCGCGCGAAGTTCGGCTCCACCCGCATCGGCCACGGCACCAAAATCGACAACCTCGTCCAGGTCGGCCACAACGTCCAGGTCGGACCCCACTGCATCATCGTCGGCCAAACCGGCATCGCCGGCTCCGTCCGTCTCGGCCAAGGCGTCGTCCTCGGCGGCCAAACCGCCGTCCGCGACCACATCACCATCGGCGACGGCGCCATGGCCGCCGCCTGCTCCGCCATCGCCGAAGACATCGACCCCAAGACCATCGTCTCCGGCATGCCCGCCCTCCCCCACCGCCAGAGCCTAAGAGAACAAGCCGCCCTCCGAAGACTCCCCGACCTCGTCGTCCAAGTCCGCAAACTCCAGGAGGAACTCCGAAAACTCCAGAACCCCAAGTGACGATTGGCAACCGGACTCTCCGCGTCTGATTCATCATTCATCGTTCGCCACCCCTCCACTACCGGCTGCCGATCCCATCTACTATAATCACTGTTCCGGCGTCACCCAGAATTAACATGCCCCAACCTCGCATCGGCATACTCGTCGTCGCCTACAACGCCGAATCCACCCTGCGCTCCGTCCTCGACCGCATCCCCGCCGACCTCAAACCCAAAATCGAAGAGATTTTCGTCTTCGACGACGCCTCTCAGGACAACACCCACCAGATCGGCCTCGAACTCCAAAAAGGCTTCGAAGGCGTCAAGCTCTCCGTCATTCGCAATCCCATCAACCTGATGTATGGCGGCAACCAGTCGCGGGGCTACCAATACGCCATGGATCGCGACCTCGACATCGTCGTCCTCCTCCACGGCGACGGCCAATACGCCCCCGAGGTCATGCAGGACCTGCTCACCCCCCTCGAAAATGGCTCCGCCGACATGGTCATGGGCTCCCGCATGCTCATCCCAGGCGCCGCCCGCAAAGGCCGAATGCCTCTCTACAAATTCGTCGGCAACCGCATCCTCACCTTCCTCGAAAACCACCTCATCGGCTCCCGTCTCTCCGAATTCCACTCCGGCTACCGCGCCTACTCCGTCAATGCACTCCGCCAGATCCCCCTTGGCCGACTCACCTGGGACTGGCATTTCGATACCCAGATCATCATCGAATTCCTCAAGGCCGGCCACCGCATCGCCGAGGTCCCCATCCCAACCTACTACGGCAGCGAAATCTGCCGCGTCAACGGCATCCCCTACGCCATCCATTGCGTCTGGGAAACCCTCAAATTCGCACTCTTCCACCGCTGGAGATCGCATGCTGCACTACCGGCTGCACAAGGACCCCAGAAGCAGCCATCAACAAATTGCACGCCTTCTTAACCAGCTCCGCCCCGAGCCCATCCTCGATGTCGGCGCCGCCCAGGGATTCCTCGGCCGCCTGCTCCAAGGCGCCAATCTCACCATCGACGCCGTCGAACCCAACCCCCAATGGGCCGAGCACGCCCGCCCCTTTTATCGCAACGTCTTCCCCTCCACCGTCGAAAACGCCGACCTCCCCCCAAAAACCTACAACGCCATCGTCTGCGCCGACGTCCTCGAACACCTGATCGATCCCCTCGCCACCCTCCGCCGCCTCCGCACTACCGCTGCCGACAACGCCGTCTTCATCATCTCCCTCCCCAACATCGCCCACCTCGCCATCCGGATGATGCTGCTCACCGGCCAGTTTCCCCAGATGGACCGCGGACCCCTCGACCGCACCCATCTCCACTTCTACACCCGCGACACCGCCCAAGACCTCCTCCGCGACGCCGGCCTCCGCGTCGAACAAGTCCTCACCACCCCAGTCCCTCTCGACGAACTCTGGCGCCGCGGCGAATCCCATCCCCTCTTCAAAGCCACCACCCGCATGCAACACGCCCTGATCGACATCGCCCCCCGCCTCTTCGCCTTCCAATGGGTCTTCGTCGCCCGACAACCATGAGAATCCGATGAGACCGCAGCTCTCCGAAGACCACCTTGGCTCGTTTCGCGGCGGCCCGCAGGGCCGCGACTTCCTCACCCTCTGCCTCCTCACCCTCGCCGCCGCCTCGATCTCCTTCGCCATCAACATCCGCGAAGGCCTCTTTTGCCAAGGCGCCATCCTCTTTCTTTCTGTCGCCTGCGCCGCAACCATCGCCTGCCTCTATAAAGGGGTCACTCCTCATTATTCACCCTCACGCCTCCCCATCGCACTGCTCCTCCTCGCCCTCGCCTTCCAATTCCTCCAACTCTACACCCAATACCCCGGCTCCCTCTGGAACACCCCCCCCGGCTCCCTCTGCCACCAACTCTCCATCGAAAAAGACGACCTCACCTGGGTCCGCGACCCCATCAAACGCGCCGCCGCCAAATCCCACATCGCCTCACTCGAATCCACCCTCACCGACTACCGCTTCCAGCTCGGCATCCTCCTCGCCGCCGCCCTCACACCCCTCGCTCTCCTGAACCGCCCCCGCCTTCGCAACTCCGCCATCGCACTCATCCTCCTCACCCACTTCCTCCTCGGCGTCTGGCTCCTCCGCCACACGCCCAACCCCTTCATCGACGTCCACATCTTTCAACAGGAATCCGCCGCCGCTCTCCTCAACGGCCAAAACCCCTACGCCACCACCTTCACCAACATCTATGGCCCCGGCGCCTATGTCTACGCCCCCAATCTCATGAGAAGCGACCGCGTCGATTTCGGATACCCCTACCCCCCCCTCACCCTCTTCATGGCCCTCCCCGGCTACCGGCTCGCCGGCGACCACCGCTACTCCCAACTCGCCGCCATCACCCTCGCCGCCGCCCTCCTCATCTACGCCCGCCCCACCATCATCTCCACCCTCGCCGCCCTTCTGCTTCTGTTCACCCCCCGCGTCTTCATGATCGTCGAACTCGCCTGGACCGAGCCTTTCGTCGTCCTCCTCCTGGCCTTCACCCTCTTCTGCGCCGCCCGCTTTCCGCGCTTAACCCCCTACGCCTTCGGCCTGCTCATCGCCTCCAAGCAATACATGATCTTCGCCATCCCCCTGGCCGCCTTGCTCCTCGGCCAACCCTTCAGATGGAAGGACTACCTCCGATTCATCCTCAAATCCGCCGCCGTCGCCGCCATCGTCTCCCTGCCCCTCGCCCTCTGGAACCCCCACGCCTTCACCTTCTCCGCCGTCACCCTTCAATTCAAACAGCCCTTCCGCAAGGACTCCATCAGCTATCTCGCCTGGCTCGCCTGGTACCATGAGCCCCTCGCGATCAAGCTCGCCTTCATCGCCTTCATCGCCGCCATCGCCACCATCATCATCGCACTGAAACGCTGTCCCCCCACCCCTGCCGGCTTCGCCATCGCCCTCGCCGCGGTTTACCTCGCCTTCCTCGCCCTCAACAAACAAGCCTTCTGCAACTACTACTTCCTCGTCCTCGCCGCCCTTTGCAGCGCAATAGCAATGGTGCCCCCACCCCCACAACTAACCAATAACAAATAACCCCCCCCATTCGTACCCTTCGTGTTCTTCCTGGACAAGCCCCCCTACTGCTTCCCCTCCCGC
>JAPLNB010000119.1 GCA_026693085.1 Planctomycetota bacterium | reverse complement strand
TGGTGGCGATGGCGCGGGGGGGGAAGGTTTGGGTGCCGCCGATGAAGCCGGATGTGATTGTGCATTTGGCGGCGCATGCGAAGGTGTTTGAGTTGGTGAAGCAGCCGGGGAAGGCGTTGGAGAATGTGGAGATGGCGGTGGCGGCGTTGGAGATGGCGCGGGGGATGGGGGCGCCGGTGGTGTTTGGGAGCAGCCGGGAGGTGTATGGGGATATTCATCAGCATGTGACGGAAGAGCGGATGGCGGATTTTGTGGTGGCGGGTAGTCCATATTCGGCGAGCAAGATTGCGGGAGAGGCGTTTTTCTATAGTTATGCGAAGTGTTATGGGTTGCCGCAGGTGGTGTTTCGGTTCAGCAATGTGTACGGGCGGTATGATAATGATCTGGAGCGGATGGAGCGGGTGACGCCTTTGTTTGTGAGGAAGATCAGCCGGAGGGAGCCGATTGTGGTTTTTGGGCGGAACAAGACGCTGGATTTTACGCATGTGGACGATTGCGTGGCGGGGGTGATGGCGGGGATCGACGCGCTGGTGGGGGGGCGGGTGGTGAATCAGACGATCAACCTGGCGTATGGGCAGGGTCAGACGCTGTTTGATTTGGTGAACCTGATCGAGTTGGCGGTGGGGAAGAAGGCGGAGGCGACGTACGAGGAGTCGCAGACGGGGGAGGTGACGCACTATGTAGCGGATGTGAGTAAGGCGAGGCAGTTGCTGGGGTATCGGCCACGGGTTCCGCTGACGCGGGGGATCGGGATGTATGTGGAATGGCTGAGGGCGGGGGGGTGGGTGTAGGGAAATGATGAATGATGAATGATGAATGATGAACGATGAAGAGGGGAGGGAGATCGCTTGCCTGGGTGGGGGGGGGTAATTATACTGCCGTCAAAACCGACTGGTCAGTATTTTGAGACGTCGATGTGACGTAATGGACGGTCGAGAAAAGCGAGACGGGTGATGAGTAATATATCCGATAAGACAGTGCGGCGAGGGGTGTTGGGGAGGGTGTTGATTGGGGTGCTGCTGGCGGTGGGGCTGGCGGGGGGATGCGGGAAGCGTGGTGGGGTAGCTGGGGAGGGGCAGAAGAAGGATGTCGCGGTGCCGGTGCTGCTGAAGGGTGCGAAGGTGCAGCGTGTGCAGCGGATGGTGGAGGTGGTGGGGACGCTGTATGGGGATGAGGAGGCGGTGATCTCGGCGAAGGTGCCTGGGAGACTGGCGGCGATTTATAAGGACATGGGTGATCGAGCGGAGGCGTTGGAGGCGTTGGCGCTGATTGACCCGGTGGATTACGAGTTGGCGAAGAGGCAGAAGGAGCTGGCGATCAGCCAGGCGCTGTCGCAGTTGGATCTGGATAAGCCGCCGTCGGCGGATTTTGACGTGACGATTGTGCCGACGATCAAGCGGACGAAGCTGAAGTGGGACAATGCGAAGGCGAAGATGGAGCGGGGGCGGCAGTTGCACGATCAGAAGCCGCCGCTGATGAGCGACCAGGATTTTGCGGATCTGCGGACGGCGGCGGAGGTGGCCAAGAGCGATTACGATGTGGAGATCATCACGGCGCAGACGGTTTTGGGTGAGATCAAGATGCGTGTGGCGGATCTGAGGGTGGCGGATCAGAAGTTGGCGGATACGGTGATCCGAGCGCCGGCGCCGACGACGTTGCCGGTGATGATGGAGGGGACAGGGGGGACCTCCGGTGCGGTGGCGAAACAGGAATCGAAGCCGTTTGCGGTGGCGGGGCGGATGGCGTCGGTGGGGGAGTATATGAAGGAGGGGGCGATGTTGTTTCGGGTGGTGAAGGATGATCCGATCAAGTTGAAGACGTATGTGAGGGAGCAGTTTGTGGGGGATGTGAAGGTGGGGCAGAAGGTGGAGGTGAGGGTGGCGGCGTACGATCGGGGGTTCTGGGGAGTGGTGTCGCGGGTGAATCCGCAGATCAGCAAGGACAGCCGGACGTTTGAGATTGAGGTGGTGGTTGGGAATTCGGAGCGGCTGCTGCGTGCGGGTGCGTTTACGCGGGGGTGGGTGCAGACGCGGATGGAGGATGAGGTGGTGTTTGTGCCGCAAGAGGCGGTGGTGAGTTTTGCGGGGGTGAACAAGGTGTTCACGGTGAAGGATGGGAAGGCGGTGGAGGCGGTGGTGGAGGCTGGGGATTCGCGGGAGGGGTGGACGGAGATTGTGAAGGGAATGAGCGGTCGGGAAGCGGTTGTGGTGATGGGACAGAGCAAGCTGGCGATGGGGGTTGCGGTGCGGATCAGGCAGGCGGCTGGCGAAGGTTCGACGACGCGGGCGGCGGGTGTGGCAGCGGTTGAGGAGAGGTGAAGCGGTGACCCTTCCGGAATTATGCATAAAGAGGCCGGTGTTCACGACGATGCTGGTGTCATTGCCGGTTGTTGTGGGACTGATGGCGTATTTCAAGATGGGGGTGGACCTGTTTCCGAACATCGACCTGCCGATCGTGTCGATTGTGACGACGCGTTCTGGGGCGTCGGTGGAGGAGATGGAGACGGGGGTGACGAAGATCATCGAGGAGGCGGTGAACACCGTTTCCGGCATCGACGAGCTGCGGAGCACGACGAAGGAGGGGATGTCGATCGTGACGGTGATGTTCCTGCTGGAAAAGAACCGGGACGTGGCGCAGCAGGAGGTGCAGAGCAAGGTCAATACGGTTTTGTCGCGGCTGCCGACGGGGACGGATGCGCCGATCATTGATAAGTTTGACATTGATGCCGCGCCGGTGATGACGATCGCGGTTTCGGGCAAGCGGAGTTTGCGTGAGGTGACGGAGATCGCGGATAAGCGGGTGAAGGATTCGCTGAGCAGCTTGCCTGGGGTTGGATCGGTGGTGGTGGTGGGGGGTCGGAAGCGGGCGATCAATGTGTGGGTGGATACGCAGAAGCTGGAGGCGTATGACCTGTCGATCGAGCAGGTGAGGCGTGCGTTGGGGAGCCAGAACCTGGAATTGCCGGGCGGGCGGGTGGATCAGAACAGCCGGGAGCTGGTGTTGCGGACGATGGGGCGGATCGAGGATACGCGGCAGTTCAGGGAGGTGATTATCGCGAACATCGGGGGTCAGCCGATCCGTGTGGGGGATATGGCGGAGGTGCAGGACCGGTGGGAGGAGCCGCGGTCGCTGGGGCGGCTGGATGGGGACAACGCGGTGCTGCTGATCGTGCAGAAGCAGAGCGGCAGCAACACGGTGAAGGTGATCGACGATGTGAAGCAGCGGCTGCAGTTGCTGGGGGTGGGGTTTGCGGAAGAGGGGCTGGGGGATCTGCGGATGGAAGTGATCCGCGATCAGTCGCGATTCATCAATTCGTCGATGCACGAGGTGAAGAAGCATCTGGTTCTGGGGGCGATACTGGTGGCGGCGACGATCCTGCTGTTTTTGCGGGATTGGCGGACGATGGTGATCGCGTCGCTGTCGATTCCGACGTCGCTGATAGCTAGTTTCATGGTGATGCAGTGGCTGGGGTTCACGATCAACAATCTGACGATGCTGGCGTTGGTGCTGGCGATCGGCATCGTGATCGATGACGCGGTGGTGATCCTGGAGAACATCTTCCGGTGGATGGAAGAGAAGCAGATGGGGGCGTGGGAGGCGTCGCTGGGTGCGACGAAGGAGATCGCATTCGCGGTGATGTCGACGACGCTGTCGCTGGTGGTGATTTTCCTGCCGATCGCGTTCATGAGCGGAAAAGTCGGGAGGTTTTTCTATTCGTTCGGCGTGACGAGCGCGGTGACGATTTTGATGTCGCTGCTGGTGGCGTTCACGGCGACGCCGATGCTGTGTTCGCGGTTTTTGAAACTGTCGAAGAAGGCGAAGGAGAAGGGAGCGGCGCATCACAGCGGGGGGATTTATGGGCATCTGATCGAGCGGCCTTACATGTGGTCGCTGCGGTGGTCGATGCGGCACCGTTGGGTGATTGTTCTGGCGACGCTGACGGTGACGATGAGCATTTTTCCGCTGCCGGTGGGGAAGTGGATCAGCCGGGGGAATTTGGGGGTGGGGGCGAAGTTGCAGTTTCTGAATTTTCCGGGGCTGCTGGGGATGGTGGGGCTGGATTTCATCCCGAAGGAGGACCAGAGCGAGATTGAGATTGCGATGACGATGCCGGAGGGTTGGTCGCTGGACCGTGTGGATGAGTTGTGCCGCGAGATCGAGGGAAAGGTCAAGCAGTGGAAGGAAGTCGTCAACATCATGACGACGGTCGGGGACACTTCGGGTCGGGTGAGCAAAGGGCAGGGCGACGTGACGGGGGCGAGCATTTACATCAGGCTGACCGAGTTGGAGAAGCGCAAGCGGGACGAGAAGACGGGGCGGCGGTTTACGCAGTTTGAGGTGATGGACCGGGCGCGGCAGATGATGTCGGACTATCCGGACTTGCGGGTGAGCATTCAGATTCCGGCGGTGATGTCGGGCAGCGGTTTTGTGAATGCGGACATCGAGTTTACGCTGGTTGGGCCGAGTCTGGACCTGCTGGCGCAGTACAGCGACAAGATGATCGCGAAGCTGCGGCAGACGGAGGGTTTGGCGGACGTGGATACGACGATTGCGTTGCGGAAGCCGGAGCTGCGGGTGGTTCCGGACCGGGAGCGGGCGAGTGACGCGGGGGTGACGGTGGAATCGGTGGCAGCGACGCTGAATGCGCTGGTGGGCGGGCAGATTGTGTCGGACTACAAGGACCGGCAGGTGGGCGAGCTGTATGACGTGTGGCTGCGGGCGAGGGGGATCGACCGGCATGACCGCAAGGGGATTGAGAACCTGACGCTGCCGAGCACGAAGCATGGGCTGGTGAAGCTGGGGAGCGTGGCGAGGCTAAGCGAGTCGCGCGGGCCGTCGCAGATTGACCGGTACAACCGGCAGCGGAAGATCACGATCGTGTGCAACCTGGCGGGGCTGGTGACCAGCGAGGCGATGGCGGCGTTTGAGAAGGTATTTGGGGCGCAGAACCCTGGGGCGGAGTATCAGTTGCTCGCGAGTGGCAAGGCGAAGACGCAGGGCGAATCGAACGAGGCGTTTGTGATGGCGTTTGCGTTGTCGCTGCTGTTCATGTACATGATTTTGGCGGCGCAGTTCGAGAGTTTTGTGCATCCGATCACGATTCTGCTGGCGGTGCCGTTGACGATTCCGTTTGCGTTGCTGTCGTTGATATTCCTGGGGCAGCCGTTGACGATTTTTTCGACGCTGGGGGTGTTTCTGCTGTTCGGGATCGTGAAGAAGAACGGGATTCTGCAGGTGGACTATACGAACGTTCTGCGGGAGCGTGCGGCGGCGAATCCGGATGCGGTGCCGGTGCTGTTCAGGGAGACGGAAGGTGCGGAGGGGCAGCGGCTATCGGCGTGGGCGAGGTGGATGAAGCGATTGAGGGAGGAGAAGCGGGTTCGGCTGTGGGCGATTCTGGAGGCGAATCGTACGCGGTTGCGGCCGATATTGATGACGACGTTGATGCTGATTGCGGGGATGATTCCGATCGCGATGGGCGAAGGGCCTGGGTCGGCGCCGCGGGCGTCGATGGCGAAGGTGATCGTGGGGGGGCAGGCGATGAGCTTGCTGTTGTCGTTGCTGGTGACGCCGGTGGCGTATTCGCTGTTTGACGATATCGGGCGTAAGGGGAAGAGGCGGGTGGAGGGGGTGGTGAAGGAGGAGGTTGAGGCGAAGGGGTGAGGATCGCTCGCAGGGTTTTTCGTGTTATTGCTGAGTCATGCGGAGATGCCGAAGCCGGGGCGGTATGTTTTGCGGATTAATGCGTCGGCTTCGGGGGCGTTGGCGGCTTTGATGTTGGCGGCGTCCCACTCGATGCGTTTTTGAAGACGGCTGGCGAGGTTGCCGACGAGGAGGGCTTCGGTGAAGGGGCCGGAGTAGTAGAAGCCGGCTTTGGCGTCCTGGGGTTTTCGGTCTTTGCAGGCCTGGACCCATTCCTGGCGGTGGCCGGGGGAGCGGGGGATGGACTTTGGGGGGAGTTGGAAGTCGCGGCGTCGGGAGGCGGGGAAGAGGCGCGGGGCGCCGGACCAGCCGCCACAGACCATGGTGCCTTTGTCGCCGACGAACATGATGCCGTTGTCGGAGATTTTGAATTCGTTTTCGACGTCGGGAGGAGTTTGCGGGAGTTTGCCGCCGTCGTACCAGGTGATTTTGAGGGCGGGGCGGTTGGGTTTGGCGGCGAAGTGGTAGGTGAGGATTTGCCAGGCGGGGTAGGAATCGGGGCCGAGGGGGCTGGTCTGGGCATCGGCGGCGATGGGGGCTTCGAGGTCGAGTGCGTAGAAGGCGGGGTCCATGTTATGGACGGCCATATCGCCGAGCGCGCCGGTACCGAAGTCGAAGTAGCCTCGCCAGGCGAAGGGGTGGATGTTGGGGTTGTAGGGTCGGGTGGGGGCGGCGCCGATGAAGAGGTTCCAGTCGATGTGGGGGGGGACGGGGACGGTTTCGGTGAGTGGTTTGGCGGGTTGTGGCCACCACTGTTTTGCGCCGGTGACGCCGGGGCGGTCGGACCAGCAGTGGATTTCCTTGACGGCGCCGATGGCGTCGGCGGTGATCCACTCGCGGATTTGGCGGAGGCCTTCGCCGGCGTGGCCGTTGTTGCCCATCTGGGTGACGAGGCCGGTGTCTTTGGCGACCTTGGTCATGAGGCGGGCTTCTTCGATGGAGTGGGCCATGGGCTTTTCGACGTAGACGTGCTTGCCGGCGCGGAGGGCGGCGAGTGAGATGGGGGCGTGCATGTGGTCGGGTGTGGCGACCATGACGGCGTCGAAGGATTTGGCGGCTTTGTCGAGGAGGACGCGGTAGTCTTTGAACTTTTCGGCTTTGGGGAATTTGTTGAAGGTGCCGGCGGCTTTTTGCCAGTCGATGTCGCAGAGGGCGACGATGTTTTGGTCGGCCAAGTCGTTGAGTACGCCGCCGCCCTGGCCGCCGATGCCGACGCCGGCGATGTTGAGTTTTTCGGAGGGTGGGGCTTCGCCGAGGCCTAGGACGTGGCGGGGGAGGATGGTGAAGGCGGCGGTGGTGGCGGTGAGTTTGAGGAAGCGGCGGCGGGTGGTCATGGGGTGCTCCTTGTTAGTTGGGGGAAAGTGTAAGAGAAGGGAGGGGGGGATGCGAGGGGGAAACGATGAATGATGAACGATGAACGATGAACGATGAATG
>JAPLNB010000118.1 GCA_026693085.1 Planctomycetota bacterium | reverse complement strand
GCCAACGCAGGTCGAACAGACACTCCCGGCAGGCCTGCTCGCTGGAGAACCGTTGCTCAAACTCCGCCAGATTCCGGGGGTAGTCCTCCATGCCCCACTCCACTACAGGTTGGGGATACCGGAGTCAATTGAATACCCAGTACCCCGCAATCTGCACATAAGCGCCCACGAGTTCGTTGATCTCGAGGTCGTCCTCCACCACAAGCACCTGTCCGCGCACTGGCGACATCATCCATCCTCTTCCTACCCGCGGCCCTGTTATTATACCGCCCGCAAAGGTAAAACCATCCCCGGCAAATGCCCCTGGAGCCCCCCATGATTTGGCAACGCCCATCACCATCCGAGGTTTGGAATGCGATCGACCTCTATCTCCAGCAAGCCTACCCCGCCGGACCCTCTTGCGCCATCCGCGCCCGACTGGACTCGCTACGAGCAATCAGCGACCCCAACTTCTACGACAGTCGCATCCTCGAGTGCGACCCCGCCCCGCAACCCACCCGCTTCTCCCTCCGCCTCGGCAACCGTTTCTACCCCCACATGAAGCTCGTCATCGAGCGATCGCCCGACGGTCACACTCATCTCTTCCGCGCCGACACCCACGACCAGCACGCCTGTCCACCCCCCTCCTCTGGCGAATACGCCCCCTTCTGCCAACTCATGGTCCAAAACCAGTCCATCGCCCACGCCATTGAATCCGCCTGGGAACAGCACCACCTCCTCACGTTCAAATCCTACCTCCGCCAAGACCTCCAACAGCGCAGACACCACCCATGAGCTTGCAGGAATGTCAAATGACGAAGCTCGAATGTCGATTCAATCCCGAATGACCCGTTCTGGCGGGTGCCGATGCGCGGCCCGTCGGATCGTCATTGGTCATTCCCCGCACTGCTCACCTGACCTTCGCCGCCCTGCACAGCACCTGAGCCATGTCTGTCTTCTCCCACGAAAAGCTCCCGTCCTTGCCGGGCTTACGCCCAAAATGCCCGTGCCGCGCCGTCTTCTGGTAGATGGGCTTGAGCAGCTTCAGGTGGTTGATAATCCCCCTCGGCGTGAGCGGGAAGTGCTCCAGGATCAGCTTCGCGATTCGATCCTCCGGAATGACCGCCGTCCCCTCCGTGCTCACCGTCACGCTGACAGGCTGGGCCACCCCGATCGCATACGCCAACTGCACCTCCGCCGATCGCGCCAGCCCGGCGGCGACGATGTTCTTGGCAATGTACCTGGCCATGTAGCAGGCGCTGCGGTCGACCTTGGAGGGGTCCTTGCCGGAGAAAGCGCCCCCGCCGTGCGCTCCGCGCCCCCCGTAGGAATCCACGATGATCTTTCGCCCCGTCAGGCCTGTATCGCCGTGGGGCCCTCCCGTCACGAACTTCCCCGTCGGGTTGATGTGATAGGTAATCCGGTCGTTCCAGTACCTCTTTGGAATGACCGGCTTGATCACCTGGTCAATGATCGCTCGCTTGGCCTTCCCGGAGATCCTGTCGGTCTTTGGGTCCACCACGCTTTCGTCGTGCTGCGTGGAGACGACCACCGTATGCACGCGCTTCGGCCTCTCATCCTCGTACTCAACGGTCACCTGGCTCTTGCCGTCCGGCCTCAACCACGGAATCCGTCCCTTCTCCCTCACCTCCGCCAGCCTCTCGACAATCCGATGGGCCAGGTGGATCGGCAACGGCATCAGCACGTCCGTTTCGTCGCAGGCATACCCGAACATCAAGCCTTGGTCCCCCGCCCCCTGCTCCCGGGTGTTGTCCTCGGCCTTGTCCACTCCGCGGCCAATGTCGATCGACTGCCCGTGAATCGTCCGAATCACGGCGCACGACTGCCAGTCAAAACCGATCTCCGGGTCGGTGTACCCGATCGCCTTGATCGTCTCCCGGGCCGTCTGCTCCACCCGCGCCAACGCCGCCGCCGCCTTCTGGTTGTGCACCGTCACCTCGCCGGCCAACACCACCAGCCCCGTCGTCACCAGCGTCTCGCACGCCACGCGTGCCTGCGGATCGTGCCTGATAATCGAGTCCAGCACCCCATCACTGATCTGGTCCGCCACCTTGTCCGGGTGACCCATCGTGACCGATTCGCTCGTAAACAGATGCTTCTTCCGACGAAATTGTGGCGACACGCTATCTCCTTCAATAAACCAACAAACAACCTCGGGCCCTCAGTCCGGCCCAACCCACCCTATCCGGCAGCCCCCGACCCTCGAAAATGTAGCCACCCTCCCCCCCCCACGCAAGCACCCTTGCCTCGCCAACGCGGTCGTCCACGCTCTCTTCTTCGTGCCGCCCCTGGCGTCGGCGCTCGCGTCGGCGCCGCCCGCGGTCGACGCCGAGTTTTCGCTGCTCGATGAATGCGGCGCCC
>JAPLNB010000117.1 GCA_026693085.1 Planctomycetota bacterium | reverse complement strand
CCATCGTGACCGATTCGCTCGTAAACAGATGCTTCTTCCGACGAAATTGTGGCGACACGCTGTCTCCTTCAATAAACCAACAAACAACCTCGGGCCCTCAGTCCGGCCCAACCCACCCTATCCGGCAGCCCCCCCCCCGCGAAAATGTAGCCACCCTCCCCACCCCCACGCAAGCACCCTTTCCAATGGTACGGGCATCCGCGGCCACTGTCTGTCGCTTACTCTTCCCTTCGCGAATTATCCCCGACTCTACTTCTCCTTCTTCCCCCCGTCCACACCCCGGAGCAACTGCTCCAGCACGCCAGGCACATTCACCGACTTCACCGCCGCTCCAATGATGTCAAACTCCGTCTTGCTCAACGTCCCCTTCACCGGCACCACAATGTTGTCCTTGATCAGCGACTGCTGCGACCCCATCCGAGCCAATAGCGCCTGCGTCAGCATCGCCTTCGGAATCGTCATCTCCATGCTGCGGATCTTCTCATCCGCCAAGCTGATCTCCGTATGCCGAACCCCAATGACCTGTCCCCCCACATCCAACCCCATATCGCTCTTCACCACCCCGCCTGCAATCTCCACAACACCGTCGCGGATGTTGCTCGGCAGCGCCCCATCCGCGTTCAGCTTCAACTGCAACTGCGCCGCCAACAGGTGCATGAACAGCGAGTCAAGCTCCAGATTCGTGATCGAAAACGTGAATTTGCCCCGCCCCGCCTCGCCTCGCTTCGGCTTCGTCAGCCCCGCCCCCAGCGGCAACTGCGCCATCTCATTCACCGTCACATAAATCACCCCCTTCGCATTCTTCGGAACCGTAAACAGCGGGTTCAACTGTCCAAGGTACTTCTCGACGAACGACCGATTGATCGTCACATTCTCCAGCAGTTGGTAATCCTTCCGCGGCGAATTCACCCGCAACTCCGCCCCCCCAAACGCCACCTCCAGCCCGCCCAGATCCATTTTCCCCCCGTTCAACGGATACGCCGCCGGCAACTCCTTCCCCGGCGCCCGATCCGCATACACCAGCCTCGCCACCCCATCCGCCAGCACGAACGGCACCTCCTTGAACTCCCCCGCCATTCCCTCATACTCCACCCGATCGAACGACAGCACGCCCGACGCCTTCACAAACTGAATCGCATTCGTCCCCCGCCGCTGCGCCTTCTCGTCCACCACCGGATATTTCCCCCCAACCATCAGCTCCCGGTCCCGAACCACCCCCGACAGTTTCAGATCCCCCAGTTGCGCCTGCTGCTCCGCCGAAAGCATCGGCCTCGCAATCTCCAGCAGCTTTGCCGCGTCATAACTCACCAGCACCTTCATATTGTCCAGCGTCCGCTGGCCGGTGTAATCCCCCACCGTCCCGTTGATCGCCAGCCCCAACGCCTTGCTGTCCGCCATGTCCAGTATCAACTTCTTGATCGCGATCGACTTGGCCTTCTGATCCAGCGTAATCTCCTCCGCCACACGCACGGCCTTCTCCGCAAACCTCGGCTTCCGCTCGTTGCCCACCGCGAAATTGTCGATCCCCATCTCCCCAACCAGCGACACCCCCGCCCCCTCCGTCTTCAGCCGCTGTGTAAGCGTATACGCGCCCGAGTATGCGTACGCCGTCCCCGACGCCTGCCCCTGCATCGCTTCCAGCAGATCACTCACCTGCCGCAGAGTCCCCGTCACCTTCACCGCCCCCGACACCTGCATCGTCCCGCCCAGCCCTTTGATCGAAATCGGCTCCGCCAGCATCCACATCGCTTCCCCAGCGTTGCCCGCCAGGTCCGTCACCTGGATCTCGCTGATCTGCTCCAAGAGTGGCCGGGCCGGGTCCTTCGTATCCGCCACCACCACCGCCGCCAGCCTCATCGCCATTTTCGCCAGCTCAAATTTCCCCTTCCCCCGCTCCATCACGATCTTCTCCCCGCTCAGATTGTCCACATTCAACGCCAATCCCTTTGCCGACCGTTCCACGCGCAACGCCGCCTTCAGATTCCCCGACTTCAACACCATCGGCCCCGCCGCTGCACTCGCAACCGCGGCGCCCTTGACCGGCTCGGACTTCATGATGCCTTCAACCATCTTCGATGCCCTTGCCAAGTCCGGCAGATCCACCGACACCGTCGCCTTCTGCACCATATCCAGCGGCGACACCGGCGAGCCCTTTCGCGGCAATCGCACCACCGCGTCGGCCACGCTCAGGTTCCCAAACGAGCTATTCACATTCAATGACTTGGCCGACACCAACGACAGATCATCCGTCGCCGCTACCTTCAGCCACTTGATCCCCGCCGTCACCCCATCCCACGACCCGCTGCCCGTCACGGCCAGCTTCCCCACCGGCACAATCCATCCAACCTCCCGTAGCGTATCGCCAGCCCACGCAAACTCCTTCTGCGCCCCCGCCAGATCCACATTGCACCGCACAAGCTCGAACCCCGGAACCACCGCCGCCTTCCCCTCACCTCCCATCGCCACCTCCGCCGTCGCCGCCACATCCACCGTCGGCTTGTCCTTGTTCCCCGTCCGCACCGTTAGCGCCCCCTCGCGAATCGCCTTCACAAATTCCTGCTTCCCCCTGACCAGCTTGCCCTTCAGTGTCATCTCCAGCCATGGCTCGTCGATCCGCATGGCCTGCCCGTCGCGAATCTGCACCCCCGTCCCCGACACCACCGCCTCCAATGACGCCGTATCATCCTCTTTCGCCAACTGCCCGCTCGACGTCACATTGAACTTCGCCTCCCCCACCATCTGCATCCCGCCCATATTCACGAACTGCCCCGCCTCACGCTGCAAGTCCGCCAGGTTCGCCTTCCCATCAATATTCAGCTTCGCCAGCGATTCACCTTTCCCGTCCATCGTCGCAAACCCGCTCCGCAGCTCCAGCCCGATATCACGCAAGTCCGGCACCACCCCCCCACCGCCCAGGCTCGCCGCCGCCAGACTCAAATGGATCGGCTGCGCCTCGATCTTCACGCCCTTCGCATCCGTCGCCACCAAATCCATCAGATCCACCCGCGACTTGACCGTCGCTTTGTCCACCGCCAGCACGATCTCCGTCGTCTGTTTGATCTTCCCCGACACCGGCTTGATCCCCTCCTTCATACGCAGCAAATGTGGCAACTGCTCCGCCAGCTTCGCAAAATCAAAATCCGCCGCCAGCGACACCCGCCCCGCCGACCCCGGCGCCCGGTTCCCCGCCAGGTTCTTCAGTGCCCCCTGCGTCGCGTCCACCGCCAACGCCAAGCTCCCCTGATTCGTCTCAACCGTGATCGGCCCCTGGCCACGAATCTGCCCCGTCCCCCCGTCAAACGTCGTCTGCGGAATCTTCACCGTCACTCGCCCGCTGCGATAGGTATCCCCCGCCAGCATCTTGCCCCCCACCGCCAGCCCATCGCACACCAGGGTCCCCGCCACCACCACCTGATCCGCCCCGGCCGCCTTCGCCGTCAATCCCCCGTTCAGCTTCCCCTCGAGCCGCTCAATCCCCGAATCCTGCCCCAGCACCGCCCCGACGCTCGCCAGATCCACCCCCTCGATCACCACATTCTCATCCACCGAAAGCTGCCCCAGATCCAGCGTGTTCTTCTCAAATAATTTCAGCCACCCACCCGCGCGCACTTTCCCTGGGGTTCCTGCGCCACCCACCCGCACCGCCAGGTCCATCTGATGCGCAATCGCCTTGTTGATATCTGTGACCGTCGCCTTCACCACGCTCGCATCGATCAGGATCGGCTGTTGTCCCTCGCGCGCAATCGTGCCACGAACGTCCGCCTCGATCTCGCCCGTGACCGCCGGCACCTTCACCGGCCCCTCCGATTTCTCCTTCAATTTCAGCAGCCGATGCAGATTCGTCCGCCCGTCCGGATAGATCTTCACCAAGACATCCAACCCCTCAATCTTCGTCTTGCCCAGGTCATACTTGCCGCGAATCGCGCCCAGCACCGTCAACTGCGTGCTCAGCCGCCGCATCTCCGCAATCTGCCCCCCATCCTGCATGACCCGCACCCCGCTGACCTCAATCCCGCTCATCCACCCCAGCGACCAATCGCCGATCTGCACCGTGCCGTCCAGGCTCTTGTTGATCTGCCCAACCACCATCTCACGCACAAACCCCATGCTCGCGATCGTCGGCGTGAAGATCACCAACAGCACCAGCACCACAGCAATCCCCCCCACCCCCCCCCGCCATCGCCGCCTCTTCTTCACCGGCGCAGGCACAGGCGCGCCCTCGCCCCCGGACGAATCGACAGCGCCAGAATCACCGGCCGAGCCGGCTGGAGGAATTTGCGAATCGGTCATGAATACTCCGTCTCAAATCGGATCAACGCTTCGCTCCCCGTTGCTCATGGCGGAGCAATCCACGTGATCCCAGGCTGATTAAGCACCGCCCCGACATCATTCCGGCGGCTCGGCGCTGAAACGTTCCCGTTGCCCACCCCGCCCGGCCCATTGACCGCCCCCGCCGGCTGCACCCCTCCCACGAACCCCCCCCACCCGATCGTCATCACTGGAAAGTTCTGTATTCTCACCACCTGCGTCAATGCCGCCTGCATCCCCAGCGTCACATACTTGTTATCCCGCGACACCGTCGGCCTCACCACCATCATCGGCCCCGATGCCACCACCCCGATCTCCGGATTAAACAGCCCCACACCCCCCCGATCAAACAAGTCCCGCCGCCCCACCTGCCCCCGCGCCACACCCCCCCACATCACCACGACCGCCATCACCACAACCACTCGCGTATTCATGACCTTCTCCGGTCTGTAAGTATACCCACACTATAGACCCCCGAACACTCCCCAAGTTTGCCCGTTGTCGCTCGCGAAATCCGAATCCCCTTCCTTGCCAAACGCCCTCTTGCAAATATCGGCCAAACCAGGCATACTCATGCTCACGGGGGGACGCCCCTTTGGCCAACAGGCACTTGAGCGCTCCGGCAATCGCCGATCGCGCCCGCATCAAAAGGGACGACGTGATTAACCTCCGAAATCCCAAAAAAGCACTGATTACCGGAATCACCGGCCACGACGGCTCTTACCTCGCCGAATTCCTCCTCGAAAAAGGCTACACCATCCGCGACCTGACCCACCTCATCGCTTGCCTGACCGACTTTGAAGGTGACATCCGCTGGGACCCCTCCAAACCCAACGGACAGCCCCAACGCTGCCTTGATGTCTCCCACGCACGCGATGCCTTCGGCTTCCAGGCCCAAACCACCCTCGACCAAGGCCTCCGCCGCACCATCGCGTAGTTCGAGCAGCATGGCCATCGCAACCAACTTAGTTAACAGACCTTAGCCCCAGCACAAATGCCACCCCCACCCGCTGGACTTCCACACCACTTTGCCCGATATATTCCATGTCGGCAACGTAGGTTCCGCGATTATTTGGAGATAACCCTCACCGGACCTGCCGCCAAGTTGTCTTCAGGTGTTAAATGGCATTCAGTGAGCCTCACATATCCCTACCCCACCCAACTCACCCCGACCGCAAAGCCCTGCTCATCTTCACCCAGGTCTTCGTCCCTGACCCAGCCAGCGTCGGCCAGCACATCGCCGACGTCGCCTTCGAAATGGCCCGCCGCGGCCACCGTGTCCTCGTCTACACCGCCAACCGCGGCTACGATGACCCCTCCCTCGTCTACCCCTCGAGAGAAACCCTCAACGGCGTCGAAATCCGCCGCCTTAGATTCTCCTCTTTCGGAAAACGACGCATCCTCACCCGCCTCGCCGGCACCGCCAGCTTCATGCTCCAGGCCCTCTTCATCGCCCTGTTCTCCCCCAACATCCACGCTATCCTCTTCAGCACCTCCCCCCCCCTCATCGGCATCGCACCCTCCGTCGCCCGCATCTTCCGTCGAATCCCCATCGCCTACTGGGCCATGGACCTCAACCCCGACCAGCTCATCGCCATGGGCAGAATCTCCTCCAATGGCCTCCCCGCACGCCTCCTCGAAGCCGCCAACCGCTTCATCCTCTCCAACTCCACCCTCATCGTCACCCTCGACCGCTTCATGGCCGACCGCCTCCGCGCCCGCGCCCGCGCCCGTCTCGACCACAAAATCGTCATCCTCCCCCCTTGGCCACACGACGACCGCATCGGACCCCTCGACCACGCCCAAAACCCCTTCCGCACCCGCCACGCCCTCGCCGGCAAGTTCGTCATCATGTACAGCGGCAATCACAGCCCATCCAACCCCCTCACCACTCTCCTCGACGCCTCCCGACAACTCCAGGACCACCCCGATATCCGCTTCCTCTTCGTCGGCGGCGGCGTCGGTAAAAAGGAAATCGACGCTTTCATCCGCACCCACAACCCGAAAAACGTCCTCTCCCTCCCCTATCAGCCCCTCTCCGACCTCCGCTACTCCCTCTCCGCCGCCGATGTCCACGTGGTCTCCCTCGGCCAAGCCATGGTCGGAATCATCCATCCGTGTAAAATCTACGGCGCTATGTCCGTCGCCCGACCCATCCTCTTCCTCGGCCCACAACCTTCCCACATCTCCGACCTGCTCAACCACCACCCCTTCGGCTTCCACGTCGCACACGGCGACGTCCCCGCCGCCGTCCAGGCCATCCGACACCTCCGCTCTCTATCCCCATCCCAACTCTTTCAAATGGGCAAAACGGCCCAGCTCGTCGTCCAACAGAGTCTCAGCCAGAAACTGCTCTGTGGACAGTTCTGCAACCATCTCCAGCGAATGCTCGACACTTCCCCAAGGTGCTAAGCAGAGTGGTTGCTTCCAAACACGCCCAGGGATCTCTTGCAGCGAATCGCCGGCTTGTCTGCGGCATGTTGTTCAGTCAATCTGCTCGGAGTAGCTACCATGCCCCAATCGCTCCTTCATCGCACGCAGGTCGCACTCGACGCCAACGCCGCCGCCTACCGCCGCGTCGTCCAAACCTCCGCTCCCGGCGACTGCTGGGACTACCTCATCCTCACCGCCGCCAACGAAAAACAGGCCCAAGGCTACCGCCAGGAACTCGCCCTCCGCCACCGCTCCGTCGGCCCCACCGGCTCCTTCTTCCCCGCCATCCAAAGATCCATCGTCGTCCCCGATCCCCCCAACCGCCGCGCCGGCTCCGGCGGCGCTACCCTCGGCGCCCTATGCGAGCTTTGCCATCAGTTCCACCTCCCCCTCTCCGACCTCCAACATCTCCGCATCCTCCTCATCCACTCCGGCGGAGCTTCCCAACGCCTCCCCGCTTACTCCCCACTCGGCAAAATCTTCGCACCCCTGCCCCTGCTACGCCCCGACGGACAGATCTGCACCCTCTTCGACCACCTCTACCTCACCCTCGCCGGACTCCCAGAACGCCTCGGCCCAGGCATGCTCATCCTCGCCGGAGATGTCTTCTTCGTCTTCGACCACCGCCATGTCTCCACTCCCCCGCCAGGCGTCACCGCCCTCACCATGCGCGTAGACCCCGAACTCGCCCGCAGCCACGGCATCTTCGTCACCGACCCCCAGAACCGCATCCGCCAAACCCTCCAAAAAGCCTCCCCAGACCTCATGCGACAGTCCCACGCACTCGACCAAGACAACCAGGTCCTCATCGACACCGGCCTCCTCTTCTTCGACCCCCATCGCACCCAACTCCTCGCCTCACTCGCCGGCATCTCACATAATCTCGGGTGTCACCGGCACCTTCCTGACCGTGCCTCCAAACACCCCAAACCACTCCACCACCGCCACCTCCCCATCGACCTCTACGACGATATCGCCGCCGCCCTCGCCCTCTCCACCGACCATGCCGAATATACCAAAAACAGCCATCCACATCTCAGCCGCGAACTCTGGAAACACCTCCACGGCATCCCCTTCCAAACCATGCTCCTCGAAGGCCAATTCCTCCACCTCGGAACGACCCGCCAATTCCGCGATGCCATGGTCGGCCACAACCCCTCCCCTGCCGCCGACCTCTTCCAGCAAAACATCCTCGTCCACAGCCCAACCCCCATCCCCACACACTCCCGCGTCTACCACTCCGCATTCCTCACGCCCCCAGAATCAGCATCATCCGACTCCCACACCCTCGCCCCCGATTCCGTCATCGAACACAGCATCCTCTCCGCAAACTCCCGCATCGGAAAAGGCGCGGTCGTCAGCCAGGTCCTCGCCCTCAACCACCCCCTCAACCTCCCCGACAACCTCCTCTTCTTCCAAGTCCCCATCCGCCACGCTCCCCCGCGCAACACCGGCAAATCGCATCTGGCAACTCCCAACTCCCCCCTTCTCTACGTCCACGTCCTCTGCGGCGTCGAAGACGACTTCAAAGGCCAATACCCCAATTGCCTTTTCCTCAACAAACCCATCGACGAGTTCCTCACCCGCCACCGACTCACCCAAAAAGACATCTGGCACAACACCCCCCCACCCCGACGCACCCTCTGGACCGCCCGCCTCTTCCCCGGCACCCCCAACCGCGACTCCGCACACGCCACCCTCTGGTTCACCCAGTCAAAATCCCCAACTGCCTCCGTAAAAGCCTGGAAGAAAGCCCCACGCTTTTCCATGGCCATGCTCCTCGAGCAAGCCGACCCTCTCGCCCTGATCGAGCACCGCGAGATCGTCGCCGCCTACCTCCAGACCCAATCACTCCTCCATTCCCTCCGCAACGCCGACGACAAACCCCTCGACACCTTCATCGCCCACTACTCCTCCCCAGCCGCCTACGACGCCTGCCTCTCTCAACTCCTCTCCTTCGCCAAAGACAAGAAAACCGGGACGGGGACGGTTTCCTCATTAGCACGAGGCTCTCGCCAACCCGCTTCGAACGATTCATCATTCATCGTTCATCATTCATCCTTCCTCCACCAATCCCGCGCCTATTGGCTCGCCGCCCAACTCCTCCAGCGCCCCGACCACCCCGCCGCCCACGCCCGCACTCACATCGACCGCTACATGACCAGCGCCTTCGCCAAAATCGCCGAAGCCTCCGAACCTCAATTCCCCCTCTCCACCTCTCCGTTTCACCCCCTCTCCCATTCCCTGCCTCTCCAACCCGGCCTCCGCATCGAAGCCACCTCCCCCGTCCGCCTCGATCTCTCCGGCGGCTGGTCCGACACGCCCCCCTACTGCTACGAACGCGGCGGCCACGTCGTCAACGTCGCCATCAACCTCGACAACCACCCCCCCATCCGCGCCATGGTCCGAACCATTGCCCAGCCCCTGCTCATCCTCGAAAGCAACGACCTCGGCACGCACCTTGAAATCACCAGCCTCGATCAACTCCGCTCCAGCCCCTCTGTCCACGACCCCTTCGCACTCCACAAGGTCGCCCTCCACATGGTCGGCCTCCTCCCCAACCCCGCCACAAAACCCAACCGAACTCCAGATCTCCAATCCCACCTCAAAAACCTCGGCGCCGGACTCATCCTCTCCACCGAATGCCGCGTCCCCAAAGGCTCCGGCCTGGGCACCAGTTCCATCCTCTCCGCCACACTCCTCGCCGCACTACACCAACTATCCCCCTCTCCTCAATTCGAGAACCAAGAATCGATAATCGATAATCTCATCCAGGAAACCCTCCTCCTCGAACAACGCCTCTCCACCGGCGGCGGCTGGCAAGACCAGATCGGCGGGATCGTCGGCGGCCTCAAATCCACCACCGCAAACCCCGGCATCCCTCAACAACCCCTCATCGAACCCCTCCCCCTCTCCGATCACCTCTACAGCGCCTTCCAGGACCGCCTCGTCGTCTACTACTCCGGCCAACAACGCCTCGCACGCGATATCCTCCGACGCGTCATGGGCCGATACCTCGCCCGCGAACCCGCCGTCCTCCTCCTCCTCGACCAACTGAAAAAATCCGCCGCCACCCTCCGCGCCGCACTCCTCAAAGGCAACTGGACCGCCACCGCCCGCGAAATCGCCCGCTACTGGGAACTCAAAAAACAGCTCTACCCAGGCTCCACAACCCCCACCATCGACGTCCTCTTCCTCGAACTCGCCGAACACTACCTCGCCGCAGGACTCGCCGGCGCCGGCGGCGGCGGTTTCGCATACTTCTTCTGCAAAAACCCCACACAGGCCGCACGACTCCGCGACACCCTCGCCAAACGCTCCGCACGACCAGGCTCCCTCGGAGCCGTCTTCCAAACCCAGATCAATCGCACTGGCCTTTCCGTCTCCCGAAAAACCTCGTAAATTACCCCCTGTACCCTGTGCTTCGGCACTATGTACACAACCGGAGACCTCGCAATGAAGCTGTTGTTCGCCCTCGTCATCGTCTTCACCGCCATCGCCTGTGACAAAACCATCCACGAATGCCGAGTCCCCCAAAACCCCCAACCCAACCTCTCCACCCCCAGCAGCCCCGCCCCGTCCCCCGCCTAATACTCCCGTCTCGCTTCATCAGGGAGCCTGCGCGCGGCAACGGCACCTGTCGGCGACGCCTTGATGATGCCAAGCTTCGTGTCTCGTGGTGAACCTGCGTTCTCCTCCGCGGCAAATCCCCCTACCACCACCCCGCCAAAAACACCGCCCATATCACCACATACACCGGCACCAGCACCGGCAACGTATACTTCATCACATACCCCACAAAGCTCGGCATCGCCGCTCCCCCCGCCTCCGCAATCGACTTCACCATGAAATTCGGTCCGTTCCCGATATACGTGCACGCCCCGAAAAACACCGACCCCAACGACACCGCCACCACAAACGCACTCAACACCCCATCCCCAAGCAAGAACGCCACCTCCACCTGCCCCCGCGTCACCGCCTTCTCCCTCACCGCCTTCGCATGGTACTCCACAACCACCCCCACCGCCTTCCGCACCTCCGCATCCAAAACCCCATCCACTTCCAGCGTCCCTCTCTCCCCCATCTTCTTCACCTCCGCCACCGCCAGATCCACCTTCCCCTTATCCAGCCGCCCCAGCCTCGCCTGCAACAACGTCAAGTACGTCGGCGCATTATCCAACACCGACGACAACGCCCCGCTCGCAAAGTAATACTGCCCCGGAGTCTTCAACGGCAGCTTCCCCGCATTCACATCCAACCACTGCAACGCCGGCACCATCGCCGAAAATATCCCGAAAAACAGAATCGCCACCTCCCTGATCGGCCCATACCCAAACTCGTTCCGCTCATAAATCCTCCGCCCCGTCAGCAGCACCGACCCCACCGCCGCCACCGCCATCAATACCTCCCGACTCACCAGCAACTCCCCCACCCCCTTCACCAACCCCAGCCCACCCCCCATCGCCCGCATCACCTCAAACATCCCCGGCTGAAACACCGCCCACACAACCACCCCGATCAACAGCAGATTGTGGATCCCATGAATCATCACCGCCGCCCCAGGATCCCCCGGATCGTGCCGCGCCGCCTTCCCATGATCGATCCTGTCCAGCACAAAGAACACCGCCACCAGCATCCCCACCGCCGCCGCCCACGCCCACCCGCACCGCGACAACACCCACCAGAACGGAACCCCGTTCAAATACCCCAGAAACAGCGGCGGATCCCCGATCGGCGTTAATGCCCCCCCAACATTCGATACAATAAAAATGAAAAACACCATGTGAAACGGCTTCAAATGCCCACCGTTCATCCGCAAGTATGGCCTGATCAGCAGCATCGACGCCCCCGTCGTCCCAAACACGTTCGCTACCACCGCACCCATCACCAACAGCACGCAGTTCGCCGCCGGCGTCGCCATCCGGTTCACATGAATCACGATCCCCCCGCTGATCACAAACAGCGAACCCAACAACACGATGAAACTGACGTACGACTCCATCTCCTCCACCCACCGCCACGGACTCTGGGCAAATAGAAAATAGTACCCCGCCACAATCCCCCCCAACCCCACCGCCACCCCCGGATACCACTTCTCCCACCACCGCCGATTCGCAAACGGCATCAACGCAATACATCCCAGCAGCAACCCAAACGGCAGCGACCATCCCAGGCTGATGCCCTCTTGCGCCACCGCCTCTGCCAGCACCCCGCTCAACACGCCATCCATACGCCTCTCCAATATATCCACGTTGGTTCCACACAGTCTACCCCCTCCACACCCGCTTGTCACACCTCTTGCACATTCCCAAACCCTTTTATTCTACGGCACTTGCGCCTCCCCAACACGGCCTCCCCTCTCGCTTCCCTGCAACGCCAGCCAGCCGACACGGTATATACACCAGAAACCATCGCAAAAACGGTGAAACGAAGCAATGCTTTTCACGTCTATACGTTATTAGGATGTAGGAACGATGATTCAGGGAACACGGAGGAAAACCATGTGCAAACGTAAAGCCTTCACTCTTGTGGAATTGCTCGTCGTCATAGGCATCATCGCCCTCCTGATCGCCATCCTCCTGCCCGCCCTCAAGCGCGCCCAGGCCCAGGCAAACGCCGTCGCTTGCCAATCCAACCTCCGACAAATTGGCGTCCTCCTCATCATGTACTCCAACGACAACCGCGGAGTCATGATCCCCTGCGGCAAGCCCACCGCATCCGGCAGACCCGCCCACCTCGGCGGCGGCGTCGAACCCCATGCCCGCTGGCCCATGTTCGTCTTCAAGCCTGCCATCCCCAACCCCAGAATCATGATCTGCCCCTCCGATCAAGACCTCGGCGAAGCTGACTACGCGCTCGCACAACGCTACAACGTCCACCCCGACGACAGCAAACCCGAGCTCAACAAACATTCCTACGTCGTCAACGCCCGTCTCATCGATGACGAAATCAAGTTCGCCAAAACCAAGGGCATGAACGCCACCACCATCGTCGTCCTCGGCGAAAAAAGAACCAAAGACGTCGACTACCACATGGATATCAGCCGTACCGATGGCGTCTCCCAGTTCGACGACATCGTCGAAATGTACCGCCATGGCCTCTACATCGGCTCCAACTACCTCTTCATGGACGGCCATGTCGCCCCCACCCTCCCCAAAGAAGCCGTCCTCGGCATCGACCCCTGGGATCCGTCGCCTCAAACCCAGCCAGCACCAAAAACTGGACCCGATTGATCCTCCCTGTGCCTCCTATCAAACAGCCTCATGCATGCGGACAAATCTATTCTTTCCCCGCTAACGCCCTGCCCCTTCGCCTGTACAGTCTTCTGGCAAGCAATTACGCAGGATGCCCATTGTTTCCGTCCCGCCCCAATCTGCCGTATCGTCCGCGACTTTATTAAAATGCGAGGTATTTTATGCTGAAACGAAAAGCCTTCACTCTCGTCGAACTCCTCGTTGTCATCGGCATCATCGCCCTCCTCATCGCCATCCTCCTCCCCGCCCTCAAGCGCGCCCAGGCCCAGTCAAACTCCGTCGCCTGCCAATCCAACCTCCGGCAGATTGGCGTCCTCCTCATCACGTACTCCAACGACAACCGCGGAGTCATGATCCCCGTCGGCCCACAGACCAAGACAGGCAAACCCACCCACCTCGGCAGCGGCATCGCCGACCCCTTCAAACGCTGGCCCATGTTCATCTTCAAACCCCCAGTCCCCAACCCCAGAATCATGATCTGCCCCATTGACCTGGATCTCGGCGTCGAGGATATCGATCTCGCCGCCGCGGGTGGCTACGACCCCAACCTCAACAAACGCTCCTACATCGCTAACGCCTACGTCATAGACAACGGAATCAGATTCGGCAAGACCAAGGGCATGGACTCCACCCGGATTATCGTCCTCGGCGAGAAACAAACCGACCAGGTCGATTACCACATGGACCCCGGCGACTTCGAACGCGTCGCCGCCCTCTACCGCCACGGCCTCTACATCGGCGCCAACTACCTCTTCATGGACGGCCACGTCGGCCCCGCCATGCCCCAAGAAGCCATCCTGGCCCTCGACCCCTGGGACCCCAGACCCCTCACCCAACCCACCGCCCCACCCCCAACAAACGACTAGAACGGTTCCCGATTGCCTGTACTCCCTCGTTGTATTGCGCGGCCTTGCGTGCCGGTGAGCAAATGGCCCTGGAGATGGGCGATGCCGCTTTTGCTCAGAGCGGCGGCGACGTTGCCGACCGCGGCAGGAAGGGCATTGTCGAGCGCCTCTTTAACGGTGAGTCTTTCATCCACTTGCCGCCAAACCAGAAGAACATCAACACCAACCGCGGCTGCCACATCGACCAGGGGCTGGGCCAGTCGTGGGCCTGGCAGAGCGGCCTGCCGCGCGTGCTGCCCAAACGCCAGACCGAATCGGCTCTGGATGCCCTTTGGAAATACGACGTTGCCCCCGACGCCGGCGGCTACGCCGTCGAGCACACGGTCTTCAAGGGCCACCGCGTCTACGCCGCACCCGGCGAGGCGGGGTTGGTCATGACGACCTGGCCGTGCCCGGCATGGAAAACAAGCGAGAAGACTTCGGCACGTGGTTTGGGCCGGGCGGATATTTCGACGAGTGCATGACCGGTTTTGAGTACCAGGTGGCCGCTCACATGATTTACGAGGGCGCGCCTGGCAGTGAAGGGGTGATGCACGGTTTGGCCATTGCCCGCGCCGTCCATGACCGCTAGGCGCCGGCGAAGCGCAACCCCTTCAACGAGATCGAGTGCGGTGACCACTATGCGCGCGACATGGCGGCTTATGGAGTATTCCAAGCCGCATGCGGTTACGAGTATCATAGCCCGAAGGGCCGTCTCGGTTTCGCGCCGCGACTCAGTCCCGAGCATTTCAAGGCCGCCTTCACGGCGGCGGAAGGTTGGGGATGTTTCTCTCAAGACGTGGAGAACGGAAAGCAGCAGGCGGAAATCGAACTGAAGTTCGGCAAGCTGCGACTGCGGACTCTCTCATTGGACCTGGTGGGGAACAAGCAGCCGACGAAAAGGACGCTGACGATCGCGGGGAAGCTTGTCCCGGCGACGTTGACGTCAACCGAAGGAAAAGCAGAAATCACATTCGACGCTGTGGTGGTGAAAACGGGTGAGAAGTTACAATTCGAACTGACGTAATGCACTTCCTGAAGCGTCATCCGCGCCGCTCTGGTGTTACGAGGTTGGACCGAATATATAGGGAAGTCCAACTCCATTTGAGAGGAATGATATTCATGAAGAACTGGAACATGGCTCTGGCCGCTGTGGCTGCCATTGTGATCGTCGCGTGTCTCTGCCGGGCCGCTGAGGTATCCCCGCCCGCTGAGCCGATGAGCGTCTGGTTCGTCAGTCCTGCCAGGTCGTTTCATGAATCTTGCCCGCTGGGCAACGGGCGCCTGGGGGCCATGGATTTCGGTGGGGTGGCGACGGAACGCATCGTGCTCAACGAGTCGTCTCTGTGGTCGGGCGGTCCGTACGATGGCAACAAGTACGACGCCTATCAATGCCTGCCGGAAGTGCGAGCGAAGCTCTTCGCCGGCGACATTTCCGGCGCCGGCGGCGTCCTCGGCAGAAGCTTCCGCTACGCCGACGGTGTCAGCGGCTGGGGCGATGTCAACCAGTTCGGCTGCTACCAGACGCTTGGCAGCTTGATCGTCGACTTCGACAACAGCGCGGAAACAACGCTCTCCTCACCCAGCGGGCACGCTGCCGGCGACGGAAAGACCGTTGAGAACACCGTGGACGGCAATCCGGACTCGAAGTGGTGCGTGAACAACGGCCAAACGCCCGTGAGCTGGCAAATGCGGTTGACCGCGGCGCAAACTGCCACTTCCTACGCTTTCACAAGCGGCGATGATGTGCCGGACCGCGACCCGCGATCCTGGGTGCTTGAAGGTTCGGCGGACGGCAAAGCCTGGGTCGAGGTGGATCGCCGCGCCCTGGACAAGCCGTTTGAGAAACGCAAGCAGACCAAGACGTTCGAGATCGCCCGGCCTGGTACGCTCCGCTTCTATCGTTTCACGTTTGCGCCCACACCGCTAGGGTCCTTCCAGGTAGCGGAGATTACTCTCGCTGGCGTCGGAAAGCCGCCGGCTGCCCTGGGGGCTGATGGTTACCGCCGCGATCTCGATCTCATGCAGGGCGTGGCGCACACCCAGTATCAGTGGAAGGGCGTGACCTTCACCCGCGACCTGCTGGTTTCCAAGCCAAACGAGGTGATCGCGCTGAATTTGAAGGCCGACAAACCGGGTTCTCTTTCGTTCACCGCTGCGTTGCAGCGCCAGCAGGATGCGACTGCCGGTGCCGACGGCGGCGTCTATGTCCTCAAAGGCCAACTGCGTTTCAACAAGCCCGGCGGCGGTGGCGAAGGCATGCGCTACACGGCGATGTTGGGCGCCAGTGCCAAGGGAGGTAAGGTTTCCGCCACGGATCAAGGTTTAGTGGTCGAACGCGCCGACGAAGTGACGCTCATCGTGTCGGCCGGCACGGACTGGAAGGACAAGGAGTTTGCCAAGCTCGCGCGCCAGCGTCTCGACGCGGCCTTGGCCAAAACATTTGCCGCCCTGCGGGAAAGCGCGGTTGCCGACCATCGCCGCTACATGGAACGCTGCCAGTTGACACTGCCCGAGGGGCCGAACTCCAAGCTCCCCACCCCTGAACGAGTGAAATCCCAGGAAAAGACTCCCGACCCGGCTCTGGCGGCGCTCTACTTCCAATTCGGCCGCCACCTCGTTGTCTCCGGATCCCGGCCCGACTCGCAATTGCCGACCAATTTGCAGGGCATCTGGGCGGAGGAATACGACACGCCCTGGCGCGGCGACTTCCACAGCAACATCAACCTGCAGATGAATTACTGGCCGGTGGAAGCGGCTAACTTGTCCGACTGCCATCTGCCGCTCTTGCAGTTCATCCAAAGCGTGGCCAAGGAAGGTCAGAAGACGGCCAAGGCCTATTTCAACGCTCCCGGCTGGATGGCCAACCACACGCAGAATCCGTGGTTCGACACGTCGCCGAGCTTCCTGCCCGCCTGCATCGGGCCGACCTGCGGTGCGTGGCTCGCCCAGCATATCTGGCTGCACTACTCCTTCACGCAGGACAAGGCGTTCCTACGCCATTACTACCCTGTGCTGCGCGGCGCCAGCCAGTTCATGCAGGCCGTATTGGTGGAGAATCCCAAGACCCGCGAGCTGGTGGTCATGCCTTCCAACTCACCGGAGAACAGCTACGCGTACAAGGATAAGGACGGCAAGCGGCAAACGACCGCGCTCTGCGTGGGCGCCACGTTCGATCAGCAAATCACCCGCGACCTGCTGAAGAACACCGCTGCCGCCGCGAGAATCCTGGGGATCGACGAGGAGTTTGCCAAGGGCCTCGATGCCGCCCGCGTCAAGCTTGCGCCAACCCGCGTGAACGCCGACGGACGCATCATGGAATGGCAGGAGGATTTTGAGGAGACCGAGGTCCATCACCGCCACTGCTCGCATCTCTGGGGCCTGTCCCCCGGCAGCGAGATCAACCCCAGTACGCCCGAGCTCTACCGGGGCGCCCGCCTTTCGCTGGAACGGCGAGGCGATGCCTCCACCGGCTGGAGCATGGCCTGGAAAGCCAATTTCTGGGCCCGCCTGCACGATGGCGACCGCGCCGAAAAGCTGCTGTCCATGCTCATCGGCCGCGGCGCGCCGAACCTGTTCTGTCTCCATGCGCCGTTCCAGATCGACGGTAATTTCGGCGGCTGCGCGGCGGTGCCCGAGATGCTGCTGCAGAGCCAGGAAACCACGGCCGACGGTCAGTCTGTGCTCGGACTGCTTCCGGCGCTGCCGAGAGGCTGGCACGCCGGCACAGTACGCGGCCTGCGCGCCCGCGGCGGCTTCGAGGTGGATGTGGCGTGGAAGGATGGTCAGCTCACTTCCGCCACCGTGCGGTCGCTTTCCGGCAATCCTGGCCGTCTACGCTATGGCAAGGTGACACGCGATCTGGTGATCAAGAAGGGCGAAGCGTTGGTCTGGGATGGGCGTCTGTAACGGGGAAAGATAATAGGTCCGATAAGCACTGTCGGCTGGGCAGTGTCCGATCCCTGTACCGCCGCGCAAACAGATAGGGCGCAATACGCTTGTGCGGCGGCTGGCCGAGCGCACCAAAGCTGGAGCGCAGCTCAATGCCGTTCTTGCTCTGCCGGACTTCGCTCCACGGTGAGCCCGGCGAGCGCACCCGCAACCTGACGGCGCCCAACGCTTCGCCGGGGCGGATGAACTCAACACGATTGGTGTCGTCGACGCGCCGGAGGCTGCTGAGCCAGCCGGTGGCTGGGACCGTGACGCGAAGGAACCTCGCGTCGGCGATATCCGCACTCCAACCCGCGCAGGCAACAGCCAACAGAAGCGCCGTCGCGCAGGCAAACCCGATTTGCCGCATTCTACGACTCACGGTAGCACCTCACGACGCCGGTAGTCTCTTCCGGTGTCGCATGTTCCGCGTACCCTTCGGCCCAGACGTGCCGCTGCCTGCTCCGCACCTATTGCATCAGATGGCCCAAGTGGGCTATGCGGCGTCGCCTTGCCAGCTTGCCAAGGTGAACAACAGTTTTCCTTACCCGGTCTATTATCCTGAAGACAGCAATTGATGACAGGCGATCGTCGCAGAGAAATGATCGGTAGTCTTCGATGAGCCGCGGATACGGCCACCGGCGTACGCTCGACCGGACCGACGTGATCGTCTGGATTGTGACCGCGTCTGAAAAGCCGGTTCGGACATCCGGTTTCGCCAGTAGATGAGCCTTCTTTTGAATACGAACCATGCGAACCACATGGATAACGTTCCTGATAGGTGCTTTCTTCTGCACAACGGCGTTGGCGGCGGAGCGGGCACGGCTGATCCGTGACAAGACGCTGGTGGCGTGGGTCTATGTTTCCGACCTCACTCAACGCGGTGGCAGCGTGCTGACGCTGATCGACAAAGCCGAACACTTCGATGCGATCGTGCTTGGTGAAGTGGCTCAGGGCAGATGGATGGCCGGCAGCGATTTCTTCCGTCGCACGCACAAGGAGCAGTCCGGCTGGGCGGTTGAGACTGCCGACCCCAAAACACGGGTCCAACTGGCGGTCACTTACGAGGGGGACCGGGTGGCGCTGTTTCGCAACGGCAAGACATATGCCAGTTACTCAATTGGCCAGGCCCAGTCGTTTGGCGAAGATGCCATGGTGCTGCTGGGCCTGCGGTACATCGGCGGGACGGGTGAAATTGGGTTCTTCACCGGTGCGATTGAGGATGTTCGCCTCTACGACCTGGCGCTGAAGGCCGATCAGATCGCCGCTTTGGTTCCCCACCAGCCATCTGACCCGAGGCCGCTGGCCTGGTGGACCTTCGCAGAGGGCAGGGCTCAGGATGTGATGAAGATGTTTCCGGTAAGCCGGCTCCAAGGCAATGCCCGCATCGTTGACGGCAGACTGGTCCTGGACGGAAGCAGCTACCTGTGGGCGGCGAAAGACGCAACGTCCCTGACGACCGATGCGGACGACGAAACGCCGTTCGACACCACGATTCAAACCATGTTCTACAAGGCGCGATCCAAGCGGACCGGGAACATGTGGGATACCTGGCTGTATCTCCACCAAGGGACCTATTACCTCTACTACCTGGCCAAATCCAGGAACCAATGGGACAACATATCCATGGCCAGTTCGCCCGACGGCGTGCATTGGAAGGAAATCGGGCGGGTGCTATCCAAAGGCCGCGGCGTCACTTGGATGGGCACTGGTTCGACCTGGAAGTCGCCCAGTTTCGAAAAGGACGGCAAATTCTTCATGAACTTCTCCGAGTGGAAAGGGCCGCGGCAAACCATTTTCTTCGCCGAGTCGAAGGACCTCGTTCGTTGGACGCGTCTCGGCAACGAATACGAATTCGTCCAGGACGAACGCTGGTACGAGAAGAACGGCCGTTGGGACTGTATCTGGACCATCCCACGACCCGGCGGCGGATTGTACGGTTACTGGACTGCGACGCCCAAGGCAGAAACAGGAGGGCGATTCGGATTCGGCGAGACATTGGATGGAATCACGTGGAAAGCGCTGCCGCCGCCCAAAGTCTCGGGAGTCCGTGAGGGGGAAGTCGGCGCGATCGAGAGGATCGGGGACAAGTACTACATGATGTTCGGCACCCCCCCCACTATGGTGACACTCGTGGCCGATCGGCCCGAAGGGCCGTTCGTCGCCGCCAAGAAGAACTTTTGCCTC
>JAPLNB010000116.1 GCA_026693085.1 Planctomycetota bacterium | reverse complement strand
TATCCAAATCAATCACCTCGTCAATCGGCGCCCCCGTGCTCCTCTCCTCATTGCCGATCACAAACTCCGCACCCGCACCGCCGTCCGACGACTGCACGCCCGGACCACCCGTCTTCGTATCGCCCCGGCTCTCCGCCGCCGACACCGGCTGGATCTCCTCATCCGCCGGAATCCCATCCATCTGCACCACAAACACGACCGACCCGACCTGCAACGCATCCCCCGGCTGCACCACCGCTTCCTGCACCCGCGCCCCATTCAAAAACGTCCCGTTCGAGCTGCCCATGTCCTCGACTCGCAACGTTTCCACCTCAATAATCAGTCGGCAATGCTTCCGCGAAACCTCACCCAGTGGAATACGTATGTCACAGTCCTCCCTCCGCCCGATTACTGTGATATCCTTTGGCAGCGAGAAACTGCGCCGTTCGCCGTCCGCCTTGAACGTAACCAATACCACCTGCATGTTTCGCTCGCTCGGTTGTGTCTCTCCCCGAATCAGCCGGCCCGTACTAGGGCCATTACAAACTGACCCGCATATGATTAACGTAGCTCCAAAGAATCTTCGGAGCAAGCCTATTGACCGAAAAGATGAAATCGACCGCACTCAATGACTTCACCTCTCTCCCCGCGCTTGACCGCCCTAATGCCGCGCTCGCCCCCTCCACGCTACCGCCCGTCCCCATCCCTGGCCTTTACATCCACATCCCCTTCTGCTTCCACAAGTGCCACTACTGCGACTTCTACAGCCTGCCCGGCCAGACGAACGAACGCATGCACCGCTTCGTCCATCTGCTCCTCGCTGAGGCCGACCTCTGGGCCCATTCCCCCACCGGACCGCTCGTCCGCCCCCAAACCATCTTCATCGGCGGCGGAACCCCCACCCTCCTCCCCCTCGCTTACATGCTCCGCCTCATCACCGGCCTCCGCCAACGCTTCGACCTCTCCAACCTCAACGAATTCACCATCGAAGCCAACCCCGCCACCGTCACCCCCGAATATTGCGCCGCCCTCTACCAACATGCCGTTACCCGCCTCAGCTTCGGCGCACAATCTTTCCACGCCGCCGAACTCGCCGTCCTCGAACGCCGCCACAACCCCTCCGACGTCGCCGCCAGCATCCAGACCGCCCGCGCCGCTGGCTTCAAACGCCTCAACGTCGATCTCATCTACGCCATCCCCGGCCAAGACCTCCCCTCCTTCGCTTACTCCCTCGACTCCGTCATCGCCCTCCAACCCGAGCACATCTCCGCCTACAACCTCACCTACGCCCGACCCACCGAGGAATGCCGCCACAATCTCCTCTACTGGAACGGCGGCTCCTACATCGGGCTAGGCCCCTCCGCTGCCTCCCACCTCGACGGACTCCGCTTCCGCAACCAACCCCATCTTGGCGACTGGGAACAAGCCATCCAATCGCAAACCCTCCCCGCCATCGACCTCGAGCACCTCTGCCCCCTCCGCCGCGCCGGCGAACTTGCCATGCTCCAGCTCCGCCTCGCCACCGGCATCAACTTCTCCCAATTCACCTCCCAAACCCACTTCGACCCCCGCCACCTCTGGCCCACACTCCTCACCCACCTCCACCAACTTTCCCTCATCGAATTGGACAACCACGGCTTCCGCCTCACACCCCAAGGCATCAACGTCGCCGATGCCATCGCCGCAGAATTCCTCGACCCCGAGCCCGGCACCCCAACGACTTCTCTCACACCAACGCCCCACGCCGACACCCCGACACTCCGACACTCCGACGCTCCTGAGTCCTAAACCCTCCCCCACGCCACATTATCAGCCCCCCTCCCGCTCCCCCTTACCTCAACCCCCCCGCCTCTGCCGTCGATATCTCCTTCAGGATCGGGCAATCTCGCAGAGTCGTCATAGCATCTGCACTTCGCCCGATCCGCCCCGTTTGACTAGAGGCCCGGACGTATCGTACGTCCCACAGTGAATCCGACGGTGCTCGCAGTGGAGAGAGGGCATGCTTGGAATCGTCAAAAAATGGTTCGGGCCCAAAGCCAACCCCATCGGCGTTGATTTCGGCACCGACAGCCTGAAAATCGCCCAGGTTGCCCTCATCGGAAACGACTGGCGACTCGTTGCCGCCGCCTCCGCCGATATCCCCACCCACGTCCGACACGAACCCCTCGCACGCATGAGCTTCCTCTCCCAGACCACGCGCGACCTCCTCGCACAAGGCAACTTCTCCGGCCGAAACGCCGTCCTCGCGCTCCCAGCCGCCTCCATGTTCTTCCAGCACCTCCGCCTCCCAAAAATGGACGACCAGGCCCTCAAAAGAGCCCTCCCTTGGGAAGCCCGCGGCAAAATCCCCATCGACCCCAACCACGCACTCCTCCGACACCACGTCGCGGGAACCATCTACCAGGACCAGGAAGAAAAACTCGAAGTCATCGCCATGGCCGCCAGTCGCGACATCGTCAACCAGTACCTCGACGTCGCCGCCAAAGCCAAACTCGAAATCGTCAACCTCAACGTCGAGCCCTCCGCCATCGTTGACTGCTTTATCCACATCTACCTCAGAAAATCCGACGCCGACGTCACCAATTGCTTCGTTGACATCGGCTGCACCGGCACCCGCGCCATCATCGCCCGAGGCCCTCACATCCTCTTCGTACGATCCATCCCCATCGGCGGCAACCACCTCACCCAGGCCGTCGCCACCGCCCTCAACCTCAAGTTCTACGACGCCAAAATGCTCCGCCTCCGCCTCTGCGCCCTCCAACCCTCCCCCAGCGATGTCCAGCGCAAACAGGAAATCCTCCCCCCCGCCCAGGAACAAGCCGCCGAAGAATTCGCCGCCCTCTCCGCGGCCCTCTCCGCTGCCAAACACGCCGACGCCCACCCCGTCGATCGCCGCGCCTCAACGCTCCTGCCAGAGCCTCCAGCCAATACCCAGCCCTCCGAGCCCAACCACCAGGCCGCCCTCGCCGAACAGGCCTGCCGCGAACCCCTCGCCAAGATCGTCGCAGAACTCGACCTCTGCCGCCGTTACCACGAATCCACCTTCCCCAGCAGACCCGTCGATCGCCTCATCTTCATCGGTGGCGAAGCAAAACACAAAAACCTCTGTCAGTACGTCGCCCGCGAACTCGGCCTCGCCGCTCAGGTCGGAGACCCCCTCGTTCGAATGGGCCGCATCAGCGACATCAGCATCGACAGCGGCATCGACCGCCGCCAGCCCCAGCCCAACTGGGCCGTCGCCATCGGTTTGAGTCTTGGTCCCAATAAAGCCGCCGCTAAAACGGCGGAATCGCCCTGATCTCACGCGGCCAATGAAACCACCCCCGGCCCCGTGGAGGATTTGTTATGGCTTCACAGAACAACCTAAGCTTCCTGCCCGACGGTTACTTCGAGAACAAGGCCCAGCGCCGCGCCAACGCGATCTGTGCCGTCCTCTTCATCATCGTCATGGCCGGAATGTGGTCAGCCTTCACACTCAGTGAACGGGCTACCCAACGCGTCGATGACGAGTATCTCAAGACCGACCTCGAATTCGTCGGCGCCGCCAAACGCATCCAACAGGTCCGACAGATGCAGGAAAAACAGAACCGCATGGCCCATCAGGCCAACCTCACCGCCTCCCTCCTCGAAAAAGTGCCCCGCAGCTTCGTCCTCGCTGAAATCACCAACAGCATGCCCGCCGGCGTCTCACTCCTCGACGTCGTCATGGAGTCCAAGGACCGCCCAAAACCCCAGAAAGACATCGCCCCAAAGACCGCCTACGAAGTCCAGAAAGCCGCCCGCGAAGCCAAAACCACCGCCCCTCTGCTCGTCCAGGCCGAGGCCAAACTCTACGACGTCACCCTCAAGATCACCGGCGTTGCCATCAACGACGCCCAGGTCGCACAGTTCCTCAAGAGCCTCTCCGCATCCAGGCTCTTCCGCGACACCAACCTCATCGTCAGTGAGGAATACGCCCAAGCCGAAGACAAGCTCAAGCTGCGGAAATTCCAGATCGAACTCGCCATCGAACGCGACGTCGAACCCAAACCCCAGACCCGACCCAGCTCCACCGCCGCCGTCGAAGTCAATAACTAGTGTTCCACGGAGTCCCTATGAAACTCGGAATTGGACAACTCGTCTTTGTGCTGCTCATGCTCGCACTGCTCGGATCAAGCTACTTCTTCGTCTTCAACCGCGCCGCTGAAAAACGCCTCGTCCGCCAGGCTGAAATCCTCACCAAGAAAAAGGCCCTTCAGGACCTCCGCGCTTCCACCGCGGGAATTCCAGACATCGAACTCAAAATCACCGAGCTCCAGAACGCCATCCGGTTCTTCGAGTCCAAGCTCCCCCAGCAGCGCGACATCGACAAAATGCTTGCCGACGTCACCAGCAAAGCCAAAGAGCAACAGCTCCAGATGAAGACCTTCAAGACCCAGAAAATCGAGCGTTCCGCAGGCTACAGCGAGCTGCCCATCCAGATGAGCATGTCCGGCAACTTCAAAAACTTCTACGCCTTCCTCCTCAAGCTCGAAGACATGAAACGCATCACTCGCCTCTCCCACATGAAACTTGAAAAAATCACCACCAAGGACGGCGAAATGCAGGCCAACATGACCCTCAGCATCTTCTTCGAGTCCGACGGCAGCAATAGACTCGCCACCACCAACTGACCGTCCTCCGGCGTCGCACCGACAGTGTCCGCGGGCCAGCGCCCGCCTGAAGCAAAGGTTGAACATGAACCACTTTGATCCCTCTAAAATGGATGCCACCGAACAGGCGCAGACCCCCGACAACGACGCCCTCCCCCCGGATGCCAACGAGGAACCCATTGGCGAGTTCTCAAGCGAGTTCGCCAGGCCCGCCAACAACGCCCTCTACGTCCTCCTCGCCCTCGTCGTCGTCGGCGCAGGCGTCGTCCTCTTCATGCACATGCGCGCCGGCCCCAAGGTCGCCGCCGCCAGCCCCGAAGCCGCCAACGCAAAAGTCACCATCAACCAGTTCCTCTCCGATGGCGGGAAAAACATCACCGCCATGCGAGAACTCCTCAAAAACACCGAGAAAGTCGTCCAGCAGTTCCTCGACTACCCCTCCACCAACCAGGTCAAGCTCGAAGACCTCAAGACCAACCCCTTCCGCTTCGCCCCGCCCAAGAGCGACCAGGACACCAGCCAGGCCGACATCGCCAAACACGCCGCACAGGAAAAAGAGGCCGCCAAGAAGGCCGCACAATCCCTCAAAATCCAAACCATCCTCGTCAGCGGAAAAACCAAGGCTGCCATAATCAACAACACCATGTACACCGAGGGCCAGGATATCGATTCCCTCACCATCGAGAAAATCACCCCCAACAGCGTCATCGTCTCCCGCGGGCCCAATAAGTTCGAGATCAAAATCCAGAAGTAGCCCCCTACCCTTTACACGGAAGCCCCAGATGTTCGGCAAACGTCACAATCCCAATCCCGCCACCACCCTCCAACCCCACCTCGTCCATGGCGACGAACACGCCCACGCCGAACCCCTTGACGCCGAGCAGATCTGGACACCCACCACCGCCCGCGCACGCAAGTCCGTCCAGCAACTCCTCATCGAACGCGGCCAGGTCTCCGAAGAACAACTCCTCCAGGCCAAAAACGTCCAATCCCAAACCCCAGGCAAGTCCATCGTCCAGATTCTCCTCACGATGAACGCCGCCTCCGAGGCCCAGATCCTCTCGGCCCTCGCTGAAACCCTCAACGTCCCCTTCGAAATCCCCGAGAAAGCCGCCGTCAACCCCGACGCTTTCAATCTCCTCGCCCCCGACTACATCCGCAAACAGCTCGTCCTCCCACTCCGATTCGACGACAAAACCCTCGTCGTCGGCATGGCCGACCCTAACAACGTCTTCCTCTTCGACGAAATCAAACGCCGAACCAAACGCGACCTCAAAATGGTCGTCGTCACTCCCGCAGACATCGCCCGCATCGTCGACGCCCTCACCGGCGGAGCCTCCTCCGACATGCAGGTCGATGACATCATCAAGGACATGGCCGACGACGAACTCCAGGTCGTCAAGGAAACCACCGACGACGTCGCCGACCTCGAAAAACTCGGCTCCGAATCCCCAGTCATCCGATTCGTCAATTACCTCATCGCCGACGCCATCAAACAAAGCGCCAGCGATATCCACGTCGAACCCAAGGAAAAAGCCCTCAAGATCCGCTACCGCATCGATGGCGTCCTCTTCGAAGCCATGAACCCACCACACAAAATGCACCCCGCCATCGTCTCCCGTCTCAAGATCATGGCCAACCTCGATATCGCCGAACGACGCCTCCCACAGGACGGCCGCATCCGCGCCATCATGCACGGCCGAAAAATGGACCTCCGTATGTCCACCCTCCCCACCGCCGCCGGTGAAAAAGTCGTCCTCCGTATTCTCGACACCCGATCCATCAACGTCCCCCTCGAAGAACTTGGCTTCTCCGAAAATACCCTCACCATCTGGAAAAACCAGATCGATCAGCCCCACGGAATCCTCCTCGTCACCGGCCCCACCGGCTCCGGCAAAACCACCACCCTCTACTCCTCCCTCCGATGCATGGACGGCAACAAGCTCAATATCTCCACCGTCGAAGACCCCATCGAATACCACCTCAATGCCGCCAGCCAGGTCCAGGTCCACGAAAAAATCGGCATGACCTTCTCCGCCGCCCTCCGCTCCCTCCTCCGCCAGGATCCCGACGTCGTCATGCTCGGCGAAATCCGCGACTCCGAAACCGCCCGCATCGCCGTCCAGGCCGCACTCACCGGACACCTCGTCCTCTCCACTCTCCACACCAACGACGCGCCCTCCTCCGTCACACGACTCATCAACATCGGCGTCGAATCCTACCTCATCTCCGCCGCCGTCAACGCCATCCTCGCCCAACGCCTCGTCCGAAAAATCTGCCCCCACTGCAAAGAACCCTTCCAGGCCTCCGACGAAATGCGCGAGTTCCTCACCCTCCAAGGCTTCGAGTCTGATAAAACCTTCAAAGGCAAAGGTTGCGACCGCTGCCGAAAAACCGGCTACTCCGGACGCCTCGGAATCTATGAACTGCTCGTCCTCGACGACTCCCTCCGAGACCTCGTCACCCGAAACCCCGACGTCATCCAGCTCCGAAAACTCTGCCGCGAACGCGGCCTCGTCACCCTCCGACAAGATGGGTTCGATAAAGTCATCAAGGGCCTCACAACGGTCGATGAAATCCTGAGAGTCACCGAAAACGCCATGTAGTGCGCTTCAGCGCACGTCGAATGGAAAAAACGTATGAGCCAGCTCAACGACATCCTCCGAACCGCCATACAAAACAAAGCCTCTGACGTCCACATGAACGTCGGACTCCCGCCTCTCTTCCGCGTCCACACCGTCCTCAAAGCCTCCGACTTCCCCATCATGACCTCCGAAGGCATCCTCCGCATCCTCAAGGAAATGATCAACGAAAAACGCATCGCCGCCTTCGAAGACCTCCGCGACTCCGACTTCTCCTACGAAATCCCAGGCGTCGGACGCTTCCGCGTTAACGCACACTACCAACGAAACACCATCGCACTCTCCTTCCGTACCATCAACGACAAGGTCCGACACATCGAAGAACTCTTCCTCCCAGACATCGTCAACAAACTTACCTACCTCCCACGTGGCCTCGTCCTTCTCACCGGAGCCACAGGCTGCGGTAAATCCACCACCCTCGCCGCTATGATCGACGCCATCAACAAACGCGAATTCTGCCACATCATCACCATCGAAGACCCCATCGAATACGCCTTCCTCTCCAATAAGTGCACCATCGAACAACGCGAAATCGGCTCCGACTGCCCCTCCTTCGCCTCCGGACTCCGCCACGCCCTCCGACAAGACCCCGACGTCATCTTCGTCGGCGAAATGCGCGACCTCGAAACCACCTCCGCCGCCATCACCGCCGCCGAAACCGGACACCTCGTCTTCTCCACACTCCACACCAACAACGCACCCCAAACCATCGAGCGTATCATCGATATCTACCCCTCCGACCAGCAAAACCAGATCCGATCCATGCTCGCCAACACCCTCCAGGCAGTTATCTCCCAAACCCTCTTCAGACGCACCGACCAGCCAGGCATGATCCCGGCTCTCGAAATCATGCTCTGCACCCCCGCCGTCCGAAACTGCATCCGCGAAAACCGCATCTTCGAAATCGCCAACGTCATCGAAACCAGCCGCGCCCTCGGCATGCAAACCCTCGACTCTTCCATCAAGCAACTCTACGTCAACGGCCATGTCTCCCGCGATGACGCCGTCTCCATGGCCGCTCACCCCGAAAAACTCGAACGCGCCCTCGTCGCCTGAAGGAAATCACCCAATGATCGTCACTGGCAACGGACAACAAACCACTGGCAACTGAGAAGTCTATGCCAACCTATCGATACGAGGTCAAAGCAACCAACGGCGCCGTCACCCATGGCGTCCTTGCTGCGCCTAACCTGGCCGCCGCTGCCCATGACCTGCGCGGCCGCGGCCTCTACATCCTCGCCCTCGGCCCCGCCGACGCCGGCAAAAGAAACGCTCGCGCCCTCAACCTCAACCTCAGCTTCGGACCCTCCGCTAAAGACATCCAGAACTTCACCAGCCAGCTCGCCGTCATGATCCGCGCCGGAATCTCCATCCGCGCCGCCGTCGAAGGCATCGCCGACCAGATCCAGAATCCCAAGTTCAAGGTCATGCTCAATCAGATGAAAAAAGACCTCGAGGCCGGAAAACAGTTCTCCGATGCCCTCTTCCGCTATCCCAAGTGCTTCTCCCCTCTCTACATCAACATGGTCAAAGCCTCCGAACTCTCCGGCGGATTCTCCCGAATGCTCGACCGCATCGCCTCCTACCTCGCACAACAGATCGAAACCCGCTCACAGGTCGTCGGCGCCATGATCTACCCCGGAATCATCGGCACCATGGCCATCGGAACCACCATCTTCCTCCTCACCTTCGTGCTCCCACGCTTCATGGTCATCTTCAAAGGAAAAGAAGCCGCACTCCCCGCCCCCACCAAACTCCTCCTCGCCCTCTCCAACTTCATGACCAACTACTGGTACATCCTGCTCTTCGCCGCCGCCGCCGGAATATGGGGCTTCATGATGCTCATCCGCACCGACTGGGGACGACTCTGGTTCGATAAAGTCAAACTCACCGTCCCACTCTTCAAAAAAATGTTCCGCGCCCTCTACATCAACCGCTCACTACACACCATGGGCCAGCTCATCAACGCCGGCGTGCCCATGCTCGACACCATCTCCATCACCGCCGAAATCTCCGGCAACGCCCTCTACCGCCGCATGTGGCGCGCCGTCTACGTCGCCGTCAAACAAGGCAAAAAAATCTCCGCCCCACTCAACAAATCCCCACTCCTCCCCCGCTCCGTCGTCCAGATGATCGGCGCCGGCGAGGAATCCGGAAAACTCGGCGAAGTCCTCGACGAAGTCTCCGAATACTACGCCCGAGAACTCCGCACCGTCATCAAATCCGTCACCGCCATGATCGAACCCCTCATGATCGTCGCCATGGGCTCCGTCGTAGGCTTCATCGCCATGTCCATCATCCTCCCCATCTTCAAGCTCTCCCAACTCGTCAAGTAGTCTCTATTGCTCCATACGGAGCCTCGGATGCACATCCGGGGCTTCTTCCGTTTACAGCAATCCTTCCAACTCCACCACCAACTCCTCAAACTTCCGCAATGCCGCATCCACCGCCCCCGGCTTCTCCATATCCACCCCCGCCCCACGCAACAAATCCAGCGGAAACTTCGAGCTTCCCCCCTTCAGGAAGTTCAGATATTCCTGCCGCTCCTTCTCCCCACCCTTCAACACCCGCTCGCTCAACGCAATCGCCGCCGACATCCCCGTCGCATACTTGTACACGTAAAAATCCCGGTAAAAATGCGGTATCCGCATGCACTCCAGGCTCAACTGCTCGTCAATCACAAACGCCGGCCCAAAATACTGCTCCAGCAGCTTCCGATACTCCCGCCGCAGCGTCTCCACCGTCAGCGGCTCGCCCTTCTCCACCAACCCGTGCGTGATCTTCTCAAACTCCGCAAACATCGTCTGCCGATAGATCGTCCCCCGCATGTCATCCAGCATCCGATTGATCAGATATGCCCTTTCCTGCTTGTCTTTCGCATTTTTCATCAGGTGCTGCGCCAGCAGCATCTCATTAAACGTGCTCGCCACCTCCGCCACAAACAAGCTATACCCGTAATACTGATAAGGCTGATTCCTCGCCGAATAATACGTGTGCATCGAATGCCCCCCCTCGTGCGCCAACGTAAACACATGGTCCAGCACCGTGTCCTGATAATTCATCAGCATATACGGCGGCCCGTCATATCCCCCGCTGCTGAACGCCCCGCTCTGCTTCCCAGCGTTCGGATACCGATCCGACCACCGCTCCACCGTCAACCCCTTCTCCAACGCCCCGCAATACTCATCCCCCATCGGCCGCAACGCCTCCACAACCACCTTTACCCCCTGCTCCCACGTATGCTTCTTCTCGATCTCCGACAGAATCGGAATATACGTATCGTAAATATGCAGCTCATCCAGCTTCATTGCCCGCTTCCGCAACGCATAATACCGATGCAGCGCCGGCAATCGCTTGTGCACCGCCTCAATCAAACTGTCGTACACCGCCGCCGGCACATTGTCCGGAAACAACGCCGCCTCCAACGCGCTGTTGTACTTCCTCGCCTTCGCGTAATACACATCCTTCTGCACCCCCCCGTTCAGCGTCGCCGCCAGCGTGTTCTTGTGCCAATCATATTGCTCGTAAAACTTGACGAACGCCTCCTGCCGAACGCTCCGTTTCGGACACTCCAGAAACATCGGCCACGTCGCCGTCCCCAACTCCACCAGCTCCCCCTTCTCATTCGCGACCGTCCCCCACTTCAAATCCGCATCGTTCAATTGCCTGAACGCCAGCACCGCCGTCTCGCTCATGTCCCCCTGCATCGCCAGCAATTGCTCCTCGCCCTTCCCCAGCGTATGTGCCCGAAACCGCAGCACCCGCTCCAACGCCACCCGCCACTCCGCCAACTCCGCCGCCCCCAGCATCTTCTCCATCTGATCCGCCGGAATGCTCATCAACTCCGGCGCAAACCAGCTAAACGCCTCCGCCGCCTTCGTCCCCGCCGCCGCCAGCCGCCCCCGCATCCGCTGATACTCACTGTTCCCCTGATCCTGCGCCACCTTCAAATGCGCATAACTGTCCAGCTTCTCCCCCGCCCGGCTGAACTCCGCATCAAACTTCAAACACACCGCCAGCGTCTTCGCCCCCTCCCCCAGCTTCCCCCGAAACTGCTCATACCCTGAGATCTGCGATTCCCACTTCTTAAACGTCTCCTCCCACTCCTGATCGCTCTTAAACAGCTTCGTCAGATCCCACGTATCCTCAACTTTCACCTCCGCCCGTTTCGGCAAGCTCTTCACCGCCGCAACTGTCCCCGCGGCACCGAATAATCCCATCGCCAACACCACCATAATGCCTCGCTTCATGCCAATACCTCTCCAGACCCCCGCCTTTGACTGCCATGCAAGATAAGCCCTCCCTCTTTGCCCCACAAGCCTATCAGCAAATCCGCCTGCTTCACTGACCCCATCCCCCGCGGTGACACCTCTCACCAACCACCAGGACAATTGACGAAAAAGAGCGACGGCGGAAGGGCCTCTGTGCCCTGCCGCCGTCGCCCGGCCTTCAGCCGATGCTTGCCGCCAGCCTATTTGGTCCCGCGGAAGCTGAACCTCCAGATTACCCCGCTAGGCTTCGTCCACACCAATTGCCCAGTCATGGTGCCGCTGCTGATCGTGCCGCTCCACGCAAGCGTCCCCTTGCACCCGCTTGTCATGGTCGCGCTGACCGTGTACGGTTCCGCCTCCGGCACCGTGTACGCGCCCGGATCAAACCCCAGATAGGCAAAGTTCTCGGTCAGCAACTCGCCAGCGTCGAAAACCAGCGCATCGCCGAATTCCTTGCCTCCGTCGTGCTCCGTGTTGGAATCCGGCGTCACCGTCACACACCACGTCCCCACAAAGTTGTCCGGTAGTGCGTTCGCGCAAGCAACGCCTTGCCATCCACCTATCATCCACGACAGCATCAGTCCCACGCATACCACAGTGAGTCGATTGTTTGCCATATCAGCCTCTTTTCTGCTTCACGCATATCGAGCTACCCGTCCATCGATATACGATATAAGCCGCTGGCAACGCAAATCCCGCAAACAGAATTCGCCCCTTCCATCGAATCGCTTGCCAGACGCTTTCCCCAACTGATTCCGATAATGTCTCTCCCTCACACGAACATCGCACAGAATTCGTCAATGTCCCTGTTGACACTCCACCATTTCAATTGGATATCATTCCCGTGGTTACCTATTCATCCAAGTTTCGTTCTCTACGCGCCCGCCGCGGCTTCACCCTCATCGAGGCCGCCCTGGCCACCGCCATTATTGGCACCGGCTTCATCGCCATGTTCCAACTCTTCACTTCCTGCACGCGCGACAACTCCGCCGGCGCACAGATGACCACCGCGCTGATGCTCGCCAACAGCATCCAGGAAGCGATGGCCAACCTCACCTTCCAAGACCCCTCCACCAGCACCACGTACTTCGGCCCCGAACCCGGCGAAACCCTTGCCACCTATAACGACCTTGACGACTTTGACCTCTCTACCTTCAATCCCCCAATCGATGCCTCCCGCATACCCATCACCGAGCTTTCGCAATACTCGCAGCTCGTGACCGTCATGCCCGTTCTTCCCTACGAGCCTAGCTGCAATAACAACGAAACCAGTCCCGATTTCGCCAAAACTACCTACACCGGGGCCGTACGCGTCCGAGTACGCATTCTCTTCCGCCCCCAGCCCTCAGCGGTCGCCCAGGAAGTCTATCGCCTCTCCTGGATTCGACAGGATCATTAGACGATATAAGGGATGCCTATGCGCCCACCTCAGTCTCCCAAGTTCACCGTCCGATCCTCGCCGACTCTCAAACGCGCCGGCGCCGCCGCTGTCCTCGCCATGATCTATCTCACCCTCTTCTCCACCCTCGCGCTGGCTATGTTCGCCATGTCCACCATGAACGTCCAGGTCGCCTCTAACCTCGACGCCGCCGAAAAGGCCCGCGCCGTTGCCGAGTCCGGCCTCCGCTGGATGCAGACCCGCTTTCTGACCATGGCCCGCCCCAAAACCACCATCGGAACCATCACCCCAAGCGTCGCCAACAGCCTCTGGCCCGCCATCCGCACCTCCGTCTCCAACGAGCTGCTCAGCATGCTCAAGCCCGCCGAACGCACCGTCACCTATGACCCCGCTGGAAACGTGCTTACCACCGCCCCCATCTCCATCGATGACGAGATCGGACGCTTCGTCATCTCCATCACTCAAAACCCCCTCGATACCCGCTACCTCATCGTCACCAGCACCGGCACCTACCGCTCCGCCACTCGCTCCATCACCATGTCCTTCAAAATCGACAAAAAAATCAAGTACGCCGTCGCCGGCAAAGTCCCCATTCAGCTCGGCCGCAACGTCATGATCGAAGGCTCTATCGTCATGACCACCACCCTCCAGCCCAGCGGCCAGTCCCCCATATTCGCCATCAGCGACTTCAAAAACGTCAACGCCACCATCACACCCCGTATCACCGCTTTCCAGAATTTTCTCAAAGCCAACTATTCCGGTTACGATAACCGCATCCCCGTCAGCAACCAGATTCTCTATAATGCTGCCGTCGCCAACGGCTTCGCCGATGCCAATCTCGACGGATTCATAGACGAATACGACGTCCTCCTCCAGGTCTTCGACACCAACCACGATCGCGCCGTCACCGCCGCCGAGTTCACCGACCCCGCCACCGGCAAACTCTACGACCAGACTCTCATGGGCGCCATCGATGCCCTCGGCGGGCCTCTCGCATCCACCGATCCCACCCGCGCCGGCTACATGGACAACCAGATCGACAACCGCGACCCCTACGCAAAAGTCCGCGGCCAGGTCCTCATCAAGGAAACTCTCGATTCACTCAAGACCCGCCTCGCCTCCAAGGGCCAGGCCATCGAAGACATCCTCCAAGGCCCCGTCATCCCCACCGAGGCCGGAGTCCCCCCAGTGGTCTTCGGCTACAATTCCCCCGACCTCCCCGAGTTCACTCCCGCAAACTTCAATACCAGCTCCTTCCGATCCCGAACCGGGCCCGAAGCCGGAACCACTTCCAAGACAGCCACCCTCATCGAGAATAAGGAACTCCTCGCCACCGACGCCAACGACACCGCCGCCGATGAACGCACCCCCTACGGCTCTACCTCCTACCAGGCAACCTACCGCCGCCCCGTCTTTAGAAACCTGACTCTACGCAACTGCCGCATCCCCAAGGGCCTTAACCCTCTCTTCCAAAACTGCACCTTCGAAGGCGTTACTTATGTCGAAACCGAGCCTAATGTCACCAACTCCGGCGGCTCTACAACGACCAGCTCTAGCGACGGCATGACCTGGGCCCAAAAAATGAAGTCCGGCTCCTTCAACAAGAGCACCGCCCTCACCACCACCAACTCCTGGGGATTCGTCCGCGGCAACAACATCCGCTTCAACGACTGCACCATCCACGGTCCAATCGCTTCCGGCGGAGCCGTCGGCGAACCCCCAACCGCCTATACCCACTTCGCCAATAGCTGGGAATTCACAGGCGCCACCCTCTTCGACAACACCACCGACCAGACCGCCACCATCATCGCCCCAAACACCAATATCGAAATGGGTTCCTTCACCAACCCAGGTACCGCCCCCTCCACTCTCGTCGGTGTCGTCGTCGCAGGCAATATCGACATCCGCGGCACCGGCTTCGTCGATGGCTCCATCATCGTCACCGGCGACGGCGCCGGCAACACCACCCTCGGCTGGTTCGGACCCTCCGATTCAGCCACCGACCCCACCTCACCCATGCCCGAAGGCGGCTGGGGCAAGCTCACCATCCGCCACAACCCCAACCGCGCCCTCCCCGACGGCATCAATATCGCCATCGATATCGTCGCCGAAACCGACACCTACGTGGAGGGCAATTGAAACCCCTTCCTACAACTTCCCCCATCATGCCCTCCCTCCCACTCTCCACCACCCTCCCACGCCGTTCGGCCATGGGCCTCGTCGAACTCATGATCGCCCTCGCGATCTCCGCGGTCCTCCTCACCGCCACCGCCATCGCACTCAACGCCGCCACCAATGCCTACGCCATCAACCAGGAACAGTCCGTCCTCCTCCAACAGGCCCGCGTCGCCCTCCACCGTATCGTCACCTACATCCGCACCGCCAAAAACCACGCCCCAGAAGACCCCACCCTCGCCGCCTCCTTCGCCGCTGGCAATATCGTCACCGGCGACTCCCTCGCCATGTTCGACGACGATAGCAACCAAATCATCTTCCGCTACGACCCCGCCGCCAACCACCTCTACGCCATCATCAACGGCCAGCAACACGTCCTCTGCCACGGCGTCCTCGCCTGCTCCTTCCGCATGGAACCGATGCGCTCCCCAACCTCCATCAAAACCGGCGGCGCCTACGACCTCCTCCGCCGAGCCTCCATCACCCTCACCATCCACACCGTCGGCAACACCGCCCTCTCCGCCGAAACCACCGGCACACAAACACTTACCCTCAGCGCCGCCGTCGCTCCCCGCCGCAACGCCTGGTAACCCTCGCCTTCTCCCCTCCCTCCTCGCTCTGAACCCTCACACCCTTTCCCCTGCCACCCACCCCCCCTACAATCCCTTCATGAAGTACTTCTATGGCCACTACGACGGCCAGGAATTCCCCTCCCCCGATTCCCTCTTCTCACTCGACCAGTTCATGCAGTTCATCATCCAGTATGGCGACCAAGCCCTCAAAGCCATCCAACAAATGATGAACGACCCCAAAAACCCCGAACATTCCGACCTCCTCGACCAACTCCTCCTGCAAAGCCTCCTCGACCGCTCCCCCTCCGGACAACTCCGACTCACACCCCGCGCCATCTCTCGCATGCAACGGCTCGCTCTCATCGAAGTCTTCTCCAACCTCCGCAATGGCTCCCGCGATGGCCATGAAAAAATCACCCCAGGCCACGGCGGCGATCGCGTCGAAGGAACCAAACCCTACCAATACGGCGACCCCGTCTCCGAACTCGACCTCCACCAAACCCTACACAACGCCCTCGCCCACCACGGCCTACCCAAAAAGGGGTCAGGGGTCAGGGGTCAGGGTTCAGCCATGCGGAATCCCTCTTCTCTGACCCCTGTCCCCTGTCCCCTGACCCCTCTCATCCGCTTCTCCGAACGCGACTTCGAACTCCACCTCCACGAAGGAACCACCTCCTGCTCCACCGTCATCCTCCTCGATCAGTCCGGCTCCATGATGCGCCATGGCCGCTTCCTTGCCGCCAAAAAAGTCGCCCTCGCCATGCAAGCCCTCGTCCGCTCCCGATTCCCCCAGGATACCCTCGACATCGTCGGCTTCTACTCCGGCGCCTCCGCCATCCCCGAATCCCTCCTCCCCCTCGCCATGCCCAAACCCGTCACCATCTACGACTACCAGGTCCGCCTCCGCGTCCCACTCTCCAAACTCGATCAAGCACCACAACATTTCACCAACCTCCACATGGGCCTCCAACTCGCCCGCCGAACCCTCCACAAACGCCCCAGCGAAAACAAGCAAATCTTCATCATCACCGACGGCCAACCCACCGCCCACCTCGACGGCTCCACCGTCCACCTCCTCTACCCCCCCGACCCCAAGAGCACTCTGGCCACCCTCAAAGAAGCCGTCCTCGCCGTCCGCGCCGGCGCCCGAATCGCCACCTTCGCACTCATCGAAGACTACTGGCAAATGGACTGGGTCGGCTTCGTCGACCAACTCACCAAACTCACCAAAGGCATCGCCTTCTACACCTCCTCCGCCGAACTCTCCAACTGCATCATGGAATCCTACCTCTCCGGCCGCAAAAAAAAGACCCACCTCGCCTGACAACGCCCTTTTTCGCCCGTCAACACTCAAGCATCTCCCTTAAGTTTTTCCGAGAATTCGTGGGGCAATTCGCCCCCAGCGGTCACTAACTCATAGAAGTATGTGGCTTCCCAGGCTACCCACTGATCTGATCCCGTGTGGTTCGCCTGCAAAAACGCAGACCAGACGAGCAAAGAGCACAACGGGCTCGCATTCTCCGGACGCCGCGGCTTTTCCTGGGCTTTCCGGTTGCCCCCAAGAATGCGTCTCCCTGCGCGATGATGCTGACCTTTGGCAAACAACATTGCGTGAGCAGGCTTGACACGCCAAAGATCGCGTGTAGCCTTATCACCGTGCGATACGCCTGCGGGAAGAGGCACCCGAGCGTCGCATTCCTGTTCCAACGACAGCCGCGTGCTCCCCCGGGGCGGCTCCGGGTTTATTGTGACCTACATGAAGCACTCATGCCTTACTCAACGACGCAATATTCCACGATCTATCGTGGAAAGGAGTTATAATCATGTCTATCGGAATAGTGACAGCACGCGCCATCGGCCTCGCGGCCCTGGCCCTCGCCCTCTACGCTCGCATGCCGGCGCCCATCGCCCATGCCGACGCCCAGCAGTTGTACGGTGCCGCCTGCGACAAGTGCGGCCTGCGACCCGAGTGCCCGACGGAAGACGGAAACCACCATAAATGCAGTATCGATCGTACGTATCTGCAGTGCCAAGATCAGAAAGGCAACTATACGTGTACGCTGAACACGGACACACCCTGCGGGACGCTGGGCAATTGCGACGACTGGACGGGCGGCAGCTATGACCCCTGCCCTGCCAATTAGCCCAATCTCCTTCGACCGTCAGCCTGCTGTCTCGCTCAATAGGAGACAGCAGGCATTCTCGACTTGCCTGTGCCATACTCGGTCGCGAATCACTGAGGATCGTATGCACAAGACGCCAATAGCCGACACACTTCGATGCATCATCGCCTTCACCCTATTCGCCGCAGCATGTGCCTGTGTGGCCAACACCTGGGGAGCCGAGCCCCCGGCAGACCCAAAGGCCTTGCAGATTCTCGACACACTGCCCGTCTTGAGCAAACCCACGATGCCATTCCTCATGCGCACTGAACTCGAAGTGGCCGAGAAAAACGCGCAGAATTGGAAGCTCGCTGAAGCACACGACACCGAGTACCGTGCCTCCGCAGATGGCAAGATCGATGTTATCACGCGATACTATAAGTATGTAGGTTTGTCAAAGAACCCCGCCTACTCGAATAGATCTCTCTGGAACGGCAATCAGTTCCTCCGACGCCAACAATCCCTCACCCCCAGAGCCACTGAGAATCAGGTCTGGGCAGGCGCCTCCATCCGCACCGACCGCATCAATCATTCCACCACCAACATCTTCAACGGCGCCTTCCTCCGAGGCATCCTCCTCGGCGACGACCGCCCCGTCACCGATGTCCTCCGACACGCCACCTCCCTTCGCCTCAAAAACACCACGGAAACCGTCGGCTCCGCCAATTGCCTCGTCCTCGAAGCCGTCGCCCCGGAAGGCGCCTACACCCTCTGGATCGACCCCGCCGCAGGACACAGCATCCGCAAAGCCCTCATCCGAAAGAAATCCGGCGACATCTGCGACGGCAAACCCATCCCCGCCCCTCCCAGTGAGCCCGGTAAAAAAGCATCCATCGGAGTCGATGTCCTTCTCGACGATGTCCAACTCCAGCCCCTCGACGGCCACTTCCTCCCAGTCGCTGCCACCCTCTACCAAACCATCCATTTCAGCGACGGCTCCCAGGAAGTCTTCCGCTTCGCCGCCAAATCACAATATGAAATCAACCCCGACTTCAAAAAGCTCGGCGCCTTTGTCATGGACGGCATCCCCGAAGGCACTCTCGTCGATCATGATGACTTCCCCGGCCTCCACTACGTCTGGCACAACGGAGCACCCGTCCTGGACCCGGAAACCGATGCCATCAAACGCATCGACCAGGCCATCGATAATTCCCGCGTCACCCCCGCCAAACCCGCCCCCGCTTCCCCCCCAACCACAACCGCTTCGTCCGCCGACCTCCCACTTCCAGCCCCAGACCCCGACCCCTCACCCGCCTCCGCCGCCTTCCCCACTTGGCAACTCCTCACCGCCGTCCTCGCCATCCTCGCCCTGATCGCCATCCTCCTGCTCGCGTACCGCCGCTCCTTCGCCCAACCCAACCAACAACATTAACCACTGCGAAAGGGGATCCACATGAACCGCTTCTTCCTCACACCAATCATTTGTCTCCTCTTGGCCTCCGTGGCTGCCGCCCCAGCCCCCGAAACCAAAACACTACAATCCAGCCCCCCGCCCGTCTGGGGATCCTACTGCGGCCTCTTCTCCCTCTACGCCGCCATGCGAGCCCAGGCAGTACCCGTCGAATTCTCTTCCCTTCTCAAGCCCCAGTACTGCCCCCGCGGACAGGGCAGCTCCCTGCTCGAACTCAAGCAGGCCGCCGAAGACCATGGAATGCACGCCGCCATCCTCCAGCGCATGACCTCTGATTTCCTCCGAGCTTCCAAACACCCGATCATCCTCCACACCAGGAAAAGCACCTACTCCACAACCTACGACCACTACGTTCTCTACCTCGGCTCTTGTGAAGCCGGCGCTCGCATCTTCGATGCCCCCGGTGATATGCAGGTCGTTGACTTCCGCGATCTAAGCGCTCGCTGGGACGGCACCGGCTTGGTTGTCTCCAAGACCCAGCTCACCCTCCCGCGATTCCCATATCCCTTCCCGATCCTGGCCGGTTCTCTGGTCATTCTGGCCGTTGCCGCAACGATCTGGCTTGCCAGGCGACCCTCTCGATCTGCCCCGCCACCGCCCAGCGCGCCCCACCCACCCGTTCTAAAACAAGGAATTCGCCAATCTTGCACAATCGTCGTTGTCGCAAGCAGCCTCGCCCTCTGTTTCCACGTTCTCGCAGATGGCGGCCTGCTCAACGCCGGCGAAGGAGTCCGATCCGTCCAGGAAACCCAGTCCGCCACATTCCTCAACAGGATAAGCCCCCACAAACTCCAGGCCATGATCGCTGATCGTGCCGTCACCGTGGTCGACGCTCGCCTCCCACGCAGTTACACAAAAGCACATATCCCCGGTGCCCTCAGTATCCCCGTCAACTCAACCGATGCCGAGTTTCACGCCAAGATCACGCAACTAAACGATACGATGCCGATCGTCGTCTACTGCCAGAGCAAAGACTGCACCTACGATGGCGCCGTTGCCAAACGCATGCTCAAAGCCGGCTATTCCCGGGTTTGCCTATTGACCGGCGGATGGCAAGACTGGCACGAACTGGCCTCCCCTTCCCGATGACCCTCGAAATGCACCAGATTCCACATCCCCAAGTGAATACATGGAGCAAATCATGACTCCCAAAACAAACACAATGCTGTCACACGCATCCACCGCCATCCGTTGGCTGGCAAGATTCGGTATCGGGACGGCTCTGATCCTCAGCAGCCTCCCAAAAATCTACGCGCCTCTCGATTTCCTTTCCGCCATCTATGGATATCAACTGACATCCCCCCAATCGGGACTGCTGGTTGCCGTAGTTGTTCCTTGGCTCGAATTGGTCTGCGGAGTCTTCCTCCTGTTGGGCATCTGGGTCCCAGGTGCCCTGCTGGCGACCATTGCCCTGTTCTGCACATTCGCTACCGCCATCACCACCGCTTTGCTCCGTGGACTCTCCATCGACTGCGGCTGCGGCGGACTCCCCGGCGGAGGGACTGTCGCTTGGACCACCCTCTTCCGCGCCTTGCTCTTCCTCGCCATCAGCACCGCCCTGTTGCTGACCTCGGCACACCGCTCCCGCTTCAAAGTTCATTGAACGACCAACGAAATTGAGGATCCCCCGTCCAAAACAATAGGGGGTCGGCCGGGGCGTTTGCGGGGTATGCCCGGGGGTCAAGCGGGGAGTTTCAGGGGTTTGGCCGGGGGTGCCCCGGGGGCTTCTTTCTGCTACCATCCACCCCTCATCCACACGCCTTCACCCTCGTCGAGCTTCTCGTCGTCATCGGCATCATCACCGTCCTCATCGCCATCCTCCTCCCCGCCCAAACCCCGTTTTCCCCAACCCACAAAATCCCGCCAAAACCTAAAATGCGGCGAACTAATTTACCAGCCGAACGTATTGAGTAGGGTGCGATTTAGCGCACGTGGGATTTGCAGTTGCTCTTTGACAACCGAATACGCCGCACCAACGCCCACCGGCCAAGGTCCGTGGGTTTCCCGTTGCCCCCATTCCGTGAGCTGAGATTCGAAAATCGACATTCGAAAATCGACATTCGAAAATCGAAAATCCCTTAACCCCCGGCCCCGCCAAACGCCCCCCAAAAACCACCAGGGCCAGAACAGGGGGAGCAAAGGGGGAGCAAAGGGGGGGAAGAGGGGGAGAGCAGGGGGAGAAAAGGGTGGTTTTTGGGTGAGTAAAGGGGGACTCGACGGGGGTCCTTTTCCCATACCTCACTCCGCCTGCTACAATACCCCGCCAACCCAATAGGAGCACCCCATGACCGACCATCTCAACCGCCGCCAGTTCCTCAAGTCCGCCGCCATCGCCGCCACCGCCCCGGCCCTCCTCCACGCCGCCCAAACCCCCGCCGCCATCGCCGCCGCCGCCCAAACCCCCGCCGCGAAGCTGCCGCGGCGGCCTTACAAGCCTGGGGTTGAGATTTCCGTCATCGGCTTTGCCTCCATCATGCTCCGGTCACCCCTGATGGACCAGAACCAAGCCAACCGGGCCGTCGCCAGTGCCTATGAACACGGCTGCAACTATTTCGACGTCGCCCCCGCCTACGGCGATGCGCAACAGAAGCTTGGGCCAGCTCTTGAGCCGTATCGCAAGAACGTCTTTCTCTCCTGCAAAACCAGAATGCGCGACGCCGCCGGCGCCAAGGCGGAACTCAAACGTTCCCTGGAATTGCTCAAGACCGACCACTTCGATCTCTACCAACTCCACGCCACCAAGGATCCGCAAAAGGATATAGACGCTGCATTTATGAAAGGCGGGGCCATGGAAACCCTCCTCGAAGCCCAGAAGGCCGGGGTCATTCGGTATATCGGGTTCACCACCCATACGACCGAGTCGGCAGTCCCGGCGATGAACCGGTTTGACTTTGACTCGATGATGTTCCCGTTCAATTTCGCGTCCATCTATAAAGGTGACTACGGCCAGGAGATGTATGAATTGGCCAAGAAGAAGAATGTCACCCGGATCGCGATCAAATCGTTCTGCCGGCAGGAATGGCCACAGGGGGCGAATCGGGGGCAATTCAGGCAACTCTGGTACCAGCCAGTATTTGACCGGCATGAGGCGGAGATGACGTTGCGGTGGACGATGTCGCATGAGATCACCACGACCCTCCCGCCCGGCGACCAGGCGGTCTCTAACCTAGCAATGGAACTGGCTTTGCAACTGAAGCCGATCACGCCAGAGGAAACGGAGGAGCTTCAGGCGTTGGCCGCCAGTCTCAGCCCGTTGTTCCGGGCAGGCAGGGTTACGGGGTAAAGAACCACCCCCGGCGCCCCCCCGCCGGCCCCCCTAAAACCCCCCGCCACTACCCCGCAAAGTGCCCAGAACTCCCCCGGCTACCCCCCTGTGGCTCAGGACAGTACCGCCAATGCTTTGGTCAGTGCTTCGACGAAGAAGAACTCCCCCCACATGACGCTCTCATCAACGCCAAGTCCCTTGTGGATGTGGTAGACACCGCGCCTGAGGATGCCTTCCCAGTTGGGATCATCGATCGCCAGGTAAGGCGGCTGGGCGAGGGTCTGGACGATGCGGAGGGCGGCGTCGCGGTAGGCGAGGGCGCGGACGCGGTCGGTGGCGAGGTTGGCAAGGTTGAAGAGTCCGACGGCGGCGATGGCGGCGGCGGAGGAATCGGGTTGGGTTATCGACAAACGGCCGTCCTGTGGCGCGTCGTAGTCCCATGGGGGGACGCCGTGGGCGGGGGTGTGTTCGAGGTAGAACTGGGCGTGGGCTTCGGCGGTGTTGAGGAATCTTGGGTCGGCGGTGAGTTCGTAGCAGGTTCCGAAGCCGTAGAGGGACCAGGCGAGTCCGCGCGACCAGCAGGAATCGTCGCGGTAGCCTTGGTGGGTGGTTTGGCGGAGGAACTGGCCGGTCTGAAGGTGGAAGATTCCTTCGTGGCTGGTGGAGCCGTCGCCGCGGACGAGGGTTCGGCGGGTGGTGAGGCAGTGCTGCGTGGCAATGCGCATGAGGCCGGGGTCGGCGGTCAGCTTGGCGGCGTAGAAGATGACCGGGACGTTCATCATGATGTCGATGAAGAGCGACTCGTCGCTGATGAACGAGCGCAGGTACTGGCCATTGTTCTTGAATCGCATGGCGAGAACCTGTCCGGCGCGGACGACGACGTCCTGGAGTTTGTGGTCTGGGCGGCGGTCGCGGAGGGTGGCGGCGTGCCAGCGTTTGTAGGTGCCGTGGTAGAAGATGAAGCCAAGGTCGTGGACGTCACGGTCTTCTTTGCGATGTTCGAGTGCGGCGGAGTAGTGTTCGGCGTTGGACCTCCAGAAGTCCGGTTCGTCGGCGGTAGCGGACTCAAGGAATAGCCACATCATTCCGGGGAGGAATCCGTCGCACCAGCGGGTCCAGGCGGGTTTGTCATGTTTCCATTTTCCCTGGTCGGTGTAGAGCGGATAGAATCCAGGGTGGTTCTGAATCAATCGGCGGACTTGGTCTTGTGCGAATTTGAGGACATCCAGGATCTGCTGTTTGGTATTAGACTGGCTCATGAAGGTTGTCTCCACTGGCCGATGACGGCCGAACGAAGGGAAAGTGTAGTGAGAGTCGGTGCATTCTGCGAGGGGCAGTTCAAGCGGGCAGTGTTGCCTGATGGGGGTAGACGGAGGTTTTGAGGTCATGGTGATGCCGATCAGGCGTACGGCCGGGCAAGTTCAGGCGATCAAGGATGTCGCGGTTGTTCTGCGTTCCTGTAGCGATGATGTGCGTCAGCGTTGGCGTGAGTTGGTGCGTACGAGCATGGGCCTGGCGGATGAGCAGGCGGAGCAGCTCTTGGGGGGGAGCGTGGGGAAGGTGTTGGAGACGGTGGCGAAGGGTTTGGAGACGGGGCGGGTCGAGGCGGCATCAAGAGACGAGGAGGCCTTGAAGGCCGGAGCCGGTGACGACGTGGGGCCGACCAGCTTCGAGCAGATGACGGCGGGGTATTGTCTGCTGCGGCAGGCGATCATGGAGCAAGTGGCGAGGGCACTGGGGCGGGAGTTTCGTGGCGAGGAGATGATTGGGCTGTGCGGCGCGGTTGACGGAGCAATGATAAGTCGGCTTGCCGCTGCGGTGGAGCAGCCTGTCAGAGAACTGCGTGACGAGGCGGAGATCCAGACGCGTCTGTTGTCGGTTTTGTCGCACGATCTGCGAGGCACACTGAACGGCATCGTGCTGATGGTGGAGGTGTTGCGGCGAGACCTTCAGGGGCATCCGGAGCATGCGGAGAATCTGGAGGATCTGAAGTTGGTGCGGGAGTCGATCCAGGAGATGG
>JAPLNB010000115.1 GCA_026693085.1 Planctomycetota bacterium | reverse complement strand
ACGTGGCTCTTTGTGCTCGACCCACTCAACACGCACATGTCGGCGACGTTGATTCTTCTGGTGGCGTTGCGGTGCGGCATCACCGGCGACCTGGGGGAGAAAGGCAAACGCGGCATCCTCAAGTCCAAGCACAGCCGCCGGACGTTTCTGGAGGATCCGAGTCATCGCATCCGGTTCCTGTACACGCCGCGTCATGCGTCATGGCTGAACCAGGTGGAGATCTGGTTCAGCGTCCTGACGCGGAAGGCGCTCAAGCGTGCGAGCTTCACGTCGACCGACAACCTGCGACAACATCTGCTCTCATTCATTGATTACTTCAACCGGACGATGGCCAAGCCGTACAAGTGGACCTACGCCGGCAAACCGCTTACCTCCTGACCGCGATGGAATCCGTGCCGGGCAGGAGTCCCGTTGCGCTGAGCGATGCTCAGGTCTCCAGCCAGGCGGCGAGGAGGTCGATGGCTGCTTGGAGGTCGCGTTTGTGGATGCATTCGGTGACGGTGTGGATATAGCGAGTGGGGACGGAGAGGGTCATGGCGCGGTGGCCGCCGCGGGTGCGTTGCATGGGTGCGGCGTCGGTGCCGCCGCGGGGGAGGATGCTGAGTTGGTGGGGGATTTTCTTCTTTTTGGCGATGGATTCGAATTCGTCGATGAGCTTGCGGTCGGAGATGGTGGCGGAGTCCATGAGGGTGAGTGCGACGCCGTCGCCTTGCTTGGTGACGCGTTCATCTTCGGGGACGCCGGGGACATCGACGCAAAGGGTGGTGTCGATGGCGAGTGCGATGTCGGGCTGGGCGGTATAGGCGGCGGGGCCGGCGCCGCGGCAGCCGACTTCTTCCTGGACGGTGGCGGCGAGGATGACTTCGTATTTGGGAGATTTGGCTTTGCGCATCGCTTCGATGGCGACGAAGGCGGCGATGCGGTTGTCCATGCATTTGCCGGAAACGCAGTCGCCGATCTCGGAGAATTCCTGGATGAGCGTGACAGGGTCGCCGATGCGGACTTTTTTCTGGACCTGATCGGGTGGCAAGCAGAGGTCGACGAGGAACTCGGAGATTTCGGGGATTTTCTTTTTGTCTTCCTCCTTGGCGATGTGGATGGGGCGGCCGGTGGGATTGAGGAGGCCGACGAGGTCATCGCCGGAGGAGGCTTGGACGAGAACGCGGCGGGCGAAAAGGTTGCGGGTGTCGAATCCGCCGACATTGTGGATGCGGAGGAAGCCTTTGTCGTCGATGTGGCGGACGTAGAAGCCGATTTCGTCGATGTGGCAGGCGAGGAGGACGCGCTTGGGGTTCTTTGATTTGGTTTTCTTGATGGCGATGAGGTTGCCCATGGGGTCGGTGGTGATTTCGTCGGTGAGGGCTTTGAGCTCGCGTTCGAGGATAGCGCGGATGCGTTCTTCGCGGCCGGGAACGCCTGGGGCTTCGGAAAGCTCTTTTAAGAGGGGGAGGTTCATGGTTGTTGGTCCTTGATCAGTTGTCCTCTGTTATTTGTTACTTGTTATTGGTTATTTGTCGCAGGGGGAGGGGGGTGGGTCAAGGGGCGGGGGCAAACGCGGTCCTTTGGGCAACTGCGAAACGGGCTAACCGAGGGGTTCGAGGCGGGCGTATTGGAGGATGAGGGTTTTGCGGCCGGCGCGGTCGAATTGGATAACGGCGCGGGTTTGGGAGCCCCTGTTGGAGAGGTCGGTGATGCGGCCGACTCCAAAAGACGGGTGGCGGACGCGTTGGCCGCGATGGAATTGGCGGGAATAGCGGGAGGATTCGAGTTCCGCTTGGACGCGTTGGGGGTCGAGAGCGGTTTCGGCGGAGTCGGAGGAGGTGGCGTCGATGATTTGCAGGTGTTCGGGAGGGAGTTCAGAGAGGAAGCGGGAGGGGATGGTGGATTCACGGAGGCCGCGGACGGTGCGTGAGGCGGCGCGGGAGATGATCAGGTGTTGTTGAGCGCGGGTGATGCCGACGAAGCAGAGGCGGCGTTCTTCTTCGAGCTGGTCGGGGTGCTCGCGAACGCGGGCGTGGGGGAGGATGCCATCTTCGAGGGCGATGATTGCAACGACGGGAAACTCGAGGCCCTTGGCGGCGTGGAGGGTCATGAGGGTGACGGCGCCGCCGTTGTCGGCGAGGGTATCGACATCGGAGACGAGGGCGACCTGGGAGAGGTAGTCTTCGAGAGTGGCTTCGGGGTTCTCCTGTTCAAACTGGGCGGCGGCGGAGATGAGTTCGTTGACGTTGGCCAGCTCGGTTTTCACTTCGTCGGCGTTCTTTTTGAGGTATTCCTCATAGCCGGAGGACTTGATCACGTCTTCGAGCAAGGCTTTGAGGCCAGCGGCAGCGCCATGGGCATTCTGCCAACGGTGGAGGAGGGCTAGGAAGCTGCGGATGGAAGACTGGGCTTTGGCGGAGAGAGCAGGCATGCTGTGGGCGTTCTGGAGGGTTTGGCAGAGGGTCGATTGGTTACTCAGGGCGTGGACCTGGAGCTGCTTGAGCGTGTTGTCGGAGATGCCGCGGGCGGGGGTGTTGATGATGCGAGAGAGGGAGATTTCGTCATCGGGGTTGACGATGACGCGGAGGTAGGAAAGGACGTCCTTGATTTCCTTGCGGTGGTAGAAATCGACGCCGCGGGCGATGCGATAGGGGATGGCGGAGCGGCGAAGGGCGTCTTCCATGACGCGAGAGAGGGCGTTGATGCGGTAGAAGATGGCCATCTGGCTGTAGGAGATGCCCTGGCGGTTGAGCTCCTGAAGATGGCGTGCAATGGTGAGGGCTTCGGTTCTTTCGTCGGCACAGAAGAAGAGGGTGGCAGGGTCGCCTTGGGGGTTTTCGGTCCAGAGGCGTTTTTGTTTACGCTGAGCGTTTCGGGAGATCAGGGCCGAGGCAATGTCGAGGATACGCTGGGTGGAGCGATAGTTCTGCTCGAGTTTGACCACTTTGGCGTCGGGGTAGTCTTTTTCGAAATCGAGAATGTTCTGGATGTCGGCGCCGCGCCAGGCGTAGATGGACTGATCAGGATCCCCTACCACCGCGATGTTGCGATGCCTTTGTGCAATCGCGTGGGCGGCGACGTACTGGGCATGATTGGTGTCCTGGTACTCGTCGATGAGGATGTATTGGAAGCGGTCCTGAAGTTCACGGAGGATGTCGGGGTGATCGCGGAAAGCGTGCGCGGTCATCAGCAGCAGGTCATCGAAATCGAGGGCGTTGTTCTGGGTCAGGAGCTGCTGGTAATGCTTGTAGATGCGGGCGTGGTTTGGGCCGGGGAAGTCGGTGTGGGTCTTGGTGAAGACATCGACGGTGACAAGCTTGTTCTTGGCGTCGGAGATGAGGTGGTGGGCGTGGGCGGCGGCGTAGTTGACGGCGGAGAGGTTCGAGAGCTCGATGGCTTGTTTGATGAGACGCTGCTGGTCGGAGGTGTCGAAAATGGAGAAGTTGGGCTGGAGGCCGATGCGGGTGGCGTAGTGTTTCAGGATGCGCAGGCCAAGGGAGTGGAACGTGCAGATGATGGGCCAGGGCTGGTCCAGGCGGCCGAAGTCGCGGAACGGGCGGTCGAGCAGGCGGGAGACACGGGTCTTCATCTCGTTGGCGGCTTTGTTGGTGAAGGTGATCGCGAGGATCGAACTGGCGGGGATTCCGAGGGACAGGAGGTACGCGACGCGGCGGGTGATGACGCGGGTCTTCCCGGAGCCGGCGCCAGCGATGATGAGCAGAGGGCCATCGACATGGGTGGCGGCTTGACGCTGGGCGTCGGTTAGATTCTCCATCAACTGCTCGTCTGGCAACATGAGACTTCCTTGGATACGCAGAAGGGGGAATATAGCAGATGGTGAGCCAAGGGTCAGGGGATGGGGAGGAGTCTGAAGACGGGTTCCAGAGGCCTATATAAGGATAGTAGGCAGAAAGTAGGGCAGGCGGGGTGAGGTCTAAGCCCGCCCAGCACGTTTACGCGGATGCAGCCGGCCGGCAGAGTCTTATCGCGTTTTGGAAGGCCAAAAACCAGCGATGCTATATAAGTCGCTATTGTTACAGAGGTTATGGTTGCCAGACATGTGGACAAAGGAGGAGAATATCCTATAATGCTTGGCTTTCGTTCGGAAGATGGTTTTGCAGTCAGACGAAAGGTAATGGGCGATGAGTTTTGAAACGTTTCTGGACCCCAAATCAGTCGCGATCATCGGGGCGTCGCGTGAAAAGGGGAAAGTCGGTTACGAGATAACCGCCAATATGAAGAATGCGGGTTACCAGGGAAAGATTTTCCCGGTGAACCCGAAAGCCACGGAGATTGCGGGGCTCAAGTGCTATACGGACCTGAAGTCGATCGGCGAGGTGCCGGATCTGGTGGTGATCGTGGTTCCGGCGGCGTATGTGCCGGCGGTGATGAGAGAGTGCGTTGCCATTGGTGTGAAGGCGGTAGTGGTCATCACCGCGGGGTTCAAGGAAGTTGGCAAGGAGGGGGCGGAACTGGAGAAAGAAGTGGTCCGGATCGCCCGCAGCGCGGGGATCCGCGTGATCGGGCCGAACTGCCTTGGGATTATTATCCCGTCGGCCAAAGTGAACGCGAGCTTCGGTGCAGCGATGCCGGAGGCGGGCGAGATTGGTTACATCTCGCAGTCCGGGGCGTTATTGGCGGCCATTCTGGACCTGGCGATGGCGGAGGGAATCGGGTTCAGCGCGCTGTTCAGCATCGGCAACAAGGCGGATGTGGACGAGTTGGACGTGATTCAGGCGTTGGGGCAGGACCCGCACACGAAGGTGGTAGCCGGGTATCTGGAAAGCATCAATGACGGGGACGGGTTTGTGAGAGAGGCGGAGCAGATTTCGCGTGAGAAGCCGATTCTGCTGATGAAGTCGGGCGGAACGAGCGCGGGTTCGAAGGCGGCGTCCTCGCATACGGGCAGCCTGGCCGGCGGAGAAACGGTGTACGAGAGCGCCTTTGAGCGGGCAGGCGTGATCCGGTGCGACTCGATCAAGACGCAGTTCGACTATGCACAGGCGTTTGCGTATCAGCCGCTGCCGACGGGTGCATCGGTGGCGGTGCTGACCAATGCGGGCGGGCCGGGCATTATGGCGGCCGATGCGATTGAGCGGGTGGGTTTGACGTTTGCGAAGCTGAGCGAGGGGACAATCAAGAAGCTGGCCGAGAAGCTGCCGGCGTCGGCCAACATGCACAACCCGATCGACGTGCTGGGTGATGCGTTGGCAGACCGATACGAGTTTGCGTTGCGGGTGGCATTGGACGATCCGAACGTGGAGACGGTGCTGGTGCTGCTGACGCCGCAGGCAATGACGCAGGCGACAGAGACGGCCGAAGCGATCATGAAGGTGAGGAAGGAGAGACCGGGGAAGCCGATATTGGCGTGTTTCCTGGGTCGGGCAGCGGTGCAGGGCGGGGTCGCCGTCCTGGGCAAGGGGAAGATTCCGTGCTACGACTCGCCGGAGAGCGCGGTCCGGACGATCAAGGCGATGGTCAACTACGTCCGGTGGAAGAACCGGCCGAAGCGCGTGGTGAAGCTGTTCTCCGTGAACCGACACCGTGTGGAGCGGATCATCGACCGCCACCTGCGTCGAGGGATGCGTGAGATCGGCGAAATGGAGGCCAAGGAGATCTTGGAAGCCTACGGGTTCGTTACCCCGCGAGGCTCGCTGGCAACGACGGCGGACCAGGCGGCGAACGTGGCGGACCGTTTGGGGTATCCGGTCGTGTTGAAAATCTGGTCGCCGGACATCATTCACAAGTCGGACGTGGGTGGTGTGAAGGTCGGCTTGACCAACCGGCAGGAAGTGCGGGATGCGTTTGACCTGATGATGTACCGGATTCCGCAGGAGGTTCCGGACGATACGGAGATCCTCGGCGTGTTGGTGCAGGAGATGGTCAAGAAGGGTCGCGAAGTGATTCTGGGTGTGAACCGTGACCCGCACTTTGGGCCTTTGGTGATGTTCGGCATGGGAGGGATTTTTGTCGAAGTGCTGAAGGACGTGACGTTCAACCTCGCTCCGATCACGGCGGATGAGGCCAGGCAGATGCTCGTGAGCACGAAGACGTATCAGATGCTCAAAGGCGTTCGCGGGCAGGAAGGCGTGGACATCGACGCGATCGCCGAGGCGTTGCAGCGGCTGTCGCAGTTGGTGACCGAGTTCCCGCAGATCATGGAAATGGACATCAACCCGCTCGTGGTTGGGCCTCCGGGAACAACGCCAATCGCGGTTGATGCGCGAATGAGCGTCGAGCAGTTGAAGAGCAGATAAGCCGGTACGAGAACAGCGAATCGAAGAATGGGCAAAGCGGCCAATGGCCGCGGGACAGCAATAGAACTGTATCAAGCAGTTTCAGGATAAGTGTATGAACGCACGCACCCAAATTGAAGTTGACTGGCAGGCGAAATACCGAGATCAGATTGGAACGGCGGCGGCGGCGATGAAGCTGGTCCGCCCGGGCGACAGCATTTTCATCGGGACGGGCTGTGGACAGCCGCAGCACCTGGTTCGGGCGATGGTGGAACATACGGGACACGTCTATGACGCGCACGTGATCCACATGCTGACCAAGGGTGTTGCGCCGTACGCGGATGAGCGGTTCCGCGAGCGGTTCAAGATGAACACGTTTTTCATTGCGGAGAACGTGCGGGACGCGTTGGCGAAGGGGATCGGGGACTATACGCCGATTTTCATGTCGGAGATACCGCTGGAGTTTGAAGAGGGGCGGATTCCAATTGACGTGGCGTTGATCTCGGTTTCGCCGCCGGATGCGCGCGGGCAGTGCAGCCTCGGCGTATCGATTGATATTGTGAAGTCGGCGGCGGCAAACGCGAAATACGTGGTGGCGCAAGTGAATCCGCTGATGCCGCGGACGCTCGGAAACAGCTTCATCCACGTGAACCAGATCGACATGCTGGTGCCGTACGAAGAGGCGATCATCGAAGCGCCGATGCCGAAGCTCGACGCGACGTTGCGGAAGATCGGCGAGAACGTGGCGCGGCTGGTGGAAGA
>JAPLNB010000114.1 GCA_026693085.1 Planctomycetota bacterium | reverse complement strand
ACGCCGAAGACTTTGTTGGCGGCGACGGACATGCCGATGCCGGAGCCGTCGAGGAAGATACCGGCGTCGCAGCGGGCGTCGGAGACGGCGCGAGCGGCGGGGATGGCGTAGTCGGGGTAGTCGGTGGTCATGGAGGTGCCGTCGCAGCCGAAATCTTCGACGTGGTGTCCCCACTGGCGCAGGGCGGGGATGAGCTTGCGTTTGGTTTCGAACCCACGGTGATCGGCTGCGACCGCGATTTTCATCCAGATTCCTCCAGGCCTTGCTGCCTCCGGCGAACGTTCGAGGCGATGTCGGACGAAGGTATAGTACCATGATACAAGCTGGGGGCAATTATGGCAGTGGGCGGTCGGCAAGGCGTTTTTCGATGAGGGTATGCAACTGCTGGGCGAGAGAGTGGTAGAGGGCGACATCGCCGCCGATGGGGTCATCGACGTCGGCGTCGGGGTTGAGGGGGAGGATTTTATGGGAGGCGGAGGGGACGAGGGTGGTAACGGCGAGGGCGTGGGCGTGGGCCATGGTGTAGATGACGTCGGCCTGATGGATGAGTTCGACGGTGAGGGGGCGGGAGCGATGGTGGGAGAGGTCGGCACCGAGGGTTTTGAGTGCTTCGATGGCGGCGGGGGTGGCGTGGGAGCCGGGGATGGCGAAGGTTCCGGCGGACAAGACGGAGACGCCATTTTTTTCGAGATCGGCTTCGGAGAGGCCGAGTTTAGAGGCGAGGGTTTTGCGGGTGAGTGCTTCGGCCATGGGTGAGCGGCAGGTGTTGCCGGAGCAGACGAAGAGGAGGGTGGTTCGGAGGAGGCGGTCGATGATGCGTTGGTCGTAGACGCCGTGGCGGACGATCTGGTAGTTGTCGGGGTTGACCTTGATGATGGTGGAGGGTTTGGAGTATTTGGTGGGACCGGCGTCGAGGATGAGTTGGAGGTGTTCGGTCCAAGGGGTTGGGATTTGGTCGGCGCGTTGGGCGGAGAAGTCGGAGGAATCGGTGGCTTTGCGGATGACGACGGGGCCATTGGCGTGGGAGATGACGTCGGTGGCGACGAGGTGGTCGGGGCAGCGGAGGGTGATGGTGGAGGCGTCGTAGAGTTGGGTGTGTGGGAGGTTGAGTTGGGCGGCGACTTGGAGTTGGCGGTCGAGGGGGACATCGAAGACGAGAGCAACGGGTCCGGGCCAGAGCTTGTGGATCAAGCGTTGGCCGAAGTCGGTGACGTGGCCGAGGTAGCGGTTGGCCTGGTCGGGATGTGGGAGGTGTATGACAAGAGGTTTTGATTGAGCGGGGGGGTGGAGGGATCGGAGGCGAGCGAGGGCGTCGTTATGGTTGAGGATGGCGGCTGCGCCGTAGACGGTTTCGGTGGGGAGGGCGATGAGTTGGCCGCGGTTGAGGAGTTCGGCGGCGTGGCGGATGTGGGCGTCGTAATCGCCGGACTGGAGTACCTGGACAGTTTGAGATGCCATTGAATGGATTATCCTGGTGGTGAAAGTGGGGTGTCAAGGCAGTTGGGAATTGTTAGTTGTGAGTGGGTGATTATTGGCTGAGGGGGTCTTCGGGGTATTTTTGTTTGAGGAGGTTGAGAAGGGCGGCGCTTTTTTTTGGGTCGGATTTTTGGAGGAGTTTGCTGGCGCGGTCGAGCAGTCGGGGAGCGTAGGAGGATTTGGGGAGAGCGATGGCGAAGGCGGCGGCGACGTTGGCGGCGGCGGTGGGGGCGTTGTTGAGTTCCATGAGTCGTGTTTGGAGGAGGAGGCTGTAGCCGTCGAGGAAATCGGCGGGGTATTGTTGTTGCCAATGATCCCAGGATTGCTCGCCGGCGGCGGGGTCTTTTTCGGTGATGTAGAATTCGATGGTTCGAGCGAGCGCGCCGGTGATGGCGGCATGGCGGTCGAGTGGGCCTTGGGTGGGGAGATCGAGGAGGATTTTTCTGGCTTCGGGGACTTTCTGGTCGAGCAAGAGGGCATGGGCGTAGAGGCGTTGGAGGGCGTGGTCGGTGGGGTGATTTTTGGCGAGGGTTTCGAGGGTTCTGACGGCTTTTGGGAAGTCGGCGGCGCGCCAGAGGAGGAGTTGGGCGAATTCGCGGGCGGCGCGGGGCTGAAGGGAGGAGTTGGCGGGGACGGCGTTCCAGATGGCAATAGCGGGTTGGAGCCTGGCTTGTCGGAGGAGTTCATCGGAGGCGTCCTGGAGGGCGCGGAGTGCGAGGGCGGTGTCGGGCGGAGCGATGGAGACGTCGGCGAGGCGGGCGGCGGATTTTTCGAGTGGGGCGGCGAACTTGGTTCGGGCGTGGAGGATGACGGTCCAAGCGAGGGTGTTGGGGGGCATTTTGGTGAGGTCGGAAGCGGCCAAGACGGCGGATTGGGACGCCAAAGTGTCGGCGGGGGGGTTGTCGAGCTTTTGGTAGCAGCGGGTGACGGGGAGGCGAATAGTCTGGGAGTCGGATTGGGCACCGATTTTGGCGGTGAGCTTGATGGGGTAGAGGCCGTCGGTGAGGTAGACCTGTTCAACTGCGGGACCGGCGGCGGTTTGGCCGTTGCCGAGATCCCACTCGTATTTGGGTGTGGAAAAGGAGGTGGATTTGGGTGTTTGGGCGGAGAAGCGGTAGCGGTGGGAGTAGTGGTCGGCGAAGAAGCATTCGCCGAGGTATTCGATTTTGAAGTCGGCGGTGAGGGACTTATCTTTTTGTTCCATGGGGCCTGGGGTTGCGGAGGTGGTATGGCCGAAGGAATCGGTGGGGATGACTTCGAAGGAGTCGGAGTTTGGGGTTTTCCAGGCGACGGAGAGGCGGTGTTGTCCGGAGAGACTTTCCTGGTAGAAGGCGAGATCGTGAGGGCCTTTTCGGAGGTCGATTCTGGCATTGAAGCGGGTGTCGCGGGGGCTGCCTTGGACGAGGAGGAGTTGTTTGCCGTTGATGTAGAGAGCGCCGCGGTCGGAGGCGGAGGCGGCGAAGGTGTAGGAGCCGTCGGTGGGTGCGCGGAGGGTGGCGGAGTATTTGGAGATGAGGTCGTTTTGTTCGCCGAAGGGGTTGATGCCGAGGTAGAGTCGAGGGATGAGGGTTCGGCCGATGAGGGTTTTGGCGTTGGAGAAGATGTCATCAATGCGAGCGAGGGCGCCTGGGCGTGGGCGGCTGAGCTGGCGGATTTCGAGGAGTACGCCGGCGCGGAGGTTGAGTTGGTCGGCGGGTCGGGGCGTTGGGGCGTTGGGGTTGCCGAAGTAGATGAAATAGCGGGTGTTGGGGGGTCGGAGTGCGAAGGCGACGCGGAGGGAATCGCCGGGTCCGACCATGAGGACGCGTGCGGGGACGGCTCGGGAGTCGTCGGTGGTGACGCGGATGTTTTCGCCGGAGGGTTGGTGGTGGCCGGCGGTGAGGATGTCGGCGAGGACGATGTCGTCGGGGGTGGGGTGGTCGGGTGGGGAATCGACGAAGACGGCGCGGCGGAAGGGCCAGCCGAGCTCCCAGGCGGCGTGGGAAGGGGCGGGGAGGAGGAGGAGGAGGATGAGGAGGAAATGGCGGTGGATGGGCATGGGGTTTTTGATTTTAGATTCTTGATTTGGGAATGGAAGGGGGAGGTCGCGTGGGAGACGGTGGTGGGGCGGGTGGTGTATTGGGGAAAACGTGGCTGGGAGGCTGGAAACGCAGAAAAGGGAGAGAATGGGGGAATGGCGAGGTGAGGAAGCGAGGATTCGGCAAGCGGGCGGAGAGGGGACATTCATTGGAAAATGAGAATTGGGGGAGAGGCAAAAACGTCTTTGTAGCAATTGTAGCATTTTCCCGGAAGGGGAGGGGGGGTTGGACAAGGATGAGCAAGGGGTTAGGAGAAACTGGGTGTTGCACAGGGATGGGGGTGTTTGTAGCAGATTGGGTTCGTTTTGTTGGAAAGAGATAGAGTGTTGGAGGATGGGGGTGGAGCAGGAGTTGGCAGGGGCCGGGGGGGGATTGGGCAGTCCTGGTGGGACTGGGGACGAGGCGGGGGCGTGAGGAGTTGGGGGCCGAAATGGTCAGATATGTATGCACAAGAGTTACTACGGATGAGCTGGAGGAATGTTCGCCAAAAGTTTGGTTTTTGTGGGCGAGCGTTCGGGGGTGTTTGGTTGGGGAGGGGAAGCTGGGGCAGGAATCCGTGGGCTTTTTGGGGAGGCGGAAACAACGACACGCTGAAGGGGGGGGCCGGCCGGGACACGCTGGAAGGATACGATGGGGATGACAGGTTGGAAGGCGAGGGAGATTCTGACACTCTCCATGGCAACGCGGGGAATGATACGCTAATTGCCGGGGACGGTTCTGACCGCGTCTATGGAGACGCTGGGAACGACCTCATCGATCTGGGGTCTGGATCTGACTATGGTTTTGGTTGGGACGGGGATGACGTTTTTGAGTCAACGCTTGACGGAGTGTGGGACAGAATAGACGGCGGGAACGGCTATGATAGTATAATGGGCTTTGACCGGGCAGGAGACTACGGGGTGGATGACACGATCGAGAACGTCGAGTACGGGACCGACTGAGAAGAGTGACGGGGGACAGGCGGAGCGGAGTTCGTCGTCATTAGGTTGGCCTGGCAAAAGAGCGGTTGTGTACTCGGTGCCGGAGCGTTGGGGTCAACAGGAGAAGACCAAGGTATGGAGCATGGTCCTTCCGTGGCATCTGGTGGAGGGCGGGTCGCGGGCAAGATGCTTGTGACCATGGGCGGGAGTGTCGTGGTTATCTTGGCGATGGTGGTGGGAGGGATCTGGAAGACGGGGCGAAAGGCAATTGTTTCGGCGTGTCCCATTGCGTATGTGGGTACGGATCGGCGGCTTCACCTGACGAACGTGACGGGGACGCTGGATGTGGAGTTGGCTGGGCCGGCAGTCGATGAGGGGAGCGGAGGTTCGACCCCGCCGCCTGCATGGTCGCCGTTCGGGACCAAGATACTGTATCACCCGTATGTGACGACCAGACCAGCACAGAAGGAGATTGTTGTGCAAGAGCCGATGAGCGGGCGGCAATGGACGCTCAAACTCATCAAAGAAGGTTGGATTGCGGGTTGGGCGAGTGACGAAAACGTTTTGGAATGCCATGTCGGTTTTCGCGATGTACGGACCGGCGCGCTATTGCAGGAGGTGCCTCGTGAGGGGTTTCATGTTCGGCAGATTTCTCCTCTACCTCGGGGTGTGGGCGGGGGATTTGTGGCTATCGGTCCGGAACGCGACGGCGATTCGGTACATTTGCGAGATAGGGGCTTCGATAACCCGAGAACGATCTTCAATTCGCGTGGAAACTGCGTGCCACGAGTGGATCCTCGCGGCGAATGGGTGGGGTGGACGAATGAGCAATTCCACCGCGCTGGTTATCCTGATGGATATCTTGGCAAGGTGATACAGATCAAGAGGTTGAACGAGGCGCCAGAATCTTTGCCGCGCGTGCTGGGAGAGCAGTTTGCGCACGCGGTGTTTTGCGATTGGACGGAGGACGGCGATATCCTCGCGAATGTTCAGGAGAAGTCGGCGAGCCCACGACCACCATGGCCGGGCGATTGGTGCCTGGTCATCCTCGACAAAGATGGGAGACTGTTGCGTAAAATACCCACAGACGTGCGCCCGAGGGCGCAAAGCGGGGCGTCGTGGCGGAAGTGGGGGAATCGGTGACGTGCGCTGATGCGAACTGCGGAGAGCGTGGGATGAGACATTGGGCCATGACAGTCTTTGCTGGTCTTGTGCTGGTGGTCTGTATGGTCCTGGTGTTGGCTTGGGTGCGGAGCCATTGGGTGGCGGATGGGGTGTTCTGGAAGAGGCAGCGGGGGGAGTTGCGAATTGTTTCCTCATCGGGGGTGATGATGTTGATTGGGAGGAGGCCGGTGGGTCTGTCGGCGTTGGGGCAGGATGTGGGGCTTGGGTATACGCGTCAACCGCCGCACGATCTGATGGAGCGGATCAGTCCGATGAGGACGGGGGCGAGAATTGACCGGTGTTGGGGGCGGGTGGGGCTGGGGATGGTGACTGGGCTGTCGCGGGCGGTGGAGTATTGGGTTGTGAGCGTGCCGTATTGGGGGGTTGTGTTATGTTTATCGCTCGGGGTGTGGCCACGGATTATTTGGGGGCCGGTGCGACGCTGGCGGCGACGGAAGCAGGGGAGGTGCGAGCGTTGCGGGTATGACTTGCGGGCTTCGAAAGAGCGATGCCCGGAATGCGGCGAGGGTATTGTGGCGGAAGGTTCGGGGATTGGTGGGTGAGAATGGGAGTTGGGCGGCATGGGGACCGTGTTGTTCGCGTGGCAACTTGGTGGGGGGTTGGGGCATCTGCTGCGGATGCTGCCGTTGGCAGAAGGTCTGGTGAAGGAGGGGCACCGCGTTTTCATGGCATTTCGGGATCTTGGACGGGCGGGTGAGATATACGGTCAGGCGGGGGTGCGTTTCCTGCAGGCTCCATTCAGGAGCAGGGGGCGGTTGTTTTTTCCGCGCACGATGGGTTTTGCGCACCTGTTGGCGAACGTCGGGTTTTGGGATCGTCGGGAGCTGTTTGGGCTGGCATCGGCGTGGCGGAATCTGTACCGGCTGATTCGGCCGGACCTGATCGTGTTTGACCACAGTCCGGTTGCGTTGCTGGCTGCGCGTGGGATGGCAGCGCGACGGGCGTTGATCGGGACGGGTTTTTTCTGTCCGCCGGATGTATGTCCGCTTCCAGTGATCTCGTCGCGGGTGGACGCGGAGGTGGAAACGGCCAAGCTGATCGCGGATGAGGAACAGATGGTGGGGGGTGTGAACTGGGTGTTGGAGCATTGGCAAGAGGGGGCAATCGAGAGACTGGGGCAGTTGTACGGTGAGGTGGACGAGAGGTTCCTGACGACGTTTCCGGAATTGGACCATTATGGGGAGCGGAAGGACGCGCGGTATTGGGGGCCGGTCATGGGGTGCGGGGGAAAGGTGCCGGAATGGCCTGGAGGCAGGGGGACGAAGCGGATTTATGCTTACCTGAAGGCCTTTACCGGGCTTGAGGAACTGCTGGAGTGCTTGAATGATCGGGGGGATGCGACGCTGGTGCTTTCAGACGGGATCGGGCGGAGGATCCAGGAGCGTTATGCGTCGGATACGCTCCGATTTGCGAACGAGCGTCTGGATATGGCTCGGGTAGGGCAGGAGTGCGACGTAGCGATCTTGAACGCGAATCATGCAACGGCGGCGGGATTGCTGCTGGCTGGAAGGCCGATGTTGAATATACCCTTGCAGGTGGAACAGCAGCTTCTGGGACAGGCAGTTAGTCGGATAGGGGCGGGAGAGATGGTTGGGCCGAAGGGGAAGGGGCGGACCCGGATAGAAGAGGTGTTGGAGCAGCTTCTGTGGGGGGAAAGCCATATGCTAGCCGCTCGGCGTTTCTTGGAGCGGCACCGCAGTTTCGATCGCGAACGACAGACATCGGATATGCTTGAGCGAGCGTGCAAACTGGTTTCGGGGGGGCCGGGTGTGACGCAAGGCAGTTGGCGGGATGCGTTTTCGAGGACGCCGGTGAGCGGGCATGAGGACGGATGAATGGGGATGGGGGTGGGGGTGGGGGTGGAGATGAGGCGGGACAAGAGGTTAGAGATATGGTGGCGATGGAGCAGGAGTTGGCAGAGGGCGGGGAGGGGTTGGGCAGTCTCGGTGGGAGGGAGGACGAGGCGGGGGCGTGAGGAGTTGGCGGCCAAAATGGTCAGATACGCACGCACAAGAGTTACTACGGATGAGCTGGAGGAATGTTCGCCAGAAGTTTGGTTTTTGTGGGGTGAGCGTTCGGGGGTGTTTGGTTGGGGAAGGGGGAAGCTGGGGCAGGAATCCGTGGGCTTTTTGGGATGGGGATGCGTCCAGGCGTGAACGGATTTCCAATGGCAGATGAACGCGTATGGCGATAGAGGCTTTTGGGGGTGGGGATTGGGTGAAAGTGGAAAAGGGGTCACTCCTCAT
>JAPLNB010000113.1 GCA_026693085.1 Planctomycetota bacterium | reverse complement strand
AGGCCACTATATAACACACTCACGATGGATGGAGAAAAGTAATTGTCCGAAAATATGCCCATTAGTACAGGCTATATCTTGAAACCTCAAACAGCGGTTTCCTATCGGCGATTACAGCGTCAAATGCACTTTGGGTGGGGGTAAGTTACGGGTTGAGTTGGGGTGTGGGGGAGGCGGGCCAAGAAGGCGATGGTGATGGCGAGGGTGATCAGGCCGGTGGAGGCGAGGAGGGAGGCGGCGAAGTAGTGGGGGAGGGACATGGTTAAGGGTTGGGGAGGTTACGGTGGGAGCAGAGTCGGCCTATCAACGGCGCGGAAATCCGCATCAAGGGTAAGGATGGGGCAATCCTCGGCGGTGGCCAGGGCATAGGCAAAGCAGTCGCCGAGGTTGAGAGGAAAGCGGAGGCGAGCCTGAGCGGCGACAATGGCTTGGGTGGCATCGGGGGGAATGAAGCGGATGCCGCTGTTCAGCAGGCGATTCTGGAGATCGTCGGCCAAGGTGGGCTGGCGGTCGCGAATAAGGATGAGGGCTTCGGCGAGGTTGACGGTGCTCATTCGCAACTGGCCGAGGTGGCGATTGAGTTGTTCAGTGGCCCATTGCGCATGAGGTTCGGAGAAGTAGATGGCGAGGATGATGGAGGTGTCGACGACCATGTGATTCATTCCCAGAGGTCGCGATGCGATTTGAAGCGAGGGGCTGGATTCTGGGGGGCGGCGTTACCAAGGCCGATCCAGGAGCGGAAATCGGTTGGGTGGTCGGAGACTGGCTGAACGTGGACGATCAGTCGCTGATTGGCGGGCAGGTTGACCGGTTCGTCGGGAACGATTGTCTTGCCGTCGAAATGGGCTTTGATGGCTACCATGTGGTCCTCGGAAGAGATTATACACGGGATGGCGGGGAAAGATGACCTTAATGTGAATTCAGCGGATGGTCCAGCATTGGCGGAGGGGGGCGGGGAGGAGGGTGATGAGCCATTTGAGGAGTTTGTCGAGGCCCCAGGTCCAGAGGCGGTTGAGGAAGCGGGGGGGAGGGCAGCGGCGGACGGCGGCTGAAGCCGCCCCTACTTGGCTGTACACGCCCAGCGGAAGCTGGGCGTGTACAGTCAGGCAGTGCTACTGCTGGAGGCGAGCTAGTTTACGATACACGCTTGTCAGTTGGTACAACTGCGTGTAGCAGCCTCGCGACTTCCCCATGTTCCACGGATTGCTGTTCGCGATCTCCTTATATGCAATGGCTGCCGCCTGGATCAGTTCTTTGTCGGCAAAAGCGGGCGGTGGTGAGATAGTCCAGCGGCCCTGCTTCTTGACAGCGAAGGCGGACAGGGCAGCCAAAATTGGGAAGATAATCCCATCTGGGACCTCCGCGATCTCTCTACCGTCTCGCTCGATGGCCCTTATCCGTGTCCCGTAGAAGTCATGATGCTGCTTCCACTTCTGGTAGAGTTTCCACGCTTCAGCTGCTATGTCTAGGTAGAACTGGTACAACTCCTTGCGGCGTTCGACATAACGCCTTCGTTCGGCGCGATCAGCAATTTCCGACAGGTCCGCTTTCTCCTTTACGACGTTCCAGACGTTCTGGAAGTCCTTCAGACAGGTTGCCTTCATGCTATAGGTGAACACTTTGTTGGGGTTCCCTTGCTCGCCGTCACGAAGCCACAACTCCTCGGGCACAAGGGCCGTGATTACCTGTAGAAGCTTTTCGGTTACAACGACATCATCGGCGAGATCTGTTTCGGACTTGCGCAGGTGTGCCCCGGGGCAATCCCGGCGAAAGCTCTTTTCCAGCTCATCCAACTGGCCACGGCGTCCGGCAATCGAGATAGTCATCACGTCGTTTTGGAAATTGCGCGCAATGGAGATCTCGCCGATCAGTTCAACATCGTCCGTTACGACGAGTTCGTACTTCACGTGAACTGAGAATTTCTCTTCGATTTCTCCTCTCTTCACCATTTCGAGGTAGTGCTGCAGTTCACCCTGCGTCTGGGAGCCGTTGATGATGCTCGGCTTGAGGAGGAACGCGGTGCGTACCTTGTCGTCAACCTCGATGCCACGGGCAACGATCGTAATGCCGCCGTTGAGCACCGCAAAGTTCTGGGGGTTGCTGCGCAGCGTTTCTCTCATTGCCAGATGAACCTGCGTGGGGCGGGCACGTTTCTTTCCTTCAGCATCTACCAGGTATTCCCGCACATTCTCGTCAGTCGGAAGCTCAATGAAGTTTTCGAAAGGCGCGTAGCCTACGTAGACTTCGCGCCTGTTCTCGACATCTTCAGGAGCACTGATCTTCCGAATCGTGTGGTAGACAAATGAGAAGGGAGGATACGAACGAAGAGTCTGGCGAGCCATAGCTCACCTCCTATCTAGAAAACCTTGATCGTCCTCATCTTGGCTGCTGGCCAACCGGCCAGAGCAAGGACGGATCATGAGGGGAGCCTAATGCATACCGATGGGCATGTCAAGAACCCGTGAGCTTATTCATGACAAGGCGGAGGGCTTGCGCAGAACCCTCACCCCAGCCCTCTCCCGGAGTACCGGGCGAGGGGGCATTGCGGAGTACTGGGGAAGTGGGAAGGGTTAGAGTTCTTTGATGCGGAGGTTGCGGAAATCGACTCGGGTGCCGTGGCCTAGGAGGAGGATGTGGCCGGTGGGGCGTTGGAGGCCGGGGTGGTTCTTCAGGGTTTGGGGGTCTTTTACTTCGTCGAGGTTGGCGTGGAGGATGGTTTGGCCGTTGAGGGTGACGGTGATTTGGCGGGCGTTGGCGGTGATGGTTTGGTGGTTCCATTGGCCGAGGGGTTTTAGGGCGCCGCGTTTTGCGGGGACGGCGTCGTAGATGGAGCCGTGGTATTGGGTGGGTTTGAGGGTGGTGTATTGGGAGCCGGTGTCGTCGAGGATTTGGATTTCCATGCCGGCCATGGAGATTCGGCCGTCGGAGGGGGCGCGGATGCCGATGCCGTTGTTGGCGTTTTCGGTGAGTTTGAATTCGAAGGAGAGGGTGAAGTTGGAATACTGTTTTTCGGTCATGAGGTTGCCGCCGTCATCTTTGGTGCAGTAGATGGCGCCGTTTTCGACCTGGTAGCCGCGGCCTTGTTTGTAGGGTTTGTTGTTTTGGGTGGCGTAGGTCCAGCCGGTGAGGTCGCGGCCGTTGAAGAGAGGGGTGAAGGCGGAGTCGTCGGATTTGGGGGTGGAGGAGCAGGCGGGGAGGGTGGCGAAGATTGCGGCGATGATGAGGCGACGCATGCGGGGTCCTTTCTGGCGTGCTGAGTCGTGCGAGGCGAAAATCGAGAGAATGACGAATAACAAATAACTAATAACAAATAACGAATAACGAATGACAAAGCGTAAGAGTCTTAGAGGGTCCAGCCTTTGCGGTATTCCTTGGTGAGGTATTTGGCGGCGTCGGGGGCGTTGGGGCAGGTTGCGGTGGCGGGGTCGAATTCGAGTTTCTTGCCCAGGCGGTAGGAGACGTTGCCCATCAGAACGGTTTCGGTAAGGGCTCCGGCGTATTCGAAGTTGCAGGTGGTGGGGGAGCCGGTCTTGGCGGCTTTGATCCATTCGTTGTGGTGGCCGATGGAGGGGGGGATGGATTTGGGAGGGGGTTGGAAGCCTTTGAAGTCGGTTTCGGGGAGGAGGAGGAGGCGGCCGTAGTCGGCGAGGAGCATTCCCTTGTCGCCGACGAAGAGTGAGCCGGCGCCCCAGTTGCGGGCGAGGTTGAGGTCGATGAGTTCCTGGGGGCGTTTGTCGCCGTTGTACCAGGTGAGGTGGATGGGGGGGCGATTGGCTTTGGCGGGGTAGTGGTAATCGACGATGAGCCATTGGGGTGTGGCTTCGGGGTGGAGTTCGGGGCCGCGAGCTTCGATGGAGGTGGGGTGGCGGAGGTCGAAAGCCCAGTGGGAGAGGTCCATGTGGTGGCAGGCCATGTCGGCGAGTGTTCCGCCACCGAAGTCCCACCAGCCGCGCCAGGCGAAGGGGTGGTAGGCGGGGTGGTAGGGGCGTTGGGGGGCGGGGCCGAGCCAGAGGTCCCAGTTGAGGCCGGGGGGGACGGGGGGAGTTTCGGTGGGGCGGTTGCCGCCGTGGTAGCCGCCGCCGACCCAGACGTGGATGCGTTTGACGGAGCCGATGGCGTTGGATTGGAGGAGTTCGACGACGCGGCGGTAGTTGGGTTCGGCGTGGATTTGGGTGCCCATCTGGGTGGCGACTTTGGCTTTGGCGGCGGTTTGGGCGACGAGGCGGGCTTCGTGGACGGTGTGGGCGATGGGTTTTTCGCAGTAGACGTGTTTGTTCAGTTGGAGGGCGGCGAGGGTGGCGGGGGCGTGGGTGTGGTCGGGGGTGCCGACGAGGACGGCGTCGATGTCGTTGTGGATTTTGTCGAGCATGACGCGGAAGTCGGTGAAGGTTTTGGCGGTGGGGAATCGCTGGGCGGTTTTGGCCATGGTGCGTTCGTCGACGTCGCAGAGGGCGAGGATGTTTTGAGAGGCGCAGCCATTAATGTTGTCGAGTGCGCGGCCGCCGGTGCCGATGGCGGCGATGCGGAGTTTCTGGTCGGGGGTAGGGTCGGCGGCGAGGGAGAGGCGCGGGGCGAGGAAGACGGAAAGGGAGGCGAGGGTCGAGGATTTGAGGAAATGGCGGCGGGTGGTTTTGTGGGACATAGATGCTCCGTTAAGTGAGTTGTCAAAGAGGGTACTGAGGATGGGGGGTGGGTGTTGCTGAGTGTGGCTGGAAAGGTGGGCGGGGTGAGGGGATGATGGGGGGATGAGCGGAATGCGTCGAGTGGGAATGGTGGTGGTGCTGCTGATGGTGGGGGTGGGGTTGTGGGTGGGGATTGGGGGCGGGGCGAAGGAGTGGGAAGAGCAGTTGATGATGCTCGCGGTGCCGGCGGCGGTGCTGGCGCTGGGAGTGTTGCCGCCAGTGAGGAGGGTGGGGGTGGAGATTGTGGAG
>JAPLNB010000112.1 GCA_026693085.1 Planctomycetota bacterium | reverse complement strand
CTATCGCGCAACGTCACGAACCCTGATTCCCACCCGTTTTCCCGTTTCCCTTTCTCTCCCTCCCCAGCAATTTCCCGCTGCCCGCCAACTCGGGCTACTCATTTGCCAACTGAATGGCATCCTCCAATCGACCTTGCCGGCGCAACTTGGCGATGGCCGCCTGAATCGCCTCGGCATCGGCACGCCCCTGTTGCCGGTACCAAGCAACGATCTCCTCCTCGCCAACCACCTCTACGACATCCTCGTCCCCGACCCCTCCCTTTCCCCTCTCCCCCTACTCCCTTCTCTCCCCGTCGCCCGGTACTCCGCGTAACACCCTCTCGCCCCGTACTCGCAACGCTTCGCACCTGACAACGCTTCCAAACGAATCGGTTCCTTTTTTGACATTCGATGCTCATCCATTCGGCTGGTATACCCCAGCCTTGGGGGTGACACTTCTATTTGAGCTATCGGGTGACATTTCTACTCGCGCACAACATGGGGGGGGGATCGTGTACTTGTTAGGCACACGATCCGCCCGTATAGTTCTACCCCTTATTAAGGCAAAACCATGATCCATATTCTCCGTAAGTACAACAAGAAGATCCTCGCCGTCCTTGGCGTGTTTCTGATGATCTCGTTCTTGGCTGACCTGGGCTTCCGGCGTTACAACCGCATGCCTGGCGACGGGGCTAGCCCGGGCAAGTTCGGGAACCAGGCGATTTCTGCGGCCGAATACCAGTATGCTTACCAGGCGTGGCAGATGCTCCGCGGGCGGGACTTGGGCTTTCCGCAGATGGCGGGCGTTGGGCCGAACGGGCAGCCGCAATACACGCTTATCCCGGTTATGGATATTCAGCTTGCCGAGCGGCTGGCCCCGGCGATTCCGACGCCGTATCGGGAGATGGGGTTGCAGTATGCCCTGAGCACGGCGAGGCAGATTCTGCAGCAGCTTGATCCGATGAACTTCCTCTTGTTGCTGAAGGAAGCGGAGCGGATGAATATCCGGATCAGCAACGATGAGGTTCAGCGGATTGCGGGCCGGGTGTCGGACCTGCCAACGGAAGACCCGGCCTTCCGCAAACGAGTGATCCATGACTGGCTGATGGTTTTTGAGGCGTATACCCGGATGACCGACGCGGTCAAAGTCACCCCTGCGATGGGCGTGCATCAGGTTGCGCAAGAGGAGCAGGAGGTCGGGGTCAAGCTGGTGGAGTTTAAGGCGGCGGACTTCAAGACGAAGGTTGCGCCGCCGACGACGCAGCCGGTGGACCAGTTTTTTCAGAAGTATAAGGACACGGACGCGGAGGCGAACGAGTTTGGCATTGGGTACCGGTATCCGAACCGGATCAAGCTGGAGTACGTCCGCATCCCGCTGCCGAAGCTCCGCGAGAAAGTCACGGACGAAGACACGTACGAGTTCTGGAAGCGTAACCAGCAACTGTTCCCCACGACCCAGCCGGCGGAGACCCAGCCGAGTGCGGCGGCGACCAACCCCAGCACGAAGCCTGTTGCGGCGGCCAGCACGCAGCCGACGACGCGCCCCTGGACGGAAGTTAAGGACCAGATCCGGAATCGGATTGCCAATGACCTTGCCAGCGCGATGGCGAAGAACACATTACAGGCGTTCAACGCGGACTGGGCGATGTACCGGCAGGGCGTTGCGGCGGGGCAGGCGAGCAACGTGGTGACGTCGCTGGGCGTTCCGTTTGATGGGTACGTTTATGTTCAAAAGCTCACGCAACGTATCCAGACCATGAAGGATTCCCGCAGCGTGTTGCCGGAGACGGTGCAGGAAGGCGAATGGCTGACGAAGCAGGATCTGGGCGACCTGCCGGGGATCGGGAAATCGGTGATCCGCGGTGCGGACGGGCGATCGTCCGGTTTGTTTGCGGATTTTGCGTTCGAGCGAGCCACGTCGTTCATGACGGACGCGCAGAAGAAGCAGGCGATGGAGAACCAGGTGCAAGTATTGGCGGCGTTCCAGCCGTCGCTGCCGTTCCGGGACCCGGATGGCCGTTATTACATCTTCCGGATCATCGCGGCGGACCCGGCGCATGCGGCGACCACAATGGCGGGGCTGGAAACCAAGGTTCGCAACGACTGGATCACGGTGAAGGCGTATGAGTTGGCGAAGGAAGCGGCGAGGCAGTTCCTTGAGACGGCTAAGGGCAATGGGCTGGATGCGGCGGCCAAATCGGCGGGCGACCTGCCGATCATCGACACGGGGCTTTTCTTTAACGACCCGCGGTTCCCGATCAGCAAGTACACCCTGTTGCCGCAGGCCAAGGCGAAGTTCATCGAAGGCGCATTTTTGCTTCTGCAGGATCGGTTGAAGACGGGCAACCAGCATCCGGTGAGCGTGATTGATTTGCCGAAGGCGATGGCGAGCGTTGTGACGCAGCTTGCCGATGCGAAGCCGGCGATTGAGCACAGCTATTTTCCACAGCGTGTTGCGGACATGCAGCGGATGATTGAGGGGCGGCGGGCGCTGACCATTGCGGCGACGTGGTTTAATCCTGAAGCGATCCAGAAACGACTGGATTACAAGGCGAGCGAGAATAAGGAGCGGCCGGCGCCTGGGCGCAACGGCCCTCAAGCCCCACCGCCTCTGGGTTTCTGAGCCACTGAATGGACCCGATGAAGCCCCGGCATGCCGGGGCGTTTTCTGTTGAAGGGGATATGATCCATCGCGGCCTTCTTGGGGGGTCGTGCATCGGTTAGATTGCTTTGATGGCGGCTGGGGGAGAAGTTGACGTAGTGGTCGGGGCGTCAGTTGGCGGGGGGTTTCAGGCGTTGGATTTCTTTTTCGGCTTGTTTGGCGGGGTCGAGGCCTTTGTAGTCGGCGGCGATTTGTTCGTAGATGTGGAGTGCGGTGTCTTTTTCGTTGAGCTTGGTTTCGTGGATGGCGGCGGTTCTCATGAGGGCGATGGGTACCTGGGAAGCGGAGGAGGGGGAGTTGGCGACGACGCGCATGTAGGCGAGGGCGACTTCTTTCCAGGTGTCGGGGTCTTTGGATGTGGCGGCTTTGCCGGCTTTGGCTTCGGCGAGGCAGTAGAGCGCTTCGGCGAGGTTGGCGGGCTCGGTGAAGGAGGCGGCGTCTTTTTCGATGGCGGCGATGACCTTGTCGTAGTCTTTGGCGGCGAGGGCGAGGGTGATGGTTTGGAGTTTGAGGAGTGTGGCGGAGCGGGCGGCTTGGGCGGTGTTCTGGTTGGCGGTGTTGACCTGGGCGCTTGCGGTCAGGGCGTCGCTGGCGGCCTTGAGGTCGCCTTTGGCTCTGTTGAGTTGGGCGAGGAGGCTGAGGAGGGTTTGCTTGGTGGCATCTTTCCTGGTGGCGGCGACGGCAGAGTTGACTTGTTTGATGGCGTCGGTGAGGTAGGCGGAGTCGGGCTTGGGCATGGTGAGGGAGAAGGCGCGGGCGGCGTCGGGGGATTTGTCGGCCAGGGCGATGTAGGCCTTGATGGCGGAGTCGAAGCGGCCGGCCTTATTGGCGGAGTCGAGCAGGCGGAGGGAGACCCAGTCTTTGAGCCAGATTTTCTGGGTGGTACGGAAGGTCTTGTCGTAGGCTTCGGTGGCTTTGTCGTAGTCTTTGGCGGCGTAGGCGTCTTCGGCGGCGGAGAAGGCGGGTTCGTCGGCGAGGTTGATCCTGGTGACCTGGGCGAGGGGCTTGCGGATTTCGTTGCTGGAGTTGCCGATGGAGAAGATGATTTCGCCGTCTTTGACGGAGGCGACACGGACGTCGGGGTAGGTGACGTTGTTGACAACGAGGGAGTCGGCGGTTGCGGGTGGGGCGAGCAGGGCGAAGCAGAAGAGGATGAGAGTGGCGAAGAGGTATTGGATGGTGGTCATGAGCGGCCTCGGTGTTTAAGTGCAGGAGAGGGGATTTGAACCCCTACACCTTTCGGTACAGGATCCTAAGTCCTGCGCGTCTGCCAATTCCGCCACTCCTGCGGCGAATAAAGCCCCATTACGCGCAACATTGTGTACGTTGTCAATTTGGAAGGGTCTTGGGAGGGTGTTGATCCAGGGCAATCGTATTGGCCATGCTTGGGGTTTGTAGTGTGGCCTTGGGGGGCGTCGGATACGGGGTGAAGCCCGCACTACAAACCCAAAGGCGGACGGATTGTTGACAGAGGCGGGGAATCCGGGTTTGATCTGTGTGTGTCGGGATGCGATTGTTGAACATACAAGGTAAGGAGATGCGAACATGGCTCGTCCAGTAACGCTATTCACCGGTCAATGGGCGGATTTGTCGTTCGAGCAGATTTGCCAGAAGGCAAAGAGTTTCGGCTATGAGGGGCTTGAGTTGGCGTGCTGGGGGGATCATTTTGACGTGGCGAAGGCGTTGTCCGAGCCGGGGTATGTGAAGGGGCGATGGGATACGCTGGCGAAGTACGGGCTGAACTGCTTTGCGATTTCGGCGCATTTGGTGGGGCAGGCGATTTGTGACAATATCGACGGGCGGCACCAGTGTATTCTGCCGCCGGAGATTTGGGGGGATGGGGAGCCGGAGGGTGTGAGGAAGCGGGCGGCGGCGCGGATGATCGACTCGGCCAGGGCGATGCGGAAGTTCATGGATGCGCGGCCGGCGGCTTGCCCGGCGGTGCCGGGGTATGGGGCGGTGGTGAACGGGTTCACGGGGTCATCGATCTGGGGATCGATCTATGCGTTCCCGCCGACGGATCAGAAGTACTGGCAGAAGGGTTTTGACGATTTTGCGAAGCGATTCGCGCCGATCCTGGCGGAGTTTGACAAGTTGAACGTGAATTTCGGGCTGGAAGTGCATCCGACGGAGATTGCGTTTGATATTGCGTCGGCGCAGCGGGCGGTGGAGGCGGTGGGGGGGCACAAGCGGTTTGGGTTTAATTATGATCCGTCGCATTTTGGCTATCAGCATGTGGACTATGTGAAGTTCATCCGCGTGTTCAAGGATCGGATTTTCCATACGCACATGAAGGATGTGTGGTGGGGCCATGGCGATGGGACGGCTGGCGTGTTCGGCGGGCACACGTCGTTCGCGGATGCGCGGCGGTACTGGGATTTCCGGTCGCTGGGGCATGGGGATATCAATTTTGAAGAGATCATTGTGGCGCTGAATGACATTGGGTATCAGGGGCCGTTGTCGGTGGAGTGGGAAGACAGCCGGATGGACCGGGAGTTCGGCGCGGTGGAGGCGGCGGCGTTTGTGAAGAAGTTGAATTTCAAGCCGTCGGCGATTGCGTTTGATGCGCAGTTTGATCGGTAAGAAGTACACCGCGGAAAACGCGGAGGACGCAGCGAGATAAGGGACTGGCGGCCCGAGTTGGGTCGCCAGTTCCTTTCTTGGTTATGCCGGGGGGGGGCTGACGACTTCGACGAGGAGTCTCTCTTTGACGGGGTGTTTACGGCGGAGCATGGGGTCAATGGCGTCGAGGGTCATTGCAGAAGTCGCTGCGCATGTCAGTTAATCTTTCGCATCGACGGTGATGATAATCAAGTCCCGCGTACTGTGCATTCGGCAGATGACGCCCTAACGCATATCATAAGGGTCTTATGCCCATGAATACTCCGGAACTTCTGGCCCCCGCGGGGGATTGGGAGGGGATGCGGGCGGCGGTTTCTAATGGGGCGGATGCGGTTTATTTTGGGCTGTCCAACTTTAATGCGAGGCATCGGGCGGCCAACTTCAGCCTGGAGAAGCTGCCGGAGGTGATGGAGTATCTGCATGCGCATAATGTGCGGGGGTATGTGGCGCTGAATACGTTGGTCTTTTCGGATGAGCTGGGGGAGGCGGTGGAGTTTGTCCGGCGGGCGGCGGGGGCGGGGGCGGATGGGATTATCGTGCAGGATTTGGGGTTGGCGAAGCTGATTCATCGGATGACGCCGACGCTGGCGATCCATGGGTCGACGCAGATGACGCTGACGGAGGCCAGGGGGATTGAGTTTGTGCGGCGGCTGGGGGTCGAACGGGTGATATTGGCTCGTGAACTGTCGATCGGGGAGATACAGAAGATTACCCAGACCACGACGCTGCCGGTGGAGGTGTTTGTCCATGGGGCGTTGTGCGTGGCGTATTCGGGGCAGTGTTTGACGAGCGAATCGCTGGGGGGGAGGTCGGCCAATCGCGGGCAGTGCGCGCAGGCTTGCCGATTGCCGTATGAGTTGATTGTGGATGGGCAGAAGCGGGAGATGGGGGATAGGGCGTATTTGCTTTCGCCACAGGATCTGGCGGCGCATGATTTGATTGGGGAGCTGGTGCGGCTGGGGGTTTGTGCGTTCAAGATCGAGGGGAGATTGAAGAGCGCGCAGTATGTGGCGGCGGCGACGCAGACGTATCGGGCGGCGGTGGATGCGGCTATTGGGGGGAAGAAGTTTGAGATTTCACGGCAGCAGGAAGAGGAGCTGTCGCAGTCGTTTTCGCGGGGGTTTACGCATGGGTTTTTGGATGGGGCGGATCATCAGAAGCTGGTGCATGCGCGGTTTCCGAAGTCGAGGGGAGTGCGGATTGGGACGGTGGGCGGGAAGACATCGCGAGGGTTGGTGGAGAAGGTGGAGGGAGGGGCGGCGCTGAAGGCGGGGGATGGGGTGGTGTTTGATGAAGGGCATCCGGAACAGGATGAGCAGGGGGGAAGGGGGATGGAAGTGGCGGCGAGGGGGAAGCGGGAGATTGAGGTGGTTTTCTATCGGGGGGATGTGCAGTTGGAGGCGGTGGCGAGTGGGGCGATTGTGTGGAAGACGGATGATCCGATCATCCGGAAGCGGCTGGGGCAGTCGTATTCGAGAGATGTGGTGGCGAAGCGGGAGAGGTTGGATTTTGGAGTGAAGGTGGGGGTGGGGGAGAAATTGGAGTTGGTGGTGAGGGATGAGGGGGGGCGGGAGGTTTGCGTTGAGTCGGAAGAGGCGATGCAGAGGGCGGAGAAGTTTCCGGTGACGGTGGAGGTGTTGCGGGAGCAGTTGGGGAGGTTGGGGAATACGCCGTTTGAGTTGGGGAAGGTGGAGCTAAGCGGTGGGGGGGTGATGGTGCCGAAGAGTGTGATGAATGCGATGAGGCGGAGAGGGGTGGAGGAGATATTGCGGCGGAGGGAGAGGATGCATGTGGTGGAGGGGGGGGATGTGCTGGGGGGGATGCGTTGGGAGATCAAATTGACAATTGATCATTGCCAATTGCCAATTGACAATTGTGAAGAGAGGCGTTTGGCGGTGTT
>JAPLNB010000111.1 GCA_026693085.1 Planctomycetota bacterium | reverse complement strand
CGCCGCCTACCTCAGCCAAGATGGCCGGGCCGAGGCATTCCACCAGCGACGTCCGCGCGCTCCCGCCGTCGGCCGCAACCGCGCCAAGCTCCGCCAGCCGACGGGATGAGGCGCAGGGACGGTCATGCACCCCGCCGGGGGCCTTGCGTGCGGTGCGAGGCATAGTAAGATCATAATGCAGACGGCGGGGAAGGGAAAACGCACCTGTCCCGCTTTTCCCGCCCCACATGTTCTAGCGCCGGACTGAGTCGGCAAGCCGAGTCATCTATGGGGCTTCTCAGTTGGCTCACAGGTAGTGGCACTCGGAGCATTCGCGTTGACGCGACGCTCCCAGGCCCTGGAGATTTCGGCGTCGATGTAGTCGGCGAGTCGAACTATCAAGACGCAATTGAGACGGCCGCGGGCGCCCGTACCGTAGATGGGTGCGAAAAGGTTGTCGATGCGGTGCTCGTTCTTGAGGATTCAAATCCCTACGATCCGAAAGCGGTCCAAGTCTTGATCCATGGTCGAGTATGCGGGTACCTCGATCGAGAGAATGCGCGTGCCTACCGGAAGCAACTCAAGAAAGCGGGCCATCCCAGAATTACCGCAACCTGCAAAGCCCTCATCGTTGGACGATGGGACCGTGGGTCTGGTGATCGCGGTTATTTCGGTGTGCGGCTTGATCTACCACATAATGATTAATTGTGATCGGTTAGGAAAACGCGACGGGTGCGATCTTGTGGATATACGTTCCTGCGTCGGGTGGTTCGTGCGCCGTTGACTGGCGCTTGGGCGAGGAATCCCGCGGGCTCTGCAGTTGGCTATCAATACCGAGGGGTAACGATCAGCATCTCACGCCGCGGCGTGTTTCGACGCCTTCTGAATCCAGTTCCGAATCGACGTGACTTGGGATTCCCAACTCGTCGTGCGGAGTTTCAGAAACGTGTGGAACAACGCATCCATACCCTTGGAAAGCTCCCGCAGCATGGCGATGCGCTCTTCGAAAAGGACCCGGCCGTCTTCGGCTTCTTCGACATCCGGCAATACCACGCTGGAAAGGGCCAGCGACTCCGCGGCGAGGGTGAATTGGAATTGGTGGCCGCCATTTTCAAGGAGGAAGCCCGCCCGGCGGGGGAGTTTTCCGGAGCGGAGGGCGTCGCGGGCTTCGGGCATGCGGGTGGGGCCGTCGCCACGGAGAGAGTCCTTGCCGGTCTGGCCATAGGCGCAGTCGAGCTCGAGTAAGCGGTCGAGGACGATGGCGACGTCGTTGGCCTCGTCGGTCTTGATCGTGCCGCCGTGGGTTTCGATGTGGTGCCAGAGCCAGAGCAGGAATTCGTTGCCGAGGAAGTCTTTGGGCTGTGGGCCTTTGAGGCACCAGGGGTATTCGGGGTGCTGGTTTTCGCCTTCGGGGCCGGGGACGAAGCGCGTGGGGCGAAGGTCTTCGTAGTCGCGCTTCTTGTGGTGTTTCTCGAAGTAGCGTTGGGCGATGGAGCCGGTCGAGAGAGGGTCGAGCGTGAGGGAGAAGGTGCGTTCGAAGATTTCAAAGAGTTTCTCGCAGTCGGAGGATGAGGCGGGAGAATAGAGGGTGTGGCCGGGGAAATCCCAGAGAATAGGAACGAGTTTGGAGCGGCGGAATCGGCCAGAGCGAAGGTCTTCGTCGATTTTGCGGCGGACGACGTCTTTGACTTCGCGTTTTTGGAGCTTGGAGATCTGGCCTGAGGGGTTGGCGGCGGCGGTGTTTTCTTCTTCGATGATCTGGTAGGCGTGTTTATGTGCGGAGGGAACGCGGTTGGTGTCAATGCGCAGTGCGAAGTGGAGGGCGTCGGCAAAGACGTTGTGTTCGAAGGAAAATTTGGAATCGAAGATATGGCGGCCGCCGGACCAACCGTATTCGATTTCCTCGGGCGTGTATTCGGATTCCTTGAGGGTAAACTCGGTGAGGCCATCGAGCTGGGACTGGTCGATGGATTTGGGATGTTGCCCGGTGACGACGAAACGACGGAACGAGACGGAGCCGGAGGGGAAGGACATATGATTAATCCTGCGTTGTGAGAGTCATGCCACAGACAGCCCAGGGATGAAAACCTGAGCGTGTACCAAAGCGGGGATGGTAGCGTGAGGGGGGCGAAATTCCAGCGGTTCCGGTTCCGGGGAGGAATATTGGGCGGATGGTTGCCAGCGGACAGAGAATTGGAGATGCTACAGGAGTTGGCGGCTGAGCGAGGCTGTTACGCGGAGAATAAGCAAGAAAGGGAGCGTGGCAGGATGAATTGGCGAATGTGGTTGTGGATGGCGGTTGGGATGGGGGTTGGTGGATGCGCGAAGAATACGGCGGTACCCCCCTACCCGGCGGCGACGCCTGAGGCGGTGACGAAAGTAACCGAGGCGGTGTTCCCGGCGGTCGTGAGAATCGATGTGAAGCAGGAGACGTTTGCGGAGGGCAAGCGGAAGTTGCTGGGGGGGATCGGATCGGGAGTGATCATCGATGAGCAGGGGCATGTGCTGACGAATTTCCACGTGGCAGGGCGGGCGGCAGAGATTTACGTGACCCTGGACAACAAGGAACGCGTGCCGGGGAAGTTGGTTGGGGATGATCACTGGACGGACCTGGCGGTGGTGCAGATGGATATGGAGGCGGTGAAAACCAAGGGGATCGCGTTCAAACATGCCGACCTGGGGAGCAGCAAGAGTCTGCTGCCGGGGCAGGATGTGATGGCCATCGGCACCCCGTTCGGATTTGCGCGGACTTTGACGCTGGGGGTCGTGTCGAATACGGATCGGACGTTTTATCCGGAGCGCTATCGGATCAATCAGTATGAGACGGGGGATTTTGCGAACTGGATCCAGATGGATACGCCGATCAACCCCGGCAACAGCGGCGGGCCATTGGTCGATATGTCGGGCAAGGTGGTGGGGATCAACACGCGGGCGGCGGGGCAGAGTCTGAATTTTGCGATTCCGATCGACATTGCCAAAGAGGTGGTGGCGAAGATCCTGGCGACGGCAACCCCGGGCAAGAAGGGATGCGTCGAACGAAGCGACCTGGGGATGGAGCTCAAGCCATTGCAAGGTTTTGAGCAGTTTTACAATATCGACATCAACCGGGGCGTGTTGATCGAGAACCTGGATCGGGGATCGGCAGCGGACAAGGCCGGCGTGCATCCGGAGGACATCCTGCTGGAATTGAACGGGCAGGCGACCAATGCGCGGTTTCCGGAGGAGATCGCCGGGCTGCGGAAGCGGATTGGCGACTTGGCGATCGGCAGTGAAGTGACGCTGAACCTGAAACGCGGGAAAGAGGTTATCACACGGACGATGAAAACAGAGAAACTTCAGAGTTCCGTGGGGGAAGAAAGGGAGTTTGCGGCGTGGGGGGTCACAGTTCGCGATGTGACCCGGGCGTATGCGAATGCGAGACAATTGGAGAATGAAAAAGGAGTTGTGATCACGAGCGTGAACCCGGGATATCCCGCAGCGAAGGCGAATCTGGCGCCGGGGGATGTGATGACGCGGATCAATGAGCAGGCGGTGGATGATCTGGAGGCGTTTGCGAAGTTGTATGAGGAGTCGGCCAAGCGCAAGGATGACGCGGTGCTGGTGGATCTCGTCAGACAGCGCACGATTCAGCAGGCGGTGATGAAAATTTCGTATTAGTCGTTACAAAATAGTTATTTGTGGGGAAAGGGTGACCTATGCGGCGGATGATTTGCGTGGTGGCGATGGTGCTGGGGATGTGTGGAGGAGTTTGGGCGTTGCCGGTTGGGGAGGCGCAGAAGTTGTATGAGCGGGTCCAGAGGTCGCTGGTGGCGGTGCAATACACGATGGAGGGGGAGTATGGGAGGCGGGAGTTCACGGGGTTGGGGGTGGTGGTTGGTGAGGAGGGGGTAGTTGTCACCCCGTTGGCGCTGTTTCCGACTGGGTTGCCGGATGAGCAAATGAAAGCGTTTAAGATCATTCTGCCGGGGGATGACGAGCAGGAGGTAGCGGCGGCGTTCTTGGGACGGGATGAGAGGTCCGAGTTGGCGTTTTTGAAGGCGAAGGAGAAGCAGAAGTGGGTGGCGATCCACTTTGAGGATGCGGCGGTGAAGGTGGCGGAGTCGGTGGTGTCGGTGGGGTTACTACCGAAGGAAGCAGGGTTTAAGGCATTTTATGCGGAGGCGATCGTGTCGGCGGTGCTGCGTGGGCCGATTCCGCAGGTGTTGGTGAGTCCGGGGGGGTTGGCGGGAGTGGGGTCGCCGGTGTTCAACGCAGAGGGGAAGGCGATTGGCCTGGTGCCGTTTCAGGCGCGGCAGTCGATTCTGTTGATGGGTAACCCAGAGGATTTACAGGCAGTTACGGCGCCTCCGCGGTTGTTTGTGCCGGCGAGGGATTTTTTGGCGAGTTTGGCGGACCCGCCGACGGGCAAGCCGTTGGCGATTCCGTGGTTGGGGGCGCAGTTGACAGGCCCAAGTAAAGAAGTGGCAGAGTATTACAATCTGAAGGGGGTGCCGGTGGCGATGGTCGGGGATGTGATACCGGATGCGCCAGCGGCGAAGGCGGGGATGAGGCAAGGGGATAAAGTTATTAAGCTCAATGGCTTAGGATTGGAGCGAGGGGATGAGCCGGCGGAGACGCCGCAGATCCTGGTGAGGAAGCTTCGGCGTATGAAGGTTGGTCAAGTTGTGAAATTGACAGTACTTAGGGGAAAGGGCCAGCCGGAGAGCGAGGTATCGGTGCTGCTGGAGGAGCAGCCGAAGGGGGCGAATCTGGCGAAGCGGTTTTATGCGGACGATTTGGGGGTGAGCGTGCGGGAGGTGGTGTTTGCGGATACGTATGTGAAGCGGCTGCCAGCAAATACGAAGGGGGTGGTGGTGGCGTATGTGAGGCAGGCCTCGGCGACGGCGACGGCGGGGCTGAAGATTGGGGATTTCGTGAAGGAGCTTAACAGCGTGCCGGTGGAGGGTTTGGGTGAATTCAAGTCGCAGTATTTGGAGTTCAGGAAGAGCAGTCCGAAGGATGTGGTGGTGTGGGTGGTGGTGAGGGAGGGGGGGACGCAGGTGATTAAGGTGGAGCCGCCACAGTAGAAATCGGGTTTCGGGTTTCGAGTTTCGGGTTTGGGTCTCTCGGAAAGAATACCCCGGCAGTCCCCCGAAAGTCCCCCGAAAGTCACCCGGAAACCACCCATTTCTCCCCCTTTTCCCCCCCTTTTCCCCCCCTTTGCTCCCCCTGGTGGTCTTGGGGGGCCGTTGGCGCGACCGGGGGTTAGGGGATTTTCGATTTTCGAATGGCGATTTTCGAATGGCGATTCGAATTTCGCGGGATGGCGGGGACTGGGAAACCGATGGGGCAAGGTCCGTGGGCGTCGGTGCGGCGTATTCGGTTGTTAAAGAACAATTGCAAATCCTGCAAATCCAATGTGCGCTAAAGTGCACCCTACTCAGTACGATCTGGCGATAGAAATGTTGGCTGGAAATTAGGTAGTTGGCGGGATTTGGTTGGGCGTGGGTGCGGCGGGGGTGACGGATGAAGGTTGGGATGGGGAGGGGAGGGGAGGTTGCCTTGCTGGGCGAGGAGACGGCCGAGGTTCCAGCGTGTTTGAGCGAGGCCGAGGCGGTCGCCGATCTCGCGGGCGATGGCGAGGCGCTGCTCGTGGAACTCGATGTCGCGGCGGGGGTCGCCCAAGTCGGCGTCGGCGTTGCCGAGGTCGCCCAAGTCGGCGTCTTCGGCGCGGCGGTGGCCGATCTGATCTGGCTGATCATCTTCGTCGTCTGGCGATACGTGTCGTTGGCATCGATTCTGGCGTCGCTGGCGTTTCCGCTGTGTTATCTGCTGTTCGCATTGCCGCGACGGTGGGACCCGCTCGGCCAGCGGCTTCTGCTGGTTTTCCCGGTGCTGGTCGCGGCCTTGGTCACCTTGCGGCATCACACGAACATCGCGGGGCTCATGGCGGGTACAGAACACCAATTCAAGTCCACACGCCCGCCTTCGGCCACTCGAGTGCAATAGCAAACACGGAGCCTATTGTGGCGTTCGCACGCCCCATGTATAGTCCACCCCAATGGACATGGCAGATGCGGAGTTGTGGGCTGGGCGTACGGGAGACGTCCCATTGCAGAATACCATCAAGACGTTGAGTTGACCCGAGGTGCGGCGTGATAGACGGGCAGGAGCATCTACTTTATAGGCGACAATTCGTGCTGGGGCCGAGGGCGTTTGATCCCACCAAGCAGTGGAAGACGTTTGGGGTAGGCGGAGGTCTGACGCTGTCAACGCACCCTGACCTCGAGGTCTGCACGTGCGAAGTTGGCGGAGCGCTGTTGGTGCTGATCGGGTGTGCGCTGGACCCGACGCAGCCGCAAAGAGACTCGGCGCAGGTGCTGCGAGCGATTGCCGATAGCGGCCGCAGCATCACCAAGGTGATCGAGGCGACGGAGAGCCTGTCGGGACGATGGGTGTTGCTGTACCGAGATTCCACGGACTTTGTTCTGTTCAACGATCCGTGTGGGCTGAGGCAGGTTCACTACCATCGTGGCGAGGCGGGGCTGTGGTGCGGTTCGCAACCGGAGATCATCGCGGCGAATGCGGCATTGCGGCCGGATCCCGACCCGCTGCTGAACGAGTTCATCGGTTCGCAGGTCTTCTCGGACCTCGAGGGCCCGTGGGTTGGGGATCGGACGCCGTATGCAGAGTGTTTTCACCTGACGCCGAACCACTCTTTGGACATGAACTCCGGGAAAACAGTACGGTATTTCCCGCGAGAGGACCTGCGTGCGATCAGAGTGGAAGAAGCCATTCCGGTGGCGGCAGCGCTATTGAAGGGCACGATCAAGGCGGCGAGCCATCGGGGGCCGTTGACGCTCCCGGTGACGGCGGGTTGGGACACCCGCGTGTTGCTGTCCGCCAGCCGGGATTTGATCGGATCGATAGCGTGTTCTGTGGATAAAATGGGCGACCTCGCGGACAGCAACGCGGATATCTGGGTGCCGAAGCGACTATCCGCGAAACTGGGCTTCAAGTTCGAGGTCGAGGATTCGCGCGAGGATCCGCCCGAGTGGTTTTTCGACCTGCTGCGGCGGAATGTCACCGGGGCCAGGAAACTGAACAAGGTGCGGAACATTTATGCAAAGTGGCGTCGCGGGGACAAGTGGACCAACCTCACCGGAAACGTGAGCGAGGTGTGCCGGAGTTTCTACGACAAGCACGGCTGGATGGACCAGCGGGATTTGAAGCCGGACAGACTGGCCGGCATATTCGGATACGGCAAGAGCCGCTTTGCAGTCCAGGAGCTGACGCGGTGGAAGACGGCGCTGGACTGTTGCCGCGTTGGCGGCTTCCAGATCCTCGACATGATGTATTGGGAACAGCGGATGGGCCGGTGGGGTTGCCAGTTCGCGGCGGAACAGGACGTTGCTATCGAGGAGATCGCGCCGTTCAATAACCGGCGACTGCTGACGACGCTACTGGGCGTGCCCGCTGAGTATAGGACCGGGCCTCGCTATCGGGTATACGATGCGCTCATCCGGCACCTATGGCCGGAGGCCATGTCCGAACCGATCAATCCCACGCCGTTCATTGCCACGTTAAAAGGACATGCGGGGGCGCTGGCCAAGCGTTGGCTGCCGGATTGGCTGGTGAATGCGCTGAGGGAGCGTCGCCTGCGGATGGCCGTCGCGCGGCACACACGTCGAGGTATGTGAAGGGGATGCCAAGGCCCGAGAATCCGGCCGCCCCATTCGGATGCTGCGCCCTTGGTGCTCAGATGGCGGTGGGGGGACTTGGAGGTCGGATGGTTCGGAGGCGATGGTGAAGCCCTTATCGAGGGGCTTTTCGTGGGGAAGGCCCACTGGATGACGGGACTGTAATGGGTGGAATCTGGGGATGCAAGGAATTGCTGTAGAATAGGGGCTCGCCGAGAAAATAAGGAGGCCCTCACCCTCCCCTCTCCCAGAGTACTGGGCGAGGGGAGGGAAGGAGTTGCGGGCGAGGGGGAAGAGTGAGTTGGCGAAGGGGAGCGATTGGTAATCGAAGTCTCCCACCCTCACCCCGGCCCTCTGGCTGGGAGGAAGAGGGAGGGAGCGGGTCACTGGACGATTTCGAGGATTCTGAATTCCAGGGTGCCGCGGGGGGCTTTGACGCGGATGGTTTCGCCGACGCGGGCTTTCATGAGTGCTTCGCCCATGGGGCTGTTGACGGAGACGGGGAGGATGTCGGAGTCGGCGGAGGGGGATTGCACGTCGCCGACAATGCGGACGAGCTGTTCGGTGTCGTCGGAGAGGTCGAGGAGCTTGACGGTGTGGCCGAGGAAGACCATGTCGTCGGGGACGTGTTCGTTGGAGACGACGGCGACGTTTCTGAGCTTGGCCTCAAGCTCGGCGAGTTGGTGTTGGATGGCGCGGTTCTCTTCTTTGGCGAAGTGGTATTCGGCGTTTTCGGAGAGGTCGCCGAGTGCGGCGGCCTTGCGGATGCGCTCCTGGACGTCGATCTGTTCCTTGAAGAGTTCCTCGCGGCGTTTCTCGAGGGCGACCTTTTCCTGGGCACTGACCATCTGCATGATGAAACACTCCGTCAGTAGAACGGTCCCTAAAAGCACGCCCACCGCGCGAGTGGCGCGGTGGGTGTTCCGATTCTATTTCTATGTGATTATACTATGCAGGGCGGGGTGTGTGTCACCTGTTGGAGAGAAAAATGCTGGAAACAGAGAAAGGGGGAGGGCGGGCGCGGGCGTATTGGGGGGGCTTGAATTGACGGTTACTATCTGAGAGTTGCCAATTGACAATTGGATGGGGCAGCAGAGGGAATTGACGGGTGGGCGGGGGTGGGTCTAGACTGGCCGGACAGGAGTCAATATGGCATTTGAGTGCACGGTGGTGACGCCGGAGAAGCAGGCGTTTGAAGGTATGGTGTTGCAGGTGATCGTGGCGGCGCATGATGGGTCGATGGGGGTGTTGACGGGGCGAGCGCCGATGCTGGTGAAGCTGGGGGTTGGGGCGTTGCGTCTGGATCGCCCGGACGGACAGAAGCAGTATTTCTTGATTGATGGCGGTGTGGCGCAGATGAAGGGGGATCGGCTGGTGATATTGACGCAGGAGGCGAGAGGGGCGGAGGGGCTGGAAGTGAAGGAGGCGGAGGCGGCGATGGCGGAGGCGGCGGGGAAGCGGATTGTGGATGAGAAGAGTTTTGAGGAGAGGCAGAGGGGGATGGAGCGGGCGAGGGCGATGAGGGAGTTGGCGGGAAAGTAGGGGAATTTACGGCAGAGGCGATGAGGACGCGGAAGGGGGGGGTTATTCGTTATTCGTTATTCGTTATTTGTTAATAGTTATTTGTGTGGGGGGGGTTAGTAGGCGAAGCCGATGCCTACGCCGCCCCAGATGGTGGTATCGGCGTTGAGTTTGTCGCTGATGGAGTCGGAGTAGAAGAGGTAGCCATTGACGGACCATTGGCCGTAGCGTTGGGGGATGTTGAGGAGGAGGTTGAGGGAATATTTGAAGGTAGCTCCGACGTCGTAGTGTTGGAAGCCGGTGTCTTTGCCGGTGAATCCGGCGAAGAAGGCGTTGTTGGCGACGTAGGCGATATTGAGGACGGGTGTGACGACGAGGCCGAGCTTCTCGAAGACGAAGTCGTGTTTGATGCCGGCTTCGACGTACCAGCCGTCGTAGAGGTCGTAGTCGTAAGCGGCGTAGACGTAGGGGGAGAAGACGGGTTGGTCGGAGTGAAGGAGCACGGAGTCGTCGAGGGTGATTTTGAGGAAGACTTCGTTGGTGTCTTTGTTGGAGCGGTCGGGGTAGGTATAGCTATTGTTGCCGCCGGCGATGATGAAGGGGCGGATGCGCCATTCGGCGCCGAAAAAGGGTCGGACTTCCTGGAAGTTGGAGATGGAGTCTGAGGAGAGGACGTTGGTGAAGATACCGATGAAGGGGTGCGGGAGTTTTGGGCCGAGGTTCCAGATGAGGGTTCCGTTGAACTGGAAGTTAGCGTTGGAGACGCCGGTGCCGGGGTTGAGTTGTTCGCCGACGTTGACGCCGCGGTAGAGGTAGTCTGTGAGGTAGGTGATGGTCATGTCGATGTTGACGCCGCCGAGGTTGATGCCCTGGTCTGGGGAGGTTCCTGTGGGGAGGGCGTAGACGGATTGGTCGGCGGGGGCTTCGGCAAGTTTGAGGGGGTTGGGGTCTTGGTGATCGGGGAGTTTGAAGGGGGTGGGGTCGTCGGGAGTGGCGGGTGTGGGGTCTTGGGCGTAAACGTTGGCGGCCAGACCGATCGCGGCGAGTGCGACGGGCCACGCTTTGCGGGACATGACTGACTCCTTTCCCATGAGCGAAACGGAAGTACGAGTAGCGAATGTAGCGAGCGGGCGGGGAAATGTCACGGAGAGGCAGAGGGGTAAGGGGTCGGGGAGTGTCGGGGTGTGGAAGTGGGTGGCTTGCGTGGGCTTGGGGGGGGTGCTACATTCGGGCGGAACCGGGGCGCATTTCGGAGCTTGCCATGAAATGGATTACGTGGATGGTGTTGGCGGTGGGGGTTTGGGGATTGGTGGGTGGGTGCAAGGATAAGGGGCAGAGGGGCAGCAGCAGCGAGATACTGATTGGGGAGTTTGCGTCGATGACGGGCGCGACGGCGACGTTCGGGCAAAGCTCGCATGAGGGGTTGATGCTGGCGGTCGAGCAGGTCAATGAGAAGGGCGGGGTGCTGGGGAAGAAGGTTAAGGTGATTTCGGAGGATAACCGGTCGGATGCGAATGAAGCGGTGACGGCGGTGCAGAAGCTGATCAGCCGCGACCGGGTGGTGGCGGTGATCGGGGAAGTAGCAAGCAAGCGGAGTTTGGCGGGGGGCGGAGTGTGTCAGCAGTATAAGATTCCGATGCTGTCGCCGGCGAGCACGAATCCGACGGTAACGCAGGTTGGGGATTATATTTTCAGGATTTGTTTCACGGATGATTTTCAGGGGGGGGTTTGCGCGAAGTTTGCGGAGAAGAGGGGATGGAAGAAGGTGGCGATTTTCACGGATGTAGCGAACGATTACAGCAAGGGGCTGACGGCGGGGTTCAAGGATGGATACCAGGGAACGATCGTGGCCGATGAGAGTTTTCGGGAGGGGGACAACGATTTCAAGGCACAGTTGACGAAGATCAAGGCAACGGGGCCTGACGCGGTGTTTTTGCCGGGGTATTACACGGACGTGGTGAAGGTGGTGAAGCAGGCGAGGCAGTTGGAGTTGAATGTGCCGTTCTTTGGGGGCGATGGATGGGACAGCCCGACGACGCTGGCAGCCGGTGCGGTGATGGACGGGTGTTTTTATACGGATCATTATTCGCCGGACGATCCGCGGCCGGCGGTGCGGGAGTTTATCGCGGCGTATCAGAAAAAGTATGCGAGGACGCCGGACGCGATGGCGATATTGGGATATGACGCGGGGATGGTGATGATGGACGCGATCAAGCGTGCGGGGAAATCGGAGCCGGCGGCGATTCGGGATGCGCTGGCGGCGACGAAGGGTTTTCCGGGGGCGAGCGGGACGATCACGATCGATGAGAAGCGGAACGCCAGGAAGCCTGCGTTTGTGCTGGAATTGAAGGGCGGGAAGACGCATATAGCGGACACGATCGAGCCTGGGTAGTTGGGGAGCAGCGTGGCATCTCGGATATGGATTACCTGACCCAGCAACTGATCAATGGGTTGTCGATCGGGGCGACCTATGCATTGATTGCGCTGGGGTACACGATGGTGTACGGGGTGCTGCGGCTGATCAATTTTGCGCACGGCGAGGTTTACATGATGGGGGCGGTGGTGGCGTATTGGATCGCGATCGGGATTGCCCCCTGGGGTTGGCCGGTGTGGGGGGCGTTGGCGGTGATATTCGGGGGGGCGATGGGGGCGTGCGCGGTGTTGGGGTTTGCGATTGAGTTTTTTGCCTATCGGCCGTTGAGGAACAAGCCGCGGCTGGTGGTGTTGATCACGGCGATCGGGGTGTCGTTGTTGTTGCAGAATTTAGCGCAGACGCGGTATGTGTTTGGGCCGACGCCGGAGGCGTTTCCGGCGGTGATTGAGGCGAAGACGGTGGTGCGGTGGACGATGGGCGGCCCTGACAACGTGGTCACGGTCAGCAATTTGGATTTGCTGAGTTTGGGGTTGTCGCTGGGGTTGATGGGGGTGTTGGCGTGGGTGGTGTTGCGGACGCGGCAGGGGCTGGCGTTGCGGGCGGTGTCGTATCGTTTTGACACGTCGTCGCTGATGGGGATCAATACGAATCGGACGATTTCGTTCACATTCATGCTGGGGTCTGCGTTGGCAGCGGTGGCTGGGGTAGTGGATGCGATCCGGTATGACGTGAGGCCATTGATGGGGTTGATGCCGGGGTTGAAGGCGTTTGTGGCGGCGGTGTTGGGTGGAATTGGGAGCATACCTGGGGCGTTTGTGGGGGGATTGGTGATCGGGTTGATCGAAACACTTGTGAAGGGATATTTGTCGAGCGCGTATTCGGATGCGGTGGCGTTTGTTGTTCTGATTGTGATTCTGCTCGTGAGGCCGAGCGGAATATTGGGGAGGTATGAGGCGGAGAAGCTGTAGGGTTGTTATTGGTTATTGGTTATTCGTTATTGGTTATTCGTTATTGGTTACTTGTTATTGGTTATTCGCGGTTCGTTTTCGGAGGTGATTGGTGAAGGATGATGGCTCCAGGTCGCGGGGGTGGAGCGTGCCGGCGTGGGGGGTGAATTGCGCGCTGGTGGTGCTGGTGGCGGGGATGTGGCCGTTGGACTGGGTGCTCGTGGAGCAAATGGATGAGTACTACCTGCGGGTTCTGATCCTGGTTGGGTTGAATGTGATACTGGCAACGAGTTTGAACCTGATCAATGGGATCACGGGGCAATTTTCGCTGGGGCATGCGGGGTTCATGGCGATTGGGGCGTATGCGACGGGGTCGCTGATGAAATACTTTTCGCCGACGGGAGCGGGTGCGGAGGCGGCGCTGTTGGCGCTGTTGATCGTTGGAGGGTTGGTGGCGGCGGTGGCGGGGCTTTTGGTGGGAATACCGACGTTGCGGCTGAGGGGGGATTATCTGGCGATCGCGACGTTGGGGTTTGGGGAGATCATTTACACACTGATCGTGACGACGGATCGGATCGGGCCTTTTGAGATCGGGTCGTCGAGCGGGCTGCATGCGATACCGATCCGGACGAGCTTTTTTTGGGCGTATGCGGGGGCGATTGTGTGCGTGGCGAGCATCTGGCGGCTGTCGTATTCGGCAAAGGGGCTGGCGTTTCGTGCGGTGCGGGAAGATGAGATCGCGGCGGCGGCGATGGGGATTGATACGACGTATTACAAGGTTTTGGCGTTTGTGATCGGGGCGTTCTTCGCGGGGGTGGCGGGCGGGTTGTATGCGACCTACGACGGGAACCTGGCGCCGGAGTCGTTTCGGTTCACCAAGTCGATTGAACTTGTGGTAATGGTGGTTTTGGGGGGTTCGGGGAGCATAACGGGCGTGGTGGTGGCGGCGGCGGTGCTGACGTATCTGCCGGAGCAGTTGCGCTTTTTTGCCGAGTGGCGGATGGTGATTTATTCGTTGGCGTTGATTTTGATGATGCTGTTGCGGCCGGAGGGATTGCTGGGCGGGAGGGAGTTGTTGCGGTGGCGGAGGGTGGCGGCGGCGACGACTGTGGGCGGGGACGCGGTCCAGAGCGGGCGGTGAGGTTGGCGAGGCGATGGCGTTATTGGAAATCAGCAACCTGACGGTGCAGTTTGGGGGATTGAGGGCGTTGTCGGGGTTTGATTTTGAGTTGGATGAGGGGCAGTTGCACGGGCTGATCGGGCCGAACGGGGCGGGGAAGACGACGGCGTTTAACGTGGCGACGGGCGTGTATCAGCCGACGATGGGGGATGTGAGGTTGGCGGGGGAATCGGTGGTGGGAGCGAGGCCATTTGAGATCAATCGGCTGGGGATTGCGCGGACGTTTCAGAATACCAGATTGTTCTCGGGGTTGACGGTATTGGAGAATGTGCTGGTGGGTTTTAATCAGTCGGTGACCCATGGCTTTTGGGGGACGATATTGCGGACGCCCCACCATCAGCGCGAAGACCGGATGCACGAGCACGAGGCGATGCGCCTGCTGGAGCGGTTTGGGCTGGCGAATCGGTCGGAGGAGCTGGCGCAGAACCTGCCGTATGGGGATCAGAGGAGGTTGGAGATCGCCAGGGCCTTGGCGACGCGTCCTCGCATTCTGCTGCTTGACGAGCCGGCAGCCGGGATGAATCCGCAGGAAAAGATCGCGCTGATGGACTTGATTCGCTTCATACGCGATGAGTTCAGCATAGGCATTTGGCTCATTGAGCATGATATGAAGCTTGTGATGGCGATCTGCGAGCGGATCACGGTGCTGGATCATGGCGAAACAATTGCCGTGGGGACGGCGGCGGAAGTGCAGGCGGATCCCAAAGTGATTGAGGCGTATCTTGGCGAACCGGTTGGGTAATTGCGGCGATTGGTTATTGGTTATTTGTTATTGGTTATTTGCGGTTGGCGGTTATGCGGGAGAATATCATGGCGAACACAGCGAAGAAGGGGTTTGAGGGATTGGCGATTTACCGGCTGTCGGAGACGCTGGCGGATATGGTTTGGGAGATGGTGTTGCGGTGGGGGCAGTTGGCGCAGGATACGGTTGGGAAGCAGCTCGTTCGGGCGGCGGATGGGATCGGGGCGAATATTGCGGAGGGGACGGGGCGAGGGACGTATGTCGATCATCGACGATTCGTTGACATGGCTCGGGGATCTCTGTACGAGACGACACATTGGCTGCGCCGAGCGTATCGACGGCGGTTGGTTCAGGCGGGTGAGACTACGAAACTCAAGCCGCTGCTGGAGGAGTTGAAGCCGCGGCTAAACGCGTATCGGAACTCGCTCACAGCACGCATACGTCGCCCTATGAGGCAAATAACCAATAACAAATAACGAGTAACAAATAACAATGCTCTTATCAGTGAACAATCTCGAAGTGTCATACGGCGCGATTGCGGCGTTGCAGGGGGTATCGGTGAGCATCGATCGGGGGGAGATTGTGGCGTTGATTGGGGCGAATGGGGCGGGGAAGACGACGTTGCTGCGGACGATCAGTGGGTTGCTCAAGGCGAAGGGAGGATCTGTTCTGTGGGAGGGAAAGAAGGAGTTGCGGGGGTTGGCGGCGCATGAGGTGGTGGGATTGGGGATCTCGCATGTGCCGGAGGGGAGGCAGATTTTCCCGCATTTGAGCGCGAGGGAGAATCTGATGCTCGGGGGGTATCAGGAGCGGTCGAATGGGGTGTTGCGGGAGCGGATGGAGCGGGTTTTTGGGCTGTTTCCGGTGCTGGCGGAGCGGAGTGAGCAGAGGGGTGGCACGTTGAGCGGTGGGGAGCAGCAGATGCTGGCGATTGGGCGGGCGATGATGGGGAGGCCGAGGCTGTTGCTGCTGGATGAGCCGTCGTTGGGGCTGGCGCCGTTGGTGGTGAGGAAGATTTTTCAGATCATCCGGGAGATCAATGCGGAGGGGACGACGATTTTTCTGGTGGAACAGAATGCGCATATGGCGTTGACGGTGGCGCATCGGGGATATGTGTTGCAGACGGGGCGGGTTATGCTGACGGATACGGCGAGTGAGTTGTTGGAGCATTCGGATGTGAAGAAGGCGTATCTGGGGGGGTGAGATCGGGTTTCGGGTTGCGGGTTTCGGGTTTCGGGGCAGGTCACGATGGTGCGGGCAAAGAGGTTGGAGGCGACCTATGAGCGCGTGGTGCAAATGGTGGATGTTCGCGGCGGCGATCCTGGTGATTGGGGTTGGGGTGCGCGCGGGGCAGGCGGCGGGGGATGACGCGATGCTGCGGAAGATGGTGGAAGAGGATTGGGGGAGGCAGGAGCAGCGGCTGGGGAGGAAAATGCGGTCGGCGGAGGCGATTGGGGGTGTGTTGGAGCGGACGGGCAAGTTGTTGGAGAATCTGAGGGGGAAAGTGAATGTGTTGGACGATGAGAAGACGTTGCGGAGGTTTG
>JAPLNB010000110.1 GCA_026693085.1 Planctomycetota bacterium | reverse complement strand
AGGGGGAGGTCGGCAGAAGAGGCGATCAGGCCATTTGGGGGAGCAGGGTCTTTTCGGCGGGTCTTCAGGGGAGGCGACGTGGCTGGCAGGCCCGCACCGCGGCCGCCCTGGGCCTGGAGCACACCTTCCGAAATCGCGGCCGGCCGCGGAAAGAGAAACAATGACTCCCGTCCCCTTTGTATTCCCCCTTCGTATTCCCCCTGGAAAAAAGATGCGTAAGCAGGAAGCCCTCACCCCAACCCTCTCCCGGAGTACCGGGCGAGGGGGAAAGAGCGAGCGGAAAAACCGTCCCCGTCCCGGTTTTCATCGGGCGGTGGTGAGGATGTAGAAGTTGTCGTCGGAGCCTACGAAGGCGGTGGGTTTGGTGGCGGAGGTGGTGGTGCCGAGGGTGGTTTCTTCGCCGAGGGGTTTGCCGTCGAGGGTGTAGAGGGCGTATTTGACGGTGGCGCGGGCGGTGGTGGACATGGGGCCGACTTGCCAGAGGAAGAGGACTTTTGAATCGGCGTTGGCGAAGGCGGCGGGGTAGATCTCGTCGTTCTCAGACTTGGGGGTGGGGATGTGGAGGCGGAATTTGGTGTAGGGACGTTCGGCGGTGGCGAAGTAGACCTTGTGGCGGGACATGAAGGCGGCGATGGCGGTGCCGTCGGGGGCGAGGGTGAGTTCGGGGCCACACATGGGGCAGGTTTCGAGTTTCCAGTTGTCGTCGTTGACACGCAGAGCGATGAAGTTGTTTTCGGTGGTGGGGCTTTTGAGGACGTAGAAGTCGCGGATGTTGTTGTCGGCGGCGCGGAAGGCGAGATAGACGTGGCCGTCGGTGATTTGGGCGCGCATCATGCACATGGAGCAGGCGAGGTTGGGGGAGTCGGTGAGTTTGAGGCGTTGGGCATCGGCGAAGGTTCGGCCGTCGTTGGTGGAGGCGGAGAGGTAGATGGAGTGGGCCTGGGGGATTTCGTCTTGCGGGGGGAGGAAGACGTGCCAGAAGACGAGGACGTTGGCGAGGCCGTCGGCGGCGAGGGTGGCGCCATCGACGGCGGGCATGGGGGAGATTTGCTGGGCGGGTTCGAAGGTTTTGCCGTTGAGGGAGCGTGCGTGGCGGACGTAGCAGTTGGCGCCGGGGGACCAGCGATCGACGTAGACGACGTGGATGGAGTCGTTGGCGCCGAGGGCGAGTTTGGGGCCACGCTCGCCCATGGTGAGCTGAACTTTGCCTTCGGAGTTGACCTTGATGGGGTCGGAGAAGGTTTTGCCGTTGTCGATGGAGCGGGTGTAGTAGGCGTTGTCGCCGAGGCCGTAGACGAGATGGACGATGTGGCGTTTATCGACGAGGACGTCGGGGACGAGGGCGCCGTCGGGGAGGGGGATGATTTTGACATCGGCGGCGAAGGAGGGGAGGGTGAAGAGGATGGTGAGAAGGGCGAAACGGAGGGTGGGCATGGGGTGTACTCCTGTTATGGAGATGATACGCGACGAGGATAGTGGTTGTTGAATATGTACGGAAGGAAGAGGGTGGCGGGGTTGATTGAGAGGGTGGAGGCGCGCCGGTGATTGCGCGGGGCCTGGTTGGGCAGGTCCCATGCGCGAACCCTCACCCCGGCCCTCTCCAGGCGTACCGGTAGAGGGGGAAGAGGGGATTGAATCACTGTTTCAGCACGGCGCGGAGGAAGTCGACGCTGGACTTGGTGTTTTCGTCGGAGCCGTGGCATTCGATGGAGACGACGCCATCCCAGTTGGTTTCGTTGAGATAGGCGAGGCAGTTTTTGATGTGGTCGGCGTTGACGCCGCCGCCGACGGGGACGACGGAGGAGCCGATGCCGGTTTCTTCGCCGCGGGAGGCGGCGGCGAGTTGGGGGGAGACGTCCTTGATGTGGGCGTGGGCGAGGTATTTGCGGAACTGTTTGAGGAAGGTGAGGGGGTCGTGGCCGGCGATGAAGGTGTTGCCGGTGTCGAAGTTGAAGCGGAGGTATTCGGAGTCGAAGTATTGGAAGAGGCGGGTCATGAAATCGGCGTTGGAGGTGTACGGGCCGTGGGTTTCGACGTTGATGATGACGTTGTAGTCCTCGGCCCAGGAGAGGCACTGGCGGTAGTTGTCGCAGGTGATGCGGAAGACCTCTTCGACGGAGAAGCCTGGGATTTCGAAGGCGCCGTCGACGGTATCGACCATGGGGCAGCCGAGTTCGGCGGCGAAGCGGATGGATTGCTGGAGGTATTGGACGCCGAAGGCGGAGCCGTTGGGTCCCATCATGGGGTAGGCGCCGTCGATCTGGGAGGCTTGGAGGCCTTTTTTGTCGAGGAATTTGCGGATGGCGCGGGGGTTGGATTGGAGGGAGACGGAGGGGTCGTAGCCGAGGGCCTGGATGAAGTATTGGCCATGGATGACGGCGAATTCGACGTGTTTGATGGCGACCTGGACGATTTTGTCGCAGGCGAATTCGAAGTTGTTGGAAAGCGGCCGCCAGTTGTCGGTGTGAATGCCAAGCTCGATCATGATATGGCTCCCGGGTTAAGTGATGAGGGGATGATGACATGACGAGGTGGAGATTTCAAGATGTTGGGGGAAGTGGAGGCGAGATTGGGCGCTTGATGTGGGGCGGGGGGAAGGTATTGTCAGGGGGGTTCGTTTTGTCGGGAGGTTGGTATGCGCGAAACGCGGCGGGGGTTTTTGGCACAGACGGCGGTGGCGGCGATGATGATGGGCACCAATGCGATTGCGGCGATTGCGGCGGGGGTGGAGAAGCCGGCGACGGCGGAGGGGTTGAAGGCGAAATTGCTGCAATGCCTTGGGGGGGCGTGGGCGGAGCCTTGCGATTTGAAGCCGGTGGTGAGGGAGACGGTGCAGAAGGAGGGGTATCGGCTGGAGTTGGTGACGTATGAGGTGGAGAGCGGGGATCGGGTGCCGGCGTATGTGCTGGTGCCGGATGGGGTGAACGCGAACAATCCGGCGCCGGCGGTGGCGGTTTGGCATCAGCACAACGGGGCGTATCATTTTGGGAAAGTGGAGCCGGCGGGGTTGGCGGGGAGCGTGATGCATCATACGGGGGTGGCGCTGGCGAAAGAGGGGTATGTGGCGATCTGTCCGGATGCGTTGTGTTTTGGGGAGAGGCAGAACAAGAAGCTGAAAGGTGGGGATTATGAGCGGTGGGCGTTTTTGCGGTATGTGGTGGCGGGGAAGTGCATGGCGTGGAAGAACATTCTGGACATGCGGCGGGCGGTTGATTATTTGTGCGTGCGGGCGGAGGTGAAGAAGGACCGGATCGGGTGCTATGGGCATTCGATGGGGTCAACGGATACGTGGCTGGTGGGGCCTTGGGAGGCGAGGTTGAAGGCGTTGGTGGGGAATTGCTGTCTGCCGACGTATGGGGCGATTCATCGGACGATGATTTTGCATTGTTTTCCGAATTTTGTGCCGGGGTGGTTCCAGTATGGGGACACGCCGGATATTGCGGGGCTGATTGCGCCGCGGCGGCTGCATTTGAACTTTGGGGAGAAGGATGGTGGGAGTCCGATTGAGGAAGTGAGGGAAGGAGTGAAGACGATTGCGAAGGCGTATGAGGCGGCGGGGGCGAAGGAGCAGTTTACGTACTTTATCGAAGAAGGGGTGGGGCATGAGTTGACGGCGGAGATGTGGAAGAGGGCGAGGGAGTGTTTGGGGAAGAGCCTCAGGCGATAGACGTTCAAGGGTTCAAGGTTCAAGAGCCCGGGGATCGGCTTTGGTCGGCGACTTGCACCGGTACTTGTCCAAGGTCGCCTTCAGCTCCGCCGATATCCGCGGCGGCGCGTGCTTCGGCCCTCTGTAGTCCGAACTCCGCAGGTATGTGATCAGATTACTGAGCATCGCGCTGACGCGACGGCAATCACCCACCAAACGTTCCGAGGTGCGTTCATCGACGTACTGTTGATCGGCGCCCAAGGTCATTTGTGCTCGCAACTCGCCGCACGAGCCTTTGGCGATGAACAGGAACTGTATCAGTTCTGCGTTGCCGCCCCGCTCAAATCCCTCGGCGATGTTCGAGAGAACGGAAACCGCCGCCCGGCGCACCTGGTCCACCAAGCCAAAATCGCGAGAGAATGGTGACAACCGCGTGACGCGGTACACCTCGTTGGCCAGCGCCCTCGCCCGCTGATACACCGCCAGATCCTCGAAGAAACTCACCTTCTCGGACATTTCCCACACCCCATTCGTTGAACTTCGAACCCTTGAATTTTGAACTCTTGAACCCTTGAACCCTTGAACCTTTGAACGCGTTGTCTCGTGGATTTCCCCTTCACTCCGCCGGGCCGCGGTAGACGCTGCCGCCGAAGGTGGTGACGTAGAGGGTGGAATCGTCGGCGGGGTCGATGATGACGCGTTGGGCGTTGGCGAAGGGGAGGGCGTCGATGGGGGACCAGGATTTGCCGTGGTCTTTGCTGAGCCAGAGGCCGGAGGTGGGGGCGCTTTCGGTGAGGGTCATGTAGATCCAGCCGGGGCGATTGGGGTGGAGGTAGGCGCCGAAATG
>JAPLNB010000109.1 GCA_026693085.1 Planctomycetota bacterium | reverse complement strand
CACACCGCACGCCACGATCATACCAGCGTAGTCGTACGCCGGAAAGAAATGTTTCACCCCCCAATTCGCCGCCGTCCCATATCAGGAACCTGCCCAAGCCCCCATGCGTCAAACCCCAATGCCGCCACGCCCCGACGATCGCCCTTTCGCGAATGACCTCATCATAGCAAAGCCGCCCGCGCAGCGTTAGACCCACCACCCGCCCTGCGGACCATTCACCTGATCCCGTGCCCCGAAGAAGCCCCGAAGAACACCCGATCCCGCGATTCGCCCAGGCAAAACCGTTTCGCCGGCTCTTCTGCGAACCCTGCATGCCTGGATTCGAAATCTTGACGCAGCCCCAAGGAAATTGACGATGTCTACCACTACGGATGCCAACGGCTAGGTTCGACTGCCCGTCTCAGTGAATACCGTTCCGCGCCGATTTCGGTGATGATTATGGGTAAGATTGACGTTCGAGAGGACTCGAAAGGATGAGCACGGTTGCGGTCAGCGAGGACATTCTTCGTTGGGCTCTGGACCGATCGGGACAGACCATTGAAGACGTTCTGCCCGGTTTTCCGAGACTGCGCGACTGGATCAGCGGCGAGAAGCAACCGACGCTGCACCAGTTGGAGGGGTTCGCCAGAACCACGCATACCCCGCTGGGATTTCTCTTCCTCCCCAAACCCCCGGAAGAGCGGATGCCCATCCCTCATTTCCGCACGGCCGATCGCGAGCGCCCACACAGGCCTAGCGCGGAACTACTGGACACAATCCACACCATGCAGTTGCGCCAGGCCTGGATGCGTGACGATGTGAAGGACCAAGGCCAGGAACCTTTGCCGTTCGTCCGGTCCGCACGCGTTGGGGATCCTCCAGAAGCAGTCGCCAAGAAAATGCGGCAATTGCTGGGGTTTGAGGAGAACTGGGCCAAGGGAGAGAAGACATGGACCGATGCGCTGCGCCGGCTGCGAGAGGCGATCGAGGAAGCCCGCATCCTGGTGCAGCTGAACGGCATCGTCGGCAACAGCACTCACCGCAAGCTGGACCCTGCGGAGTTCCGAGGGTTTGTGCTCGTGGACGATTATGCGCCACTGGTATTCGTGAACAACTCCGACGGCAAAGCCGCCCAGATGTTCACGCTCGCCCATGAGTTGGCCCACGTCTTCTTCGGGAGCAGCGCCGCCTTCGACTTGCGGCAGCTAATGCCAGCGCAGGACAAGACCGAGCATGCGTGCAACCAGGTGGCGGCCGAGTTCCTCGTGTCGGAGACCCTCCTGCGTAAGGCGTGGCCAACGGTAAAAGATGACGATGAACCCTTCCAGGCAATTGCTCGGCAGTTCAAGGTCAGTGAAATTGTGGCCGCCCGCCGGGCACTGGATCTCGGGCTGATCGACCGAAAAGCCTTTTTTGAGTTCTACGAAACCTATCGCGCAATCGAGCGGCGTAAGTCCGATGAGGCTCCGGGCGGAGGTGATTTCTATCTCAACCAGAACTTGCGTGTGGGCACTCGTTTCGGCGCGGCCGTTGTACGGGCAGTGAAAGAGGGCAGGCTTGCCTACACCGAAGCGTATCGAATGACAGGGCTATACGGGAAAACCTTTGAGCGCTTCGCGGCCCCCCTTATCGTGAGGGGGGCATAGGGCATGGCCGACACACGATACCTGCTGGACGCAAACGTCTTCATCACCGCCTTCCGGCAGTATTACCCTTTTGATTTCGCCCCGGGATTCTGGAAATGCCTGGAAGAACGCGCGAAGACTGGACGGATTCAAAGTATCGACCGCGTGAAAGATGAACTGCTCAAGGGTAACGATGATCTGGCAAAATGGGCAAACGGCAGCATTGCAGAGGCGTTCGCCGCGACGGATGACCCCGCCGTCATCACTGTCTACTCACAAATCATGGCTTGGGCGCAGGCGCAGGAACAGTTCATGGAAGCCGCAAAGGCAGAATTCGCCCGTTGCGCGGATGGCTGGCTGGTTGCCTACGCCAAGGTACATGGCCTGATCGTCGTGACGCATGAAACTTTTTCAGCCGAAGCACGCAAGAGGGTTTTGATCCCCAATGTCTGCAAGGCATTTGGCGTAGAGTACCTGGATACATGGGCGATGCTGCGCGGCTTGGGCGCGAAGCTGGGCTAGGAATAGATGGTTCAAGAACGCCTCAAATGGTCGTTCAAACGGGGTGAGCCTGGGGGGGGGGTGACCGGGGACGTTCCTTATAACCCATCTCCAATTTCGGCTTTTTCTGTCGAAACTCCCGCACCAGCACCCGCCGCCCACACAAACTATCGCCAAAAAAGTTAATTTATACCCGAACATTCTCCCCCGCCGAGCGTACACAACACCAGAGCGGGGCTTGCCCGCTTCGCCTTCCCACAACGGGGGGATCGTTCTTTGGCAACCGAATACCTCCCACGTTCCGCCCCGCGGACCATCCCCTTGCCATCGCCACCATGCAAAGC
>JAPLNB010000108.1 GCA_026693085.1 Planctomycetota bacterium | reverse complement strand
GAGACGCGCGATCCGGCGAAGGTGAAGTCGCTGTTGCCGTTCGGGCAGCACAAGGGGTATGGGCTGTCGCTGATCGACGAGTTGTACGCGGCGTACATTGGCGGATCGTTGCCGACGATACGGAATCGGTGGGACCAGGTGGGGGCGGGGGAGAAGGGGACGTGCTGCTTTTTCTTCCAGTGCATTCGGCCGGAGGCGATATCGGGGGGGAGTTTTGTGGCGGGGCGGAGTCAGAAGGAAAATGTGAAGGCGGTGCTTGAGGATATTCTGGGGCATGGGAATGACGGGGCGATGTTGCCGGGGCAGATCGAGGCGAACGGGGCGAAGTTGAGCGAGAAGTTTGGGGGGCTGGTGTTTACGGAGGTGGAGGTGGATGCGTTTGGCCAGATTGCCGAGGAGGCGGGGTTTGGCTTCGACGCTGGCTCGATGAAGTCGGTCGAGGTGTGATCAAGTGCCGGCGGGGTTCCACCAGCAGGGGCCTTTGTTGGCGACGGCGTCGAGTGCGCGGCGGACGGTGGTGACGGGATCGGGGAGGGGGATTCGGGGGTCGGCGAGGCGCTGTTGATCAGGTTTCGGGAGCCGTGGCGAATTGCCGCGGGTGATTGGGCAGCGAGGCGGGGGCGGTTTTATCGTCGAGAAGGGGGACGTAGATGGCGGCGACGGCGGCACAGAACAGGGAGACGATGAAGTAGATGCTGTAGCGGTTGAAGGAGAGTGTGCAGAGGAGTGTTTCGTGGTGGGCGATGGCGTCGAGGATGACGCCCCAGAGGATGGGTGTAAGGCCGGCGGCGAAGCTGGTGATGACGGTGAAGAGCGCGAAGAAGTGATTGCGTCCCATCAGGGGGACGGTGCCCATGATGAGGCGGTTGTTGGCGATCTGGAAGTTGATGTTGGCGATGCCGGTGAGCAGTTGGATGCCGCCGATGAGCAGGAGGGAGGAGGGGATTGCGTGAGCGGCCATGGCGAACCACGCGCCGAAGATGAGCATGAAGGCCAGGAGGGTGGCGATGAGGATGGGTTTGGATCCGCCGGCGTCGCAGAGTCGGCCGACGAGGGTGACGGTGGGCAGAGCGCCGAGGAACTGGAAGAGGGAAAGCCAGAGAATGGAGCCTTCGCTGTAGTTGGCGACATCCTTGAGGAAGGCGACGGAATAGGCGGTGATTCCGGCGGTGACCAGGACGTAGAGGACGTTGAAGACGATCAGTCGGAGGAATGGGGGGTAGGCGATCATGTGGCCCCAGGGGACGCGGTGGCCGGAGCGTTTGAGTTTATCCGGGGCGGTGACATCGGGTGTGCGTTTGAGGAACAGAAGGCTGACCGTGGCGGCCAGGGCGCTGATGAGGAAGACGAGGGAGAATTGCCAGGGACGGGCATGGCCGCGGAGCGTGGTGGCGGCGATGGCCAGGCTGACGATGCTGCCGACCTGGTTGAAGATCTGGTCGCGGGAGAGGAATCGGCCGCGGACGGCTTCGGGGATGAGTTCGGAGATCCAGGGGAACCAGGCGCCGGAGGCGATGCCGCGGACGAGGTTGAAGGCGAAAAGGCAGAACAGAAGCAAGGCGAGTTTGGTGGTGGTGGAGAAGGGGGTGAGCAGGGGGATGGCGGCGATGCCGAAGATGAAGAGGGTTCGGGAGCCCCAGCCGGCGAGGATGAAGCGGCGGTAGCCGTACTTGGGCAGGTACTTGGTGGCGGAGAGCTGGAAGATGGAGAGGAAGGGAGTGAGTGCGGTGATGATGCCGAGGATGGTATTCGGTGCGCCGAGGGTCTTGGCGTAGAGGACGGTGGGGGACTCGAGGGTGATTCGCCAGGAGAGGGAGTTGAAAAGGGTGAACCAGTTGGCGTTGGTGGCGCCTGGGGGGTAGATGGAATGGCTGCGATCGGCCGCTGGTCCGGGCGGCGGCTCGACTTTTGCTATGGACGGACCGTTATTACCGGAGGAATCTTCTGTGTACAAGCTCATCCCGCGCCTATTAGGACAGGATGCCGATTTGCGGCATCGAGGACTTCAGCGAATCCGGGCGGCTGGCGACCGCACTGGGACAACCATAACCAACGGGGCGGGACTGTAACAGCAAGTCGGCGGGCGAAGCAAACGCGACCCTATGAATCAATGAAGTTATGAGTATGCGGTGTGGATGTGCAAGAGCAAATGAAAAAGCGATGTTGTACAATTCCGGGGTATGCAGGATCGGCAGATTCAGATTCACACGACGCCGAGCGTTTGGCCGTTGACCTGGCCGATGGGGCTGACGTTTTTGCGGCTGTTGCTGCTGCCGGTGTTTTTGTGGGCGATTCTGCTGGAGAGCAATCGTGCGGCGCATCGGCCGAGCTGGCTGGCGCTGACGGTGTTCGTGGTTATGGCGATCACGGACAAGCTGGACGGTTACCTGGCGAGGCGATGGAACCAGACGAGCAAGCTGGGGGCGATTCTGGACCCGGTGGCGGACAAGCTGCTGGTGGCGTGTTCGGTGATCGTGCTGAGCTTTGAGTGGATTGCGCCGGCGCATTTCTGCATACCGATGTGGGTGGTGGCGGCGGTGTATGGGAAGGACCTGATCATTGCGATCGGGACGATCACACTGCTGGCGTTGGTTGGTAAGGTCACGATTCATCCGCGGCCCTTGGGAAAAGCGAGTACGCTCGTACAATTGTCGATGGTGATCGCCGTGCTGCTGGCGCCGAGCGAGTCTGCCGCGTGGTTTGGCTTCTGGCTCGGATTTGTGCGCGTATTGTGGTGGATGGTGTGCATTTGGGCGGTGGCAGCGTGCCTGGATTATGTGATCCAGGGTTTTGCGCAGTTACGCGAGGCGCGTTTGGCGGCCGCGTCGAGTGCGCAGGACCAAGTGCACAAGGCCGGATGAGAATTGGAGTCTGACCGATGCCGTTTGCGAGTATTCCAGAGGTGATGGAGGAGTTGAAGGCCGGGCGGCCGATCGTGTTGGTTGACGACGAGGACCGGGAGAACGAAGGCGATCTGGTGTATGCCGCGCAGTTCATCACGCCGGAGGCGATCAACTTCATGGTGACGCACGGGCGGGGCTTGGTGTGCGTGGCGTTGACGGCGGAGCAGTGCGATCGTCTGCGGCTGCACAGCCAGACGGAATACAACACGGCGCAGCTTGGGACTGCGTTTACGGTGACGATCGATGCGCACAAGCGGTTTGGGGTGACAACGGGAGTCAGCGCCAAGGACCGGGCGGCGACGATCAAAGTGGCGATCGCGGACGATGCGCAGCCGCAGGATCTGCTTCGGCCGGGGCATATCAATCCGCTGCGGGCGAGGGACGGCGGGGTGCTGGTGCGGGCGGGGCAGACGGAAGGGAGCGTGGATCTGTGCCGGCTGGCGGGACTGAAACCGGCGGGGGTGATCTGCGAAATCATGCGAGAGGATGGGGAGATGGCCAGGCGCGCAGAGCTGGAGGAGTTCTGCGCAAAGCACGGGCTGAAGATGGCGACGATCGCCGACCTGATCAGCTACCGGCTGAAGCGGGAGCAGTTCGTCAAGCGGATCGAGGCGGTGACATTGCCGACGAAATGGGGGAGTTTCCGGCTGTTTGCGTACCAGAGCGCGGTGGACCCGCAGCCGCACCTGGCGTTGTGCAAGGGCGGCATCGGCGAATGCGACCCGCAGGGGCTGCCGGTTGTGCACGAGGAGCCGGTCCTGGTGCGCGTGCATAGCGAGTGCCTGACGGGGGACATTTTCGGGTCGGGGCGGTGCGATTGCGGATCGCAGCTCGAGGACGCGATGGAAATAATCGAGGCCGCCGGCAAAGGGGTTCTGGTCTACCTGCGGCAGGAAGGCAGGGGCATCGGCCTGGCCAACAAGCTCCACGCCTACGCGCTACAGGAGAAGGGTTTGGATACGGTTGAGGCCAACGAGGAGCTTGGGCTTCCGGTGGACAAGCGGGATTATGGGATTGGCTCGCAGATCTTGCGCGACCTGGGGCTGCGCAAGATCCGGATCATGACGAACAATCCGAAGAAGATCTACGGCATCGAGGGGTATGGGCTGAGCGTGGTGGAAGAGGTTCCGATCATCGTGGTGGCGGGCGAACACAATCGGCGATACCTGGAGACCAAGAAGGCGAAGATGGGGCATAAGCTGTAGGCCGATGCGCGCCGCGGAGGCCGACGCTCACAGGGAACACGGAGGGCACGGAGAGGAGTTGTGGATTGTAGTGTGTTGTTCGTCGTACGGGGTTGGGCTCACGACAAACAACACACTGCATCACAGTTCCTGGTCTTTGTCGGTCGGTTGGGTGGCGGGGGGGGTGTATTTGAAGTTCTCGTCTTCCATCATCTCGCGGATCTTGCCGAGGGCTTTCTTGGTCTTGTAGCGGAGGTATTCGCGGATATCGGGGGGGATCTCGGAAGCGGGGATCAGGACTTGAATGCCGCTGTCGAGCTGGACCATGCCGACGATGGGGTTGCGAGCACCGGAGCCGGTCGTGGTGGTGGCGGGGGCGGAAACATGGACCTTGTCGTCCTGGATGGTGTAAGGCAGACCGGCGGCGGCGGAGATGTTGCTGAGGATTTGCAGGGCGGGGACGTTTTCGATGATGCCGCGGATGGTTCGGGCCTCGGCGGGGATCGCCTGCATGACGCCGGGCTGATATTCGAAGGGCACGCCGGTGCGGCTGCCGATTTCGGTGAAAACCTGAAGCAGGTCGGCGCCGCCGGGTCCTACGCGGATGGTGAGCGACTTGCCGAGGAGGGCGCGGGTGCGGTCTTCCTTGGTGACGACGAGGATGCTTTTCCCCCAGGGATACCAGGTGGCCTTGGTTTCCTTGGGCAGTGATTCGAGGGCGTCCAGGAGGGTGGCGTTACGCGGAACGAAGACGGTCTTGTTCTGATCGACAGCATCGCCGAGGCGGTTTTCGATGCCGAGGTCGGCGTCCTTGGTGGCGGCCAGCTTCAGGTCGATGGTTTCAAGGAGTTGGCGAATGGTGGGTCGATCAACGAGCGTGGGGCGGCCGGGGTTGGCGTTCAGAGCTGTTGAAGCGAGGAGATCCAGGGCGCGGAGTTCCTGGATGCTGGCCCGCTGGCCGAGGCGTTTGAGGGCGGGCGTTGGCTGGATCTCGACGGCTTCGTCGCGAAGAACGAAGGTGAGGCCGAGCTTGCACGTGATGAAGGTGAGGGCTTCGCGGAGGGTGTGGTTCTCGATCTTGGCGTTGACGTTGGTATCGCGGCCCCAGGGGAGCAGTTCCCAGACGGCTGGGCTGGCTTCCAGACGGACGCCGGTCTGTTCGCGAATCGCTTCCATGGCTTCGGGGAGCGTCTTGTTGACGCTGAGCTTGACTTGCTCGTCCAGCGCCTTGTTGATCAGGGCGGAGGTTTCCTGGGCGATGGCGTTGGAAGTGATCAGGCAGGCGGTCAAGACGATCAGCAGTGGGTTTCGCATACGACGCATAGGGGCCTCCGGGACTGAGTCAAACGAGCACAGCATATCAGTTGTAGAGCAACCTCGGCGAACGTCAATGCGGATGCAGCGGCGTTGCGTCGGTCGGCAGGGGTGTTCATTGCTGGAAGAGGGAGTTGTCTGAGGGGGTGCCAAGGCCTTGGGCGACGGTGATGCTCAGCCGGGCGGAAGCGCGGCCGACGACCTCGGCCGAAGAGTAGCTGCTGTCGGCAAGGTCGTTGGTTGCGCCGATGGTGATGTCAGCGATGGGCTGGCCGGTGGGGGAGTCGGTCACGAACGTCTCAATGTTGACGATCTGGTTGGCGACCTGCGTGGGTTTGTCATTCCCAGGATGGCGGTCTATCAGCAGCAGGCTGGTCAGGCCTACGATGACGAGAATGCACGCGGCGGCTGCGAGCTGGACCGACCGCCGGACCCAGACGAGCGAATAGCGGGCGCGTTCGGCGGCGTCGGCAACGGATTCGGAAATCCGCTCAGCCAGCCGTCCCCAGTTGAGGTTCGGAAGGGGCAGAGCGTGTTTGATGAGCCGATCGAGCGAGGCATAGTCATGCGCCAAATGGCGAGCGGCGGGGTTGGCTTGAAGCTGGCGGGCCACCTCGGCGTGCTCGTCAGGGGGAAGGTGCCCGTCCAGGTAATGGGTGATGGCCAGCTCGGCCTGTTCGTCGATGGCGGTGGCCGCCGACTGCTGATGATCAACCGCGGCGGAGATGTTCTGGGCCAGCCGGTTGAAGTCGATCTGGGGGAGAGGCAATGCGTGCTTCAGGGCGTTGTCCAGGGAGCGGTATTGTTCGAGGAGTTCACAAGCGGTGGGGTCGGTAGAGAGAACCTGCTCGAGGGCTGCCCGCTCCTCGGGCGGCAGGGTGCCGTCGAGGTATTGGGTGATCGCGAATTCGAGCTGTTCCTTTTCCATGGTTGTGAGGGGTTAGAGGTAATCCTTCATCAACTCCTTCAGTTTCTTTCGGCCCTGGAACACATGCCACTTTACGGATTCGACGGAGCATCCCAGAGCTTCGGCGACTTGCTTCTGGGGTAGTTCGTCGACGGTGAACATGATGATCGCGAGCCTTTGCTTCTCGGGAAGCTGGGTCAAAGCCTTTTTCAGTTGGGCGCCCATTTCCTCGCTTTCGAGGCGATGGACGGGGTCGTCGTTCCGGGCCATCCACTCACTGGTTTCGGTTTGCCGGGCATCGGTTGGGCCGAGCAGATCGTCCAGCGGCAACTGCGTACGCAGCTTTCGGCTGCGGCGGTAGTTCAGCGACAGGTTCGAGACGATTCGCATCAGCCAGCCGCCAAAGGCCTCGGGTTTTTGCAGCGTCTTGAGGCTGCTGAAGGCCTTCAGGAAGGAGTCCTGTGTGATTTCCAGGGCGTCCTGGGTATTCCCCAGGAGGCGATACGAAACGGCCACGGCCTGTCGTTGATATCGGACGATCAGCAGGTCGAAGCTGGCGCGGTCGCCATTGATGCACTTCAGAACGAGCTGGCCGTCCGAAGGCGAGACGTTCGGCTTCTCATTTGCCGGGTCAGTTTGTCTCGCCTCTCCGTCCATAAATCAGACACTCTCGGGGCAGGGGGGTTAGAACAACTTTGGATTATTGTAGTGGGCGATAGGGCATAAAGCACTGTGGAGGGGTCGATTGGGGGGACTTATCGGACTTTGGTGAGCAGCTCACGGCAGTAAGCCTCGACGGCTTGGAGGATGGCGGCGGGGGGGTCGGCGAGGTGCTGCTTGATGCACTTGACCAAGGCGCTACCGACGATGGCACCGTCGGCGAAGGGGGCGAGCTGGGCGACATGCTCGGGCTTGGAGATGCCAAATCCAACGCAGACAGGGGTTTGCGTAATCTGGCGGAGTTGGCGGACGTTGGGTTCGAGGTCGGGGGGGAGGGTGTCGCGGGTGCCGGTGATGCCGGAGATGGACATGTAGTAGACGAAGCCGGAGGAGAGGCGGGCGATCAGTTGACGGCGGTCGGGGGCGGTGGTGGGGGCGACGAGGAGGATGGTGTCGATGGCAGACGGACTCGGCCTCGGGGGGTGGGAGGTCGGGGAGGATCAGGGCGTTGAATCCGGCGGTTTTGGCGTCGGTGAGGAAGCGGTCGAGGCCATAGCGGAAGACGATGCTGTAGCTGATCATGGCGATCAGGGGGATGGAAACGGTGGGTCGGGCGGCGGCGATGGCGGCGAAGATGTCGGTGAGCTTGATTTTGTGAGCGAGAGCGGTGACGAAGGCTTCCTGGATGGTTGGGCCATCGGCGATGGGGTCGGAGAAGGGGATGCCGATTTCGATGGCGCTGGCGCCAGCGCGCTGGAGGGCAGGGAGGAGGGCTTGGGTGGTAGCGAGGTCGGGATAGCCGGCGGGGATGAAGGGGAGCAGGCCGATCTGATGGCGGGAGCGAAGATCGGCGAAGGTTTGTTTGAGCGAGGGTGTGGTGGTGGTAGTCACGGTGGGGGGATGATACGGGGGAGGGCGATGGGGTCAAGACAAGAGGATGCGGGAAAGGGTTTGACAGGTGGCACACCGGGCCAAGAATGGCATAATTAGCGTAGGAACGAACCATGCGAGTCAGAATCGACAAATCGGGCAGGGTGGTCATCCCCAAAGGGTTTCGTGAGCGGCTGGGGCTGAAGGCAGGAGATGTCCTCAATGTCCAGGTGACCAGTGGTGGATTGAGTTTGGCGAAGGTGCAAGAGTCGCCGCGGTTGGTCAAGGACGGGAATGTCCTGGTGTTTGGGTGCGGAGTGTTGAGAAACGAAGGTGGAGATATGGTGGGCGGGTTGCGCGACTCGCGTATGGCTGAGTTGGTCCGGCAGGCGATGCTGTGAAGGGCGCGTCCGCGATACGGGCGCGGTGAGGCCGGGCGCTATGCCGTAGCCCGGGGTCTGGTGGCGAGTTTGGAAGCGGCCTCTCCAGCCAGATCCTCTATGAGCCGGGCATATTCAGCCGAAGGTGCAATGGACACGAATCGTCGCATCTCGGCCAGGGCACCATTCCGATCGCCAGTGGCCCAGAGGCTGTGGAAGAGGCCCAGGGATGGCAGTTCGGATCTGGGCGAGAGGGTGCTAGCGCGGCGGAAGCACTCAACTGCCTCGTCGATGCGTCCCGCTTCGAAGTAGATGCCCCCAAGATATCCCGCGACAGGCGCGGAGCGGGGGTGACTAATGGCCAAGGGCTTCAGGATGCGCAGGGCGGCGGACTGATTGCCCATGCGATTCAGCTTGATGGCCTGGGTCAGTCTTGCCCTCAGGTGATGGTTAGCTGAATTGTTCATAGGCGTCGTCGGCATTGTGAATCTGCTTGAGACTGTTGCGGAACCGCTGCTTGCTCTTTTCGATGCTGGCAATCTGCTCGTGGCTTTTGTCAGCTTGGGCACGCTCAATTTCCTCCAGTTGCCGCTGAGCGGCGGATGCGGTTTTGAACCGGCCGCGGCCGTCGCGTCGCTTCCGCAGTTTGGGCTTTCTTCGTGCCATTCTACCCGGACTCCCATCAATTGAATAGCAGAATCTGACGGTTGAGGCAACGGCGGCGAGGAGGCGGATCCACAAGCGGGACACACCCCCGGCTACTTTGAGGTCAGTCTGGCGACTTCCTGGCAGTCTTTGTCGCCGCGGCCGGAGAGGTTGATCACGATTACCTGGTCTTTGGATAGGGTGGGGGCGACTTTGATGGCGTGGGCGATGGCGTGGGCGGATTCGAGGGCGGGGATGATGCCTTCGCATTGGGAGAGGAGTTGGAAGGCTTCGAGGGATTCGTTGTCAGTGATGGAGACGTATTGGACGCGGCGGGTGTCTTTCCAGAAGGCGTGTTCGGGGCCTACGCCGGGGTAGTCGAGGCCGGCGGAGACGGAGTGGACGTCGGCGGTCTGGCCGTCGTCGTTTTGGAGGACGTAGGAGAGCGCGCCGTGGAGGACGCCGGGCTTGCCTTGGCAGAGGGTTGCGGCGTGGTCGCCGAGTGCTGGGGATCGGCCGCCGGCTTCGACGCCGATGAGTTTGACGGCGGGATCGTTGATGAAGGGGTAGAAGATACCGGCGGCGTTGGAGCCGCCGCCGACGCAGGCGATGATGCAGTCGGGGAGTTTGTTGAAGAGTTGGAGGGATTGGGCTTTGGTTTCGTGGCCGATGACGGCTTGGAAGTCGCGGACCATGAGTGGGAAGGGGTGGGGTCCGGCGACGGTGCCGAGGATGTAGTGGGTGTGATTGACGGAGCCCATCCAGTCGCGGAGTGCTTCGTTGAGGGCGTCTTTGAGGGTTTTGAGGCCGGAGTGGACTTCGATGACGTTGGTGCCCATGAGGTGCATGCGGAAGACGTTGAGGGATTGTCGGCGGACATCTTCGGCGCCCATGTAGACATCGCATTTGAAGTTGAAGAGTGCGGCGACGGTGGCGGTGGCGACGCCATGCATTCCGGCGCCGGTTTCAGCGATGACGCGTTGTTTGCCCATGCGTTTGGTGAGCAGGGCCTGGCCGATGGTGTTGTTGATTTTGTGGGCGCCGGTGTGGTTGAGGTCTTCGCGTTTGAGGTAAATCCTTGGGCCGTTGAGTTTTTCGGAGAGGCGTTGGGCGAAGTAGAGTCGGGAGGGGCGGCCGACGAATTCGCGGAGGTAGTAGTCGAATTCTTGTTGGAAAGTGGGGTCGGACTTGGCGCGGGCGTATTCGGATTGGAGTTGTTTGAGTGCGAAGACGAGGGTTTCGGGGACGAAGGTACCGCCATAGGGGCCGAAGTGGCCGGTGGGGTCGGGGACGGTGGTGAGGGTGGTCATGGAGGTATGGTAAGGGGTAAGGGGTTGGGGGCAAGGGGTGATTGAAGAGAAGACCCCGTTGGACCCCCGGCGACCCCCCGGCGAACCCCCGTTGGGCCCCCCGTTGGACCCCCGTGGACGCCCCGTGGACCCCCCTGGTGGTCTTGGGGGGCCTTTGGATTGACAAGGGGTTGGGGGATTTTTGATTTTTGATTTTTGATTTTCGCGTGGGGGA
>JAPLNB010000107.1 GCA_026693085.1 Planctomycetota bacterium | reverse complement strand
CCCTCCCAACAAAACGAACCCATTTCCTCCGCCTCCCCATGCCCCTATGATCTGACCCAACTTCACCCAACAATGTCGCTGCAAACCAACCCAATCCGCCTCGACCTGAAAAAAAACGAGAAGCTTGAGATCGAGTGGCAGGATGGCCTGAAGTCCACCTACCCCATTTCCACACTCCGCTCCCTCTGCCCCTGCGCCGAGTGCCGCACCATCCGCGAGCAAGGGCAAACCCGGAAAAAACCGCTCCTGCAAGTCCTGCCCGGCAACTACGTCAAGCCGATCGTCGTGATGGATGCCGAGCTTGTCGGCGGATACGCCCTGCGCCTGGAGTGGTCGGACGGCCACTGCAGCGGCATCTACTCGTTCGATTACCTCCGCGAGATCTCGCCCCAGATAAAGCCGCCCCAATGCCTCACATGAGGGTAGTCTTGCGGGCACTCTCATCCACGCTGTACCGCCCCCAATCGTAGGCGCAGCCGCTCGCCGTGACCACCCCTGCTTCACGAATCATTGCTCACCGGCCACGCTATAGCGTCGCCATTGCCTGCCCCAGCGTCCTGACCTCATGCACCGCCATCCCCCCCAGTTTGGGCACATTTCCCCCCATCCGGGGCACGACGCCCACGCCGCATCCGAGTCTGGCGCCCTCTCGCAACCGGTGCTCCAACTGCGGCACCGACCGGACCTCGCCCCCCAACCCCAACTCGCCGACCACCAACGTTCCCGCGGCGATCGGCCGATTCAGATGCGCCGACGCGATCGCCAGCGCAATCGCCAGATCGATGGCCGGCTCAGCCACCTTCACTCCGCCGGCGATGTTCACAAAAACATCGTCCGCCGCGAGCCTCAGTTCCGCGCGCTTCTCGAGGACCGCGATGATCATCGCCACGCGATCGCTGCTCGCGCCGCTCACCTTGCGTTTTGCCGCCCCGATCACGCTCGACGCCGTCAGCGCCTGCACCTCGACCAGGAGCACGCGCGACCCCTGCATGGCCGCCGTAATCACCGACCCGCTCGGCGGCCCGCCCGGCCCGTACTGCTCGACGAACAACTTCCCCGGATCGCTCACCTCCACCAGGCCGCTGCCGGTCATCTCAAACAGTCCCACCTCGTGGGTGCTGCCGAACCGGTTCTTCACGCAACGTACAATGCGATGGGAGTGATAGCGGTCACCCTCGAAATACACGACCGTATCGACAATGTGCTCGATGATCTTCGGCCCCGCCAGCGTTCCCGCCTTCGTCACATGCCCCACGAAAAACACGCTCACCCCCGCTGACTTCGCCAGATACACCAGATCCATGCAGCAGTCCCGCAACTGGGTCACCGACCCCGGCGCCGCCGGCCGATCGGGCTTATAGATCATCTGGATCGAATCGATCACCACCGCGGCCGGCTCATGCTGGTGGATCTGGTTGATGATCCGCTCGACATTCGTCTCCGCCAGGACCAGCAGGTTCGCGGACTTCGCGCCCAGCCTCGCCGCCCGCAGCGCCGTCTGCGCCGCCGACTCCTCGCTCGTCACGTACAACACCGGCCTCGTGGCCTGCTTACCTTTGACCACTGGTCCTTTCGCCCGTGCCAGCGCCTCCGCCACCTGAAGCAGCAGCGTCGATTTCCCGATCCCCGGCTCGCCGCCCACCAGAATCGCCGACCCCGGCACCATCCCACCACCCAGGATCCGATCGAACTCCGCAATTCCGCACTTCGTCCGGGGCGTGTCCGCTTCCTCGATCTGCCCGATCGCCACTGCCGTGGCACCCTGCGCAAGATCGCCCGTCGCCCTGAGCCCCTTGCTGGTCCGTGCGGCTCGCTCATCGAACGTCGGCGTCTTGTACTCTTCCAGACTGTCCCACGTCCCGCAGTCGGGGCACTTGCCCATCCACTTCACATGCACCGACCCGCAGTGATTACACAGAAATTGCGTCTTGTTCTTCGCCATCGTGACATCCGCCCACGCCGCGACCCTGGCCGCGAAACACCTCGTCCCTGCACTCGCTTCACCTTTGCCAATTGTAGGGGTAGCCTCCCCCCGATGCACGCCCCCTTCCCCGTTCGGTGCCTATTTCGCCGCCACGCTCCCGTCCACCTGCACCGACATCGGGAGCACGGTCCCCAGGGCCCTGTCCGCCAGTTGGATTTCCTTCGGGTCGTTCGGCTCCCGGATCTCCAAACCCCGATTTCACACGTTCCTTCCCTCGCCGCGCGCATAAGAACGCCGCCGTGCCATAATTGACAGGGGCTCTGGCACAGCGGCGCCTATATCATCTGCTGCCGCCAAGCGGCCTTACGACCGCCCGCACTCGGCTGCATGTCTGTCTGCTTACTTCGCCGGCGCCGTCGCCGGCTTGGCCGCAGTCTTCTGGAAGCTGTAGGTTCCGCCGAACTTCTTGCTGAACCGCTCCACTCGCCCTGCCGCGTCAACGAACTTCTGCTTGCCCGTGAAAAACGGATGGCAGGCATTGCAAATATCAACGCTGATCTTCGGCAGCGTGCTGCGAGTGACAAAGGCATTCCCGCAGGCGCAGTGCACCATGCAGGTCTGATAACGCGGATGTATTCTGGACTTCATGTTAGACCGTACTCCCTGTCAAAATTCGAAGGTAAGAATCGTAGCGGTCCCAACCTCTTTTAGCAAGTGCCCAGGCCGCCAAAGTTGCGTCGGGCGTCTGGGTGGCCCCGGCCGATTGCTCGGCCGGGGCCACCCAGACACCGGCTTGGCAGACAAGGACCTTTCACCATGATGCATGCAAGCCAAGCAGCAGTTATACTTCGTATGATCCTCTATATTGGGCAACGTTTCGCAACGGTAAGTTGACACGGCACGGCAACGTCGCCGGCCACATCGAATACTAACCGGCCAACAAAAAAAACCGTCCCGTTTGCACCGGGGCGGCATCATTCGGGCACGAGAAATATCTCGCATCCCATTTCGCCTTTGAGAGCGACGGAGCGCGATGTTTGCGCCTCATCCGTATCAAAAGACCCCCGCCCCAGCAAAACGCACCAGAACGCGGCCGACCCCACCGGCACCCTCCCCCCCAACCAAACTCAAAAACCCCCCACCCCTCTTCCCCCACCATCTCCCTACAACCCCAACCTCCCGCCCGATTCCTCAACCCCC
>JAPLNB010000106.1 GCA_026693085.1 Planctomycetota bacterium | reverse complement strand
ACCGAAGACTACTTCAACGATGCCTGGGGGTTCCGCCCCCGCACCGGCCACTGGTTCGGCCAGCCGCGCTGGCAGGGCGACCGCGCCGGCGACAGCGGCGTCTGCTATCGCTGGCACTTGCCCGATGCCATCAACTTCACCAAGTCCCTCAACGTCGAAATCGAGCACAAAGGCAACTGCGATGACGACCTCGACGGCTTCTACGTCGAACGTTCCGATTTCCTCAGCAGCGTGGCGTTCTGGTATCAGACCGGCCTACCCAAGCAGACTGCCCAGCTCCCGCCATGGCATCAGCGGCGCGTTCCATGGAACCCATATCACTTCGTCAAAGCCTTCCGCCAAATCAAAACGACTGGCCCCGCCAAAGCGAAGGTTCAGACCACCGGCTTTTTCGGCGCGCGCCCTGTCCTCACCTGGGCCAACACCACGCCGGGCGCCGAACTCACCATGCCGTTCCGCGTCGCGGAAGATGGACGCTACGCCGTCAGGCTCACAGCCGGCAACGTGCCCGAAGCCGGATACTACGATATCGCCATCGACGGCAAACGCGTTCTCTCATCCGATTTCCGCTCCGCAGAACCCGCCGAAGCCGACCTCCTCCTCGGCACGCACAACCTCATCAAAGGCGACCACACGATCTCGTTCAAAGCCCCCGCAACCGCCGATCGGATCGGCACGCTCGTCGTTGAGATCCTCCGAACCCTGCGCCTGCCTCCGGAAGCCAAGCGAGCCGTTCGCAACCACAACGAGGCGCATTTCGTTCGCCTGGGAATCGGCCGCGCAGTTTACGCCTATCGGCTCGCCTACGATGAGCTGCCCGACTCGCTCCAGACGCTGGTCAAATCAGGAATCATGCCCCAACGGTATCTGAACGATGAGAATGGCCGTCCACTCAAGGCGAGCGTCGTCAACGGCTATTTCGTCGTCCAAAGCACAGCCCCGAACGGCTGGGAACATCGTTGGCAAGGCCTCGATGCCAGGCGGTAAACGCACTTGCTCCGGCTCTTGTCGCTTACCTCACGTTCACCCGTTCCGCCGCTCGGATCGTAACCGGACCGAGCAGGCCAGATTCGAGCAGCGCATCGCCTTTCCTCCACAGCCGCCAACTCGTGAACGTATATCTCCCCGCAGGATTGGATTTGCCTTCCTGCACCCACTGCGGCCAAGCTTTGAGCGTCCCGTTGGCGTTCCGATCGCTGTCCTCCGGCAATTGCTCGTCGCCGATCATCCGGTTCACCCACAGGTTCACTACCTTCACTTCCAACTCATTCTCGCCAGTCTTCACGGCATCGGTAATGTCCACGTAGAACGGCGATTTCCAAAGAATGCCCAGGTCCTTGCCGTTCAGTTTCACCTCCGCCATCACCTGCACCTTGCCAAGGTCAAGAACCAACTGCAGATTCTTCCCAGCCAGCCCCGCCGCCACGGTAAAGCGTTTGCGGTACGTCCCAGCGCCGGAGAAATATTTCACGCCAGCGTCGCTGTGCTCGCTCCACGAGATCAGCTTCTCTACCGTTATCCGCTCCGGTGCTCCCCAGCCACTGGCGAATTGCACGTCCCACGACCCGGTCAGTTCCATTGGCTCCGGCATTGCATCCACCGTGAATTGCCGCGCCTGTCCATCAGCGGTTGTCAGCACATAACTGCCCGCCTGCGCCACACGGGCCTCAATGCGCCCGTCCGAGTTGCGCACCAGTGCAAACGCCGCAGCCTGTCCGCGCGCCGTCGGCTGCGGCGTCTGCTGCTTCCAACTCGTGCCCAGAATCGCTTCGTCGTTGCGACTGACGCTAATCACCCGATCGCGCTCCGGCTCCGACTGCTCTCGGAATACCACGAACACCGAGCCGCTCGCCTCCAGGCAGATCGGCAGGCGCACACACTCCCCTGATTCATCGTACACCGCCACCCGCTCAATGCGCCCATTCTCCGGCCACCACAACTCCGGACGTCTGCTTCGCACCCGGAACGAGCACACCGCCTCCACCGATTCCGCGTTGCCGTTGGCAACGAAGAACACCTCCGTCCCGCCGATGCGCCGATGGATGTATCGCAGACTGCTCGCTGCATTCCGCCCTTGGCTGGCAAAATCCGGCGGCACACCCATCCCCGCCAGCAGCCGGCAGAGCAACGTCACATCCGCAGTCGGATCGGTCGCTTCAAGCGACTCTTCGATCTCACCCCACGGCTCCATGCCGAACAATCCCAGCTCCATTGCCGCCGACCAATCCCCTCCCGCCGCGGCATCGGTGTTCCAGGGTTCGGCTGCAGCAGTCGCCGCCTCCCAAGCCCCGTCGGTAGCGACTTCCTGGCTGCGCCCGCCGCGGTACTTGATCGTCAACAAGCCGATCAGCCCCGCCGGATTTGGATTTTCCGTCGCATTGACCGCCGCCACCGCCACCAGATTCTCGCCCGGCTTCAACAGTGCCGCAACGTTCATATCATACGTCCGGCCAAAATTGTCGCCCGACCCCGCTTGCCGCCCATTCACCCAGCATTCAAACGAATTGTCCGCCGTCATCACCAGCCGAGCCGATTCGATCTGGCTCCCGGCATCCACCGCCACAACTCGCCGATACAGCCGCTTGCCCGCCGGCGCTGCGGCGGCCGGATTGCCTTCCTTCCGCCAGATCCACTTCGCCGAGCCCAGCGAGTTCCCCGCCGCCAAAGCAGCCTCCCGCTTCACCCGGAATTCGCCGCCCCAGAAAATGCGACCCTGCCCGTAACGACGCTCCGTCACCTGCGCAGGCGCTTCGCCGGTTCCCCACAACTCCGCCGCAAGCGACTTCACTTCCTCATCGCATTTCGGGTAGCTGCTCAAGCTCGGCGATTTCACCGGCGGCCCGCCCACCACCGTCGCCCCATCCGCCACCAGTTCCTTGATCTTCCGCAACAGTTGCGGAGTCATCGTCGGAACCTGCGGCAGCACCAGCAGCCGATAGTTCATCCCATCCGGCAACACCAGCCGGCCGTCCTTGACCTTCATCCGCGTCAACACGACTTCCGGCGTGCAGCCGTCAAAATTGTACCCCGGCCGGTCTCGGCCTGACTTCACCGGCGACCTGAACCGCTGTGGCGAGTTCTCCGGCTCCAAAAAGCACAGGTCCGCCACGAATCGCCCTTGCTGCAACACCGACTGGCAGCGGGCCAGATACTCGTGCCACCCCGCCGATTGCTCCCACCACGTCTGCGTACGCTCATAGTGCAGCCCCCACGGTCCCATCGACATGCCCGGCCGCCGATCCGGCCACGGCTGCAACGCATAGCGATGGAAAACAAACCGGTTGATCCCTTCGCAGAACGCCCAGTCGCCCATCGCCTTAAGCGAGCCCGGATGCGCCATCCACTTCTCCGCATCCGTTGCCGTGAATGCCTCCGCGCCCACGATCGGCCTCCCATACACATGCGCCGCCGATGTCATCTCCGTGCACCATTCCGCCCCGCTGTAGGGTGCATACGACCAGAACTCCCCCATCGGCTCATCGGCTCGCCCCGCATACGTCATGTCATCGCACGTTCCGTCATAGGCTTCGATCGACAGCCGAATCCCCTGGCGATTTGCCAGCTCGCGCATATGCCCGGCATAATTCTCCACCGTCAAATCCGAGATCGTCTGTCGCATGTCCCACAAAAACCGTTCGGAAACTTCCAGGCTGTCCACCACGCGCCCCGCCATCGCCGGCAGAAGCGGCAGCGGGTCGTACCCGCGTAACCGCTGAAACTCCTCTCGAAAACGCACCGTCCAGTTCTGCGACCCCACCTCCCAGCTATCAATGTGCGTCGCCACCAGCGTCTTCTGTTCGCCCGTCAACGCCTTGTTGTCCGCGATGAGTTTGCCCATCAGGCCGTTGAAGTGCGCCGCCGCCGCCGCCTTGCTCAGCTTGTCGCACTCCAATCCACGCCCGCTGGCCGGCGCCGGTGAATTGTTTGCCCCGGTGCTCGTGTGGCCAATCCGCATCAGTGTCCATTGGCCTTCCGGCACTTCCCACGCCAGCCGCCCGTCGTCGCCCATTTTCGCCGACAGGTCAACCATCCGGCTGCGCGAAATGATCGCCTCCGCCGACAACTCCGCAAACTGCGATCGCAGCGGAATCTCCCGCCGAACCTCAGCCGACTTGCCGCGAACGTGCCCGATCATCGCACGCTTCGTCGGCGTCGGAAACGCAAACACCGCGATCTCCCGGTAGTAGCCCGCCGTTGCCTTCGGCTGCGGCAGAACCGCGTCAAATTGCGTCGGACCAACCACATTCGTCTGCGTCCACACCACCTTCTGCATCGAAAGCTCCGGCGTGATCCACGGCCCACCGCTGCCGCACCAGCCCGCATCGTTGTTCATGTTCACTTTAATCCCCAGCCGATTCGCCTCCGTGCAGACATGCTTGAACAGCTCCCGCCACTTCGGCCCCGCAAAACTCGCATCCCCCACCGGCGCGCCCTGGTCCACCTCCATGATCAGCACCCCGCCGATGCCCGCCCGCTTCATGGCCTCCAGGTCGGCCGTTATCCCATCTCGCGTAATATTGCTGTTGAGCCAGAACCAATAGACCCATGGCCTGGCCGAATCGGCAGGACGAACAAACGACTTCTCCAGATCGGAGGCGACCTGAGCATCGACAACTGTCGCGCAGGCCACCGTGCTCAACAGCAAGCAGGCTATCGTTCCGAACCGCGTATTGATCAAAGGTTTCATATTCGTTCAACTCCTTGCCATAACCTGCCCCCGCCGACCGTGACCACGTTCAATTGATTCTACCTTCTGCCTCAGCATTCCGCATGGTGTCCAGCCGGTGCCGCAGCCGATTGCTGACACCCAGTCCCAACCGTCCGATGGTTCTTGCAGCCACGCCGCCTGGTGATTGAGCGCTGATGAGCCATTAAAGAACAGCCGGCTCGTTGGCACATAACGCCCCCGCGTCATCCCTCCTGTATCCCCACCGACAAAATGCTACAATCCCGCCCATGATCTCTGCCCTGCGGGCAACACTCAGCCCCGCAAGGTTGTAGTGTATGTCGGCGTGGCATTCGATGCGCCTTTCTGTCGGCGCAGTCCAAACACAAGCCACGCCACTTCGAAAAAGGATACGCCATGTCGTCCGAAACCAATCGTCGCACCTTCATCAAGTCCGCCGTTTTCGCCTCCACAAGCGCCGCCCTGGCTCTGCGCGCCGCACAAACCGCGCTCGCCCAGACCGCCACACCCACCCCTCCCTCACCCCAAACCACCCTCCCAACCGGCAAAATCCGCGACATGCAGATCGGCCGAATCCTCCTCGGCGGAAACCTCCTCACCCACTTCACCCACTCCCGCGACCTCCAATACGTCTACAACCTCACCAAACACTACAACACCGAAGAAAAAATATTTGACACCATGGCCATCGCCGAAGCCCACGGCGCCAACGCCCTCGTCATCCACACCGCCCCCAATGTCCTGAGCATGATGAAGAAATACCGCGAACAGCGCAAAGGCAAAATGCAGTTGATCATCTGCTCCACCGCCAACATCGAAAACCCCACCGAATATGCCAAGGCCCTCCAGCAAATGGTCGATGCCGGCGCCGACGCCGCCTACATCTGGGGCGTCCAGACCGATGGCCTCGCCGCCTCCGGAAAAGTCTCGGTCATCGCCAAAGCCGTCGAAATCGCCAAATCCCTCGGCGTCCCCTGCGGCGTCGGCGCCCACGAACTCATCGTCATCCAGGAATGCGAAAAAGCCAAAGTCCCCTGCGATTTCTACATCAAAACCCTCCACCACCACAACTACCCCTCCGCAAAGCTCAACCACGATTCAATGTGGTGCAAGAACCCCGAGGAAACCATCGCCTTCATGAAAACCGTCCAAAAACCCTGGATTTCCTTCAAAGTCATGGCCGCCGGCGCCATCCCCCCCGAAGACGCCTTCCGCTACGTCTTCTCCAACGGCGCCGATTTCAGCCTCGCCGGAATGTTCGACTTCGAGATCGCCGAAGACATCCAAATCGCCAAACGCGTCCTCGCCAATCTCCCCCAACGTTCCCGCCCCTGGCAAGCTTAAGCATTGCACCGACAACCATGCTAACTCGACCTCATATCCCTCCCCGGCTGCTCGTTTTGCTCTTTGCGTGCTGCCTCCCGCCCGCACATTCCTCCGCCGCCGACCAACCGCCCCGCCAACCCTTCTTCGCCTTCTGCATGGACACCCACGACTCCCAAAAACGCTCCCTCGCCGAACAAGCCGCCCTCCTCAAAAACCTTGGCTACGACGGCTGTGGCCACCTCTGGCTCGACAACCTCCCCGAACGCCTCAAAACCCTCGACGCTGCCAACCTCACCCTCTTCCAAATCTACCTCCGCCTCGATCTCTCCCCCACCGCCAAAGAACCCTATGACCCCCGCCTCAAACAAATCCTCCCCCACCTCAAGAACCGCCCCACCATGCTCGCCATCCTCATCTCCAACCAAAAACCCTCCGACCCCATCTACGACCCCCGCGCCGTCCAACTGCTCAACGAAATCGCCGACCTCGCCCAGCCCCAAAACACCCGCATTGCCCTCTACCCCCACCGCGGCGACTGGCTCGAACGCCCCTCCGACGCCCTCCGCCTCGTCAAACAAATCAACCGCCCCACCGTCGGCATCATGTTCAACCTCTGCCATTACCTCGCCACCGACACCCAACAAAACCTCAAGCCCACCCTCCAGTCCGTCCTCCCCCACCTCTTCGCCATCTCCATCTCCGGCTCCGACACCGCCTCTGAAATCCAATCCGGCAAAGGCAACTGGATCCAACCCCTCGGCCAAGGCTCCTTCGACATGCCCGCCTTCCTCAGACTCCTGGACGACCTCCACTACTCCGCCCCCATTGGCCTCCAATGCTACGGCCTCCCCGGCGACGCCCGCGACCACCTCGCCCAGTCTATGAAAGCCTGGCGCGCGCTGTCGGCCCAACTCCAAATTAATTAGACTGCTTCTCACCATGAATCGAAGGCAATTCCTCCAATCGACGGCGGCCGCCACGACTTCTCTCTTGGTCTCCTCCCCATCGTTCGCCCAATCCACCTCCGATCCCCTCAACATCGCCCTCATCGGCGTCGGTGAACAAGGCCGTAACCTCATGCAATCCGCTATCGAAATCCCCAACCTCAGAATCCGCGCCGTCTGCGACATCTGGCCCTACCGTCGAAAACCCGCCATCGACTTCCTCGACATCTACAAACACAAAGCCGCCGAATATTCCGACCTGGCCGAAATGCTCGAAAAGGAAAAGGACCTCCACGCCGCCATCATCGCCACCCCCGATTTCCTCCACGCCCCCCAATCCATCGCCTGTCTCAAAGCCGGCCTGCACGTCTACTGCGAAAAACCCACCGCCGACTCCCCCGACGCCGCCCGCGCCATGATCCAAACCGCCCGCCAAGCCAACCGCCTCCTCCAGATCGGCTACCAACGCCGCTCCAATCCCCGCTACCTCCACGTCCACCAGAAACTCCTCACCGAAGCCAACCTCCCCGGCCGCCTCACTCACATCAACGCCCAGTGGACCACGCCCCTCCGCGAAGACCTCGGCTTCCCCAAACGCGCCCTCATCCCCGACGACGAACTCCGCCGCCATGGCTACGCCTCCATGCACGAGTTCCGCAACTGGCGCCACTTCCGCAAATACACCCCAGGCCTCTTCGCCGACCTCGGCATCCACCAAATCGATGTCTCCAACTGGTTCCTCAACGCCACCCCACGCTCGATCTTCGCCTCGGCCAGTCTCGACTACTACAAAGGCCGCGAGCATCCCGACAACCTCTTCTCCATCCTCGAATACGACACCCCAATTGGCCTCGTCCGCGCCAGCTACCAGATCCTCACCACCACCAGCGCAGGCGCCGGACCCTCCGAGCATTTCATGGGCCCCCAAGGCTCCATCCGCATCTCCGAAGACCATCGCGGCACCAAAATCTACCGCGAACCCTACGCCCCCGACTGGGACCGCTACGTCAACCTCCACTACCTCAATAAAGAACAACCCGCCAACGCCCTCCGCGACCAAACCCAAGACCCCAACGCCATCAAAGTCCAGGAAACCGGCCAACTCACCCGCTACGACCTCCCCATCACCCTCGACAAGCCCCCCCACCAGTACCACCTCGAAAACTTCTTCGCCTCCATCCGCGGCCAATCCCAACTCACCTGCCCCGCCACCACCGCCTTCGCCACAGAAGCCGCCCTCTGGAAGGCCAATCAGTCCATCGCGACCAAATCGATGCTCGCTTTCGCCCCTGCTGATTTCACCGCGTGATCTCGGCAATTGCTATCGCATCCCCCGATTCCGACCTCTGCCCATACGCCGACGTCCCTGGATGATTCACGCAGTACCGTCGAATCTCATCTTCCGGCATCACCATGAACGCCGTCGACAGCCCATCCGCCACCGCACCCCTCTCCGCCCCCGCCCAGCACCGCCACCAATCTTTCGCAGCACGCCCCGTCCTCGGGTCCACAATATGATCCCCCAGCACCCCCCTCCCAGACCCACTGAACGCCCCACGCCTCAACTCCCTCTTCATCCCCCCCGCCATCT
>JAPLNB010000105.1 GCA_026693085.1 Planctomycetota bacterium | reverse complement strand
CCCCCGAAACTCTCTCCTCCTCCCCTTTCCAGATCCCCCGATTCCTCCGCTTCCCCCGCCTCACCCGCCGCCCCTCCCTCTCGCAGACAACCAACAACTGACCGCCGCCTGTCTCTGATTCATCATCCCTCAATTCCCCTTCTTCCCATCCCCACGACGCCGCCGGCAACCTCATCGCCAGTGACGCTGCCGGCGGACTGGACGGCGGTGGTCAACCAGGCAACGCCGGCTCCAGAACTGGAGACAGTGCGCCACGGCGTCATTCGGTCCGCGCCCCTGGGCCAGAAGCGGTGGGTGGCTCGGGTGGTCAGATCGCTGGCCCTGGAGGCCACGCAGCGCCGTCCCGGCCGCACGAAAAAGCGATAACACCTTGTTACCGTGGCCAGAAAAACAACTTGACACTTTCGGGGCTCACGATTGAGGGGGGAACATGGCGTTCAAGGTATAGAGGACGGTACGGTGAACCTCATCGACGTTTCTGCCTTGCGCCCAAAAAAGTGTATCGTGAACCCAATGGAAACAGTCGCTGGTCCCCGCACCATAGGGTAAGTCCCTGCGCCCCAAATCGTGCCTAATGCTGGCGAGCACGCGATCACCATCCACGCGGAAGGGCACGTCCTCGATCACGCCATAGGGGGAACCCGCGGGGACTGAAGCGGGGTCCGCCGCCACAGGGTAGCTCTGCTCTTCCCCAGCGCGTACCGTCCCCGTGGTGCAGACTACACCCATACCCCCGCAACTGTCGGGGGACCCGCCCGCATGTGAGTTGGCGTATTTCCCATATCCGATGCCGTCGACCAAGAGATACGCATGCACTGCCTCGTGTCCCCAAAGCGGGTGTCCTTTGATATAGCATCGGACAACCTTGATCGTATGGGAGTTCTTCTTCGTGGGCTCGGCCCCCGCGCCGCGATCGTAGGCGCGGCTGCTCTGGGGGGGCGAAATCCAGGTCCGCAAGGTATGTATGTTTGACGGCACTATGAAAAGTGCGAGCAGGGCACCGTAGAGGGCGACTACGACGCGGCAAAGCCTGACCAAGACGCGACGAAGCCCCACTACAACATTACCCGACCCAGCATGTCGCATGTTGCTGTCCCGCAGTGAATTATAACGAACCAGGAAGCGAAGGAGTCGGCAGTTTCGGGGCAACCCGACATGCGCACACATCGCCCATCCAGGCTGGTTCCGTTTGGAACACATGCGGTCGACGGCGGCCGTTCCGCTGGCTCACGTATCGCTCTTCATCGCTCGGGCCATGAGGCATCGAGCAACGGCGCGAATGTACCACGCGGCGAGTGCAACAGCAAGGGGACCCCGAAAACGTGTCAGGTTGGAATGCCATTTCCTTAACCCATAAGTGGCTGACTTTAATTCATTTATGATATTTGCGCAAGATGTGACCTCCTGTCATAATGGTGTTTGCTAAAGACACCAACCAACAGGAGGCCACGGATGGCCAGTATCTCTTCCACACTGCGTCGCATCAAGCAGGATGTGCAACCCTTTCTGCCGGAGCGGTCGATCCGTGAAGCCTGCCGGAAGGCCGGGCATCGCTGGCGCAATCGGCTGTTTGACCCGGTCGCCACGCTGCATTTGTTCATCCTGCAAATCCTCAACTTCAACACCGCCATCACCCACCTGCGCCATCTGGCCAAGGTTCCGATCAATGCCGCCTCCTACTGCAAGGCCCGGATGCGTCTGCCGCTGGCGGTGGTGCAGAGGCTGTTGGAGTCCTCGGCCCAGGCGATGGCCGGCGGAAAGAAGGCGTGGCGGCGCTGGCACGGGCTGCGGGTGTACCTGGCTGATGGCTCGGGGACCATCGCCCCCGACACCCCGGAACTGCAGAAGGAATTCCCCCAGTCCAAGCGACAGAAGAAAGGCTGTGGTTTCCCCCAGATAAAGATTCTGGGACTGTTCGACGCCTTCACCGGGCTGGTGATCCGGGCGCTGTGCTACTCACTGTATCACGAGCAGTCCCAGGTGTGGCGGCTCCACCCGCTCCTGAGCAAAGGCGACTTGCTGGTGGGCGATCGGGGCTTCTGCTCGTATGTGCATCTGGCGATGCTGCAATTACGCGGCGTTCTGGGGCTGTTCCGCATGCACCAGAGGCAGATTGTGGACTTCCGCCCCCACCGCAAGAGTCACAAAAAGGGGCAGAGAGGCAAGCCCCGCTCGCGCTTTGTCAAACGACTGGGCAAGCACGATCAACTGGTCCGATGGATCAAGGGTCAGCGGCCAAAATGGATGGAGCCAGCGCAGTGGGCCGGGATACCCGGTTCGCTGCTGGTGCGGGAACTGCGCTACACGATCAAGACCAAAGGCCAACGGACGCGGGCGGTGACGATCGCCACGACCCTCCTGGACCCGATCTGTTATCCCAAGGAGGAGATCGCCGCCCTATACGGCGTTTGCTGGACGGTGGAAAGCTATCACAAGTTGCTCAAGGGCGCTGGCCAGGAGATCGAGTGCTGGCAGCAGGAAACCCCCGAGGCGCTGGCGCGGCGGTTGACGGTGGCGGCGATGGCCTGCGTGGTGGTCTGGCGTCTGGCCCGCGACAACCGCCCCGAGGCCACGGAACTGCGCGAGGTGCTGGTGCGCCTGAGCGGCCGGCAGATGAAACGCGGCAAGACCGCCCGCGGCTTCACCGAGCCGGCGCTGCTGGCGGGATCGGGCGTGTTGATTCCGATGCTACTGCTGCTACAGGAGTATGAGGTGGAGGATCTTCGCCGCCTGGCGGCGGCGATGCTGCCGAATCTCCTGCCGCCGACGGCGGGACCGTAGTTGTGTAGATACCATTGCCGCCGCCGTGGGTTCCTTTTATTACGCGGGCTGCCAACGGCCATCGGGGTGGAGGACTTCGGCGGGGTGGAAGTTGGATTTGTACTCCATGGAGGGGCAGTCCTTGATCCAGTAGCCCAGGTAGTAGTGGGGGCGGTTGAGCTTCCGGGTGAGGGCGATCTCGTGGAGGATGCTGAAGGTGCCCAGGCTGCGGCGTAACTCGTTGGGAGCAAAGTAGAAATAAACACTGCTCAGCGCCCGGGAACTCAGGTCGCAGAGGCCCACCGCGATCAGGTCTCCACCGGGGGTGCGGTAGCAGATCTCGATCGTCTTGACCGGCGAGGTGTAGAGGAACGATTCGAAGCGATCACGGTCGTCATGTGCATGGCCGGCGTGGCGTTGGGTGAGGTAACGCTGGTAGAGGGCGAATTTCTCGTCGGTGGGCGTGGGGTCGTCAACAACAGTAATGTTCAGGTTCTGATTGCGGCGATGACAGCGGCGTTGCGACTTGGTGGGCTTGAACTGATCGACCGCGACTCGGATCTGCATGCAGGCCCGACAATTGCGGCAGACGGGCTGATAGAAGATCAGACCCGAGCGGCGGAAGTTGGAGTCCATGAAGTGGTGGTACAGATCGGGCGGGAAGGCGGTGGCGGCGAAATAGCGGGTTCGGATGCACCGGTTGGGCAGGTATGGACACGGCTGCTCCGGCTCCGTCGAGAGCGGGATGTTGATGGGGGGAGGCAGCGAGGGGTAGGCGGAAGAGGGGGACATGGCGAATGGCGAATGATAGGTCATAAACGACAAATGATAAACGAGCGTGATTTTTCACCCCCGGCCGACCCCCGTAGCTCCCCCTCAAACCCCCCGTGGCTCCCCCTCAAACCCCCTGTGGCTCCCCCTCAAACCCCCCTGCGGCCCCCCTGCGCCGGCGGATCGACCGCCGTCGGGGAACGGTTGACCTTTGGAAGGTGTGTGATAGGCTCAGCCGGGGCGGCGGTTTCTGGCTGGGGTCTTGCACATGAGCAGGCAGATCGCATTGGACAATATTCATCTCCGGGCTGCGAGCCGATGGGGGCATACGGAGTACAGCCTGGAGTATCACAAGGCGTATGTTCGGCGGCTGACGGGGCTGGAGGCGTCAGACGCTGGGGCGATGCAGCGGATGTTCGAGAAATGGGGGGTCGATCTGCTGTGGTGCACGAACGATGGGCTGCATGACGGCTGGCGGGCGCGCGGGCGGGCGACGAACATGGGGCATGCGGCGTACGCGGCGGACGGGAGTGATTTTGTGCTGGCGGAGCAGTCGCCATTTAGAAGCGCCGAGGAGGTGTGGGCGTTTGACCCGGCGGCGGAGTATGGGCTGCCGGATTTCGGGCGGCAAGTTGATGCGTATGAGCAGTGGTATGGCGAGCAATGCGAGCAATTTCCCGATCAGTTGGTGACGGGCGGGTATTACAAGACACTGGTGTCGGGCGCGATTGAGGTGTTTGGGTGGGAGATGCTGCTGGAGGCGGCGGCCGATGCGCGGAAGATGGAGCGGGTGTGGGACGCGTTTTTCCGGTTCACGAAGTTTCATATGGATGCGTGGGCGAGAACGTCGGTGGGGGTGGTGATTCAGCATGACGATTTCGTCTGGAGCGCGGGGGCATTCATGAATCCGGAGGTGTATCGCAAGGTGCTGATTCCGCGATATGCGCAGATGTGGAAGGAACTGAAGGCGGCGGGGAAGAAGGTGCTGTTTTGCTCGGATGGCACGTTTACGCAGTTCACGGAGGACTTGGCCGACGCGGGTGCGGACGGGTTTATTTTTGAGCCAACGACGGATTGGAAGACGATGGTGGAGCGGTTTGGGCGGACGCATTGTTTGATCGGGTCGGACGTGGATTGCCGCGATTTGTCGTACGGGACGTGGGCGACGGTGAAGGCGAAGATCGATCGGACGATTGAGCTGGCGAATCAGTGCAGGGGGGTGATCCTGGCGGTGGGGAACCATCTGCCGGCGAATATTCCGGAGCAGATGATGGAGCGGTACAGAGAGTGCCTGATGGCGAATTGGGGGAGGTGATTTTGGCGGCGGTGCGCGGGCTTAACGGCCGGGTTGCTTTTCCCATCGCAGGCCGGGGGCTTGGCCGTTGTCTATGGCTTGCCAGTATTCTTTTTGAACGGCTTGGTAGATTCCGAAGAGGCCGCGGGCGTCTCGGTCGCGGTTGACGGGGATGAAGTGGGTCGGCTTTACGGGTTTGGGGGCGGCGAGAAAGGCGGCGGCGTTGTCGCGGATGATCTGGGTGACGGGGCGATCGGTGCCGTCGGGGTTGATGATGCCGTAGTCGGATTTTTCGTTGAAGCGGTAGCCGGCGGGGTACCACCAATAGAAGATGCCGTCGGCACCGGAGGAGATCATCATTTTGTAGAAGTCGGCGAAGTAGCGGGCTTGGAACGCGAGCTTGTCGGGGTGGGCGGCCATGGAGCTCTGGTCCCAGACGGTGTAGCCCATCTCGGCCCAGAGGACGGGTTTGTTGGGGTCGCAGAGGCGGGCGTAGGCGGCGGTGAAATGGCCGGGCTTGACGCGATCCCAGTCGCCGATTCGGCCATAAGCTTCGGGTTCCCAGATATCGACGGCGTCGGCGAGGCCAAAGAAATCGTAGGGGAGGGTATTGGGGTCGGCGATGGTGGGATCGCCGGAGAGCTGCATGCGGAAACTGACGGCGTGATTGGGGTCGATGGATTTGATGAGCCGGCGGGCCTCGGCGTATTTGGGGCGGAGCATGTCGTCGAGGAAGGCACGATAGTCGGCGACCAGTTTGCGCCATGGGCCGTCGTTCAGGAGGTGGTCGGTGGGGGGGATGGAGAGTTGGCTGGATTCGGTGGGGGCGGGGAATTCCCAGGATTTGGCGGCGGAGTCGATGGAGCCATATTTCTTGAGGAGCCAGTCTTTCCAGGCGGGGATGTAGTTTTTCTGGTGTTGGTGGGTGTAGTGGCTGGGCTCCCAGGCGAGGTCGTAGGCGAAGACGACGTCGTTGTCTTTGAGTCGGAGGGTTTCGATCATCTCTTTGATTTTGGGCCAGGGGAAATCGAGGGGTGTGCCGGGGCGGAGGGAGAGGTTGACGTGGAGGCCGAGGGATTGGCATTGGCGGAGGAAGTCGAGCAGGTTCATTGCGGGGAGGGTATTGTGGCCGAGGAAGACGGAGACGGAGTTGAGGTTCATGGCTTTGATGCGGCGGAGGTCGCGGTCGATGATGTCGGGGTCGTAGGCGGGTGCATCGGTCCAGTGTTCGAACATGGGGTAGATGGGTTGGGCGATGCCGGAGGAGGGCATGTAGTTGACGCCGTGGGCTTTCCAGGGCTTGTTGTCGAGGAAGAATCCGCCGTCGCGGGCTTGGATGAATTGGGGGTTGGTCTTCGGACGCCAGACGTGCAACTCGTGGTCGAGGGAGTCGAGGACTTGGTTATCGGCGAAGATCTCGGTGGTGACGCTGTAGCCGACGACGGGGAAGGTTGGGGTGGTGAAGGTGTCGGAAACTTGGGCGAGAGCGCCTTTGGTGACTTGGACGGGGAAGGTTTTGGAGTACGTGGGTTTGTTGGAATTGCTGGGGGTGAGGGTGATGCGGACGGAGATTTGGCCGGGGTCATCGGAGGAGGTGCGGAGGACGCGGGCGCCGACGGGGATGGGTCGATTTGCGAGGATGGTGTAGAAGGCGGAGCCGCCTTCGGCCAGGAAGACGCCGCGGCGGATGGTGCGGGCGGCGAAGGTGATCATGCCTTGGATGGGGCGCTGTTGGTAGAAGGCGGGGTCGGTGGGGGTGAAGACGGCAAGGGCGCCGGCGGCGGCGGGTTTGCGGAGGGGGATGATGAGGGCGGCGATGGTGCCGCGGAAGTCGGCGTCTTCGTAGGCGGAGAGCAGGGGTTGGAAATGGTAGGGACGATCCTTGTTGAAGCCGATGCGACCGGGGCGGGGGTGAAGCCCGAGCAGATCGGAAGGAAGTCGAATGGGGGCTTTGCGTTCGGGATAGGGGCCGATGGGCGAGGTGATGAAATCGGCGCTGGTGATGGGAAAGAAGAGGTAGCTGGGGGAAAGGCCTTCAAGATGGGGGACGTCGATCGAGCGCGGAACGCCGGCGAGGGGATTGGCAGCGGTGCCGAGGGAGTCGAACCAGTATTCGTGTTGGCCGGGCGGGAGGCTGGCGTGGGAGACCGCCAGCCCGATGCTCAGACGCTGTGCGTTTTCGGGGCGGAGGTGATCGTTGGGTCCGCCTCGGCCTCGTGGGGGTTGCCAGGCGACGAACGCCTCGGGGGGCAGGGCGAAATCTTGCCAATCGGTGGTGAGCTCGACGGTGGCGATCCAGCGGGAGCCGTCTTTTTCAGTCCATTCGACGAGAAGCTGCCTGGTCGGCTCGCCGCCCTTGGCGCGGAAGCAGGTGAGCGTGTGGCCATCGGTAAATGCGCCGGGGAAGTCCTTCAGAAGCGTGTCCCAGCCGGTCACCCGGGGGACGACGACGTGGAGGACTTTGCCGGTGGGGGTGGCGACGAGAGCGAACTGGGTGCCGGTCGCGGGGCGATCGGCGGAGTGTTTCCAGGTGGAAATGTTTTCCTTGGCGAAGTCGGCCAGCACGTGTTGCGGGCGGGTGGCGCGGAGAATGGCTTGGCGGTCGGCGCGGGTGAGCCATTTGCCGTTGACGTTGACGACGAGGGAATCGAAGGCGGGCAGGCCGCAGGCGATGAGATTGCCACCCTGGTCGAGAAATCGGCGAAGGACAGGGATGGCCGAAAGAGGCGCGACGCGAGCGTTGGGGATCAGGAGCAGGTCGAATCGCTCGGGCGTGAGTGTCTTTTCGTCAATAATAGCGGCGGCGGAGAGCGACGCGACTTCGTAGCCGGCTTGCCGGAGCGCGTCGGCCAGCTCGCGCGCGGTGGCGGGGTCGGTGTTGGGCAGGGCATCGTCCAGGACCGCGGCCCGCGGGGGGGCGGCCAGCGTCTGCGCGGCAAACACGAGCAATGCCAGAAGCAGAATCCGCGTGAGGCGATATGAGAGCATGGGCATATGTTGCACCGAGAAGGGCGGCGAGTACAGTCTCGGCGACTTCATTGCGCGAAGTTGACTTGTGTGTGCGAGGGTTGGCGAACATAATCAGCGGAGCGGATGTGGTCGCGGTTGTGGGATTACCTGGAGAAGATCATGGGAATCGAGTTGTTGGCGATCGGTGGTGAACAGTTCTGGGGGAGCTTCTGGGCAACAGTGTTGGCGGTGCTGCTCGTGTTGGGGGCGTATCTGTGGATTATCGAGTTTGCGCAGTTGATGGCGTTGGGCGATGGCGATTTTCCGGGGCGGTATGATAAGGCGCTCTGGGTGGGAGCGTTTGTTTGTACCTTGTTCCTGGCGGCGCTGGCGTTTGTGGTGTGGAAGAAGATGATGGTGGCGATGCGGAGCGAGCGACACCGGTGAAAGTTGACCGGCCGCGGCGAGCGATGTGGCGATTGTGAGCATTCGCGAGGGGAGAGGATCTGTCATGAGATCAATGGTTTGGATCGTGGCGGCGGTGCTGGTGGGTTCGATCGGCGTCGTTGCCCGGGCGCAGCAGGGTTCGGCCAACGAGCTGATGAACGAATTCAAGGGCCAGGCGGCCGCGAAGGATCGCTCGGCTGCGCAGTGGGAGGCGGATTATGCGATCGTGATGAAGGCGATCCTCCCCCGAATCGGCGCGACCGACGCGGGCGCGCGGCGAGACCCGCAGGAAAGCCTCGAACGGATGTGCTTCCACGCCAGCCGGCCGGGCGCGCCTGTTCAGCGGTCGGCGCTGGCCAAGGCGATGGCGGCGTGTCTCGGCGCGGACGTGGCGGTCGATGCACGGGTGTGGATCTTGCGGCAGCTTGAGAACATCGGCCGGGCGGAGGTGGTGGAGGCGGTGGGGGGGCTGTTGGGTGATAGCGATAGCAATTTGCGGACGCGGGCGATCTGTGCGTTGGCGAATAATCCGTCGAGCGAGGCGGCGGCGAAGCTGCGGGCGGCGCTGGAGCAAGAGAAGACGCCGCAGTGGCAGGTGGCATTGATTAATGCGTTGGGGTTCCGCGCGGACGCGGTGGGGTTGCCGATGCTGCGGAAGCTGCTGGACAACCGAAGCGAGAACGTAGCTGCGGCCGCGGCAGCAGCGCTGGGAAGAATCGGGAACTGGGCGGCGGCGGAGGCACTGGCGGGGGCCAGGAGCAAGGCGGAGCCGGCGGTGCATGAAACGGTGATGGATGCGTACATGATGTGCGCGACCAAGCTGCTTGGAAAGGGGCAGCGAGATGAGGCGGGCATCATCTTTGCGAACATTGCCGCGTCGAAGGAGCCGAAGCACTACCTCCTGGGCGCGATGCGGGGTTTGGTGATGGCGCTGCCGGAGGACAAGGCGGCGGCGTTGATCGTGAAGGGGTTGGAATCGGGAGACGCGCAGATGGCGGCGACGGCGGGGCGGTTGGTGGTGGAGATGCCTGGCGCGGCTGCGGCGCAGGCGGTTGGCGCGAAGCTCGCGGGGATGGCGCCGGAAACGAAGGTGATCGTGCTCAGGGCGCTGGCGGACCGCGCTGACACCGGCGCGGCTGCGGCGGTGATGGAAGCCGTCCGCAACAACGACGCCGCAGTGCGATTGGCGGCGATTGTGGCGATGGGGAAGGTCGGCGGCAGCGCGGCGGTGATGGTTTTAGCCCAGGCAGGCGCCGCGGGAAATGCAGAGGAACTGGCGGCGGCGCGAGAGAGCCTCGCGAGCCTGCGCGGCGCGGATGTGGACTCGGCGATCCTCGCGGGCATTCCGCAGGCGCAGGCCAAGGCGCGGTGCGAGTTGGTGAGGAGCCTGGCGGCTCGCCGGGCCACCGGCGCAGTCCCGACGCTGCTCGATCTGGCGGTGAAAGATGCCGACGCGCAGGTGCGCGTCGAGGCGATCAACGCAATCGGCGTCTTGGGCGATGAAAAACAGTTGGCGAACCTCGTGGCGATCCTTTTCCGGCCGCAGGCGGAGAGCGACGGCCGGGCGGCCGAGGCGGCGGCTACGTCGATCATGGCGAGGGTGGCCGATCCGGAAAAACGGGCCGAACCGGTGCTGGCGGGATTGGAAAACGCTTCGGGCGCTTCGCGCGTGGCGCTGGTTCGGGCGCTGGGACGCACCGGCAGCAGCAAAGCGCTTTCAGTGTTGCGGAAGGCGCTTGGCGATGAGAATCCGGAGATCCAGCTTGCGGCGGTGCGGGCGCTGGCGGATTGGCCGACGGTAGCAGTTGCAGGCGATTTGCTCGCGGTTGCAAGGACCAATGCCAAGGAGAATCTGAAGGTGTTGGCGCTTCGCGGATACGTCCGCGTGGTTGGCCTGCCCAGTGGCCGAACCCCGGCACAGACCGCGAACATGCTGGAAGAAGCGATGAAGCTCGCTCGGCCTGAGGACAAGAAAATGGTGTTGTCGGGCCTGGCCAATGTGCCCGCGATCGAAGCGCTCAAACTGGTCGAGCCGTGCGTGGATCAGGCGGAATTGGCCGCGGAAGCCCAGACGGCCGCGGTGACCATTGCCGCCGCGATCGCCGGCAGCAATAGCGATGAAGTCGTCGCGGTGATGAGAAAAGTCGCCGTCGGCGCCAAGGACCAGAACATCGCCCAGCAGGCCAGAGAGGTCATGCGGAAGATCAACGGCAGCGAAGGATTCATCACCGATTGGATGGCCAGCGGCCCCTACGAGCAGGCCGGCAAGAGCGAGCGCGAGCTGTTTGATATTGCGTTCCCGCCGGAAAAGGGGGAGGGGAAATGGAAGCTCATGAAAAAGAGCGGCGGCCCGGAGATGGATTTTTCGTCGTCTGACATGGCCGGCGACAACCGCTGCGCATATCTTCGCACCAGCGTCTGGTCGCCGAAAGCCCAGGATGTCCAATTGGAAGTCGGCAGCGACGACGGAATCAAAGTGTGGATGAACGGCAAAGTGGTTCATGCCAACAACACCAACCGGGGCAGCGCCCTCGGCCAGGATGCGGTGAAAGTGACGCTCAACGAAGGCTGGAACGTGCTGCTGTTGAAGGTGACCAACGGCGGCGGCGGCTGGGGCGCCAACGCGAGGCTGTGCATGGCAGATGGCACTAAGATGCCGGGCATGAAGATTAAGGCAGAATAGGGTCGAGCTTTTCCCGAATACCGAACAGGCGCGGCGAGGGACGGGCCGCCCGTGCGCGCCGAAGTTGCCTGTCGGCCCGACGTGGCCTGGCGGTCCACGGGTGACCGGCTCAGACCCCGCCCACAGCCAGTGCCTTCGCCACGCCACGTATATACGCCACCGCCTTGTCGTACTCCTCCGCCGTTCCCAGGTGCTCGACCATCAGCGGCGTGTCCTTGTCCAGCTTATCCACCTCTTGGACAAAGGTGCGGTAATCCAGCCCCCCCAGCCCCGGCCGAATCTCATTCAAATGCGCAATGGCCTCTGGCAAAAGAATCACATCCTTCGCATGGCACGATCGAATGTATGGCCCGAGCTTCGCCGTAAACTCCTTGATAATCGCCGCATTATTATGATACCGCTGCGGCGAACAGATCAGGTTCGTCGGATCAAAATGCGCCGCAAACCCCTTCCGATCGATCGCCTGGATCAGGTGCAGATACGATTCCGTATCATCCGGAACCATGCACGGCATCGTCTCCAGCGCATAAAACGTCCGCGTCGGCTTCACCGCATCGATGATCGTCCGCACCGCGTCCACGATCATCGCAAACGTCTCGTCGGTGAAATTCTTCGGATCAGGCCCCGCCCAGTTCGCCCCCCGCGACCCCGAGATATTCACACAGCACCTCGCCCCGATCTTCTCCGCAAGCGCCAGCCGGTCGATATTCAACTGCAACGCCTTCTTCCGCTCCGCTTCATTAGGCCCGATCGGATTCGACCACGCCCCCACCTCCGCGATCACAATGTCATTCTCCTTCGCCGCCTTCGCATACGCGTTGATCTGGTCGATGTTGTTCGGATCACCGACCGGGCAATACGCCGCCCGGTATCCCATCTTCTTATGGATTGCCGCCCACTGTCCCGGATCATTCGCCTTCTCAAAGATCGGTGCGCCGAGCCGCATGATTCTCCTTGGTTGAATCCATCCCCTCCCGCAGAAACCAAGCCCACGGCCTGCCATTCGCGGGCGCTGCCCCTCACTTCCACCAATGCTTATAAACCAGCCACCCCGCGATCGCCAGAACGATCATCCAGAAGAGGAACCGCCGGATCTTGCGAGCCTTGAAATCTATCCCGCACCGGGGGCAGCAATACGACTCCATGGATACCACATTCTTGCACGCCGGGCACTTGCGCAGAACCATTCACACCTCCCATTCCTCTCACCAGACAAGGAGGCCGGACCACCAACCCAGCCACCACCGTATTCTGCCGAACATATACCACAGCTTCCCCTCAAACGCGACGCCTCCGTCTGTGCGATCTTCTTTCTCCACGTCCTCCCGACTCGGATTTATCTTGCCCCAACCCCCACCCCTTTGATAATATCACCCAACTCGCCCGAACACACACCTTAGGATTGGCTTCCAGAAAACATCGGGCGGAAGGGAGCCTCATGTCTCGGCGACACGCCTTCACGCTGGTCGAACTCCTCGTCGTCATCGGCATCATCGCCCTCCTCGTTGCCATCCTCCTGCCCGTCCTCCAAAAGGCCAAAGAGGCCGCCAACGCCGCCATCTGCCAATCCAACCAGCGCCAACTCGCCATCGGCTTCATCACGTTCGCCCAGGACCACAAGAACGCTCTCCCCGGCAATTTCTGGGACCGCGCCAACAAAGACTACGAAAAATCCTGCTGGCTCCTCGGCCAATCTGACGGCCAATACATCCACGGCCCGCAGGAAGGCACCCTCTTCAAATACGTCGGCAGAAACCGCGGCGTCTACCGCTGCCCCTCACTCCCCGACACCCTCATCGGCAACCGCGCCAGCTCCAATGGCCGCTTCGACTACGCCGCCTTCCTCGTCTTTGGCGGCGCCAAACTCAACAACATCCGCAACACCTCCGAATTCCACTATTCCAACGCCCGAATCGAACGCCGTTCCACTCCCCTCATCACCGAAGAAGAAGCCGAAGGTGGCCTCAACACCTACAACATGGAAGGCGGACACTGCAACACCGACCGCATCGCCCACCGACACCGCGGCGGCGGCTTCTACGCCTCCATCGACGCCTCCACCCACTGGTTCAAAGAACCCCTCGAGTGCGACTCCTGGAACTGGTTCTCCCAAGCCCCCAGCCACAAACTCGTCCCCCTGGGCCACGTCCCCGTCCCTACGTGGGGCTGGTGGAACACCCAATAACCCGAAATCATCCTTGCCCCCGGTTCACATTTCGTGATAATCCACTTGACTTATGGGGCCAATGATCACAAAATGTGAACAGCGGGTGACGCGATGAGAGTTCTCCACGCCGTCCGCCTGGATGAATACGCTGCCAAACATGCCGACGCCGCAAGCGCCTTGTCCGCCTGGCTCAACGTCGCCCAGCATGCCCAGTGGCGCAACCTGATGGAGGTCCGACACACCTACGCCCATGCCGATGCCGTCAAGCTCCCCAGCGGCTGCATCGTCACGGTCTTCAACATCAAGGGCAACCGCTATCGCCTGCTCACCGCCATCGATTATCCCATGGCGGTCGTGAACATCCTCGGCTTCCTGATCCATGCCGAGTACGACAAGGAAAAATGGAAGGTAATCCGATGACCCGCACCGCCACATCCTCCCCTCAACGCCGTCGCGCCAAAGTCCCCGACGACTACCTCGCCCTGGTCAAGCGTTTCCCCCTCCGCCCCCTCCGCTCCCAGTCCGACTACACCGCCGCCAGCCAAATCCTCGACCAATACCTCGGCCGCCCCGACCTCACCCCCGGCCAGCGCGACTACCTCGAAGCCCTCTCCCACTTCTTTGCAGCCTACGAACAAGAGCTTACCCACTCCCGCCTAAGACAACTTACCCCCCTGGAACTTCTCAAGCATCTCATGGAAGAAAACCAAATGACCACCGCCGACCTGGGCCGCCTCGTAGGCTCCCGCGGCCTGGCCTCCGAAATCCTCCACGCCAAGCGCTCCCTCTCCAAATCCCACATCTCCAAACTCGCCTCGCATTTCCGCCTCAACCCCGCCCTCTTCCTCGAAACTCCGTAAGGCTCCCCCCGGCTGACCGCCCATCGCCCCACCACTGCTCACCCTGCTCTTGCCAACATCGCCTCCACCGCCTCCGCCAGGAACTGCGCCCGCGTCATCCGATGCTTCCGCACAAACGCCTCCGCCCGCTTCAATAGCCCCCCCTCTATCGTCACCTGAATCCGCTTCGCCCCAGCCCCTACCCGCGGCCGCCCCCTCCGCCGCGCCCGCTCGTGCAACCGCCGATCCCCCTTCGAAAGCGCCCGCCCATCCTCCACCCCCACCTTCTCGCACTCCCGATACACCCTCTCCTTATCCGCCTTGCTCAACAACTCAAAATCCACCGCCTTTGCTCGCTTGGTAGGTCGATTCATCTTTCTCTCGTGATTCAAGCTGCCTCTTCCGCATCTGTTGCCTTTGCCCTCTGACTCATCATTCATCATTCCGCATTCATCATTTCCCCATCTACCCCGCCAGTGCGCAGAGGATTTCGCAACCTTTTTTGATTTTCTCATCGCTCGTCGCGTAGCTGATCCGGAAATGCGTATCCTTCTCCGAAAACACATTCCCCGGAATAATCAGCACATTATTCTCAATCGCCTTCGCACAAAACTCGCTCGCCGTCATCCCTTTCGGCGCCTTGGGGAATATATAAAACGCCCCGCCGGGCTTGTTCACCTCGAACTTTTTCGATAACAGCCCATACACCAGATCCCGCTTCTTCCGATACACCTCCCGCGCCGCCGCCGTCGGCAAATCCATCGCCCGCACCGCCGCCACCTGAAACGGCGATGGCGAGCACACAAACGTGTACTGCTGCAATTTCGTCATCTGCGAAATGACCGCCTCAGGCCCGGCCGCGTACCCGACGCGCCACCCCGTCATCGCATGACTCTTCGAAAACCCCCGCAACACCACCGTGTTCTCATACAACTTCCCCGGCGACAAAAAACCCCCCTCATACAAAAACGGCTCATAAATCTCGTCCGACACAATCAACAAATCATGCGTTCGAGCCACCTCCACCGCCGCCAACACATCCGCGTCGCTCATGACCGCCCCGGTCGGGTTGGTGGGCGAATTGAGGATCAAGAGCTTCGTCCGCGGAGTAATCGCCTTCTCGACGCGATCCGCATGGAACGCAAAATCCGGATACGTATCCACCGCCACCGTCTTCCCGCCCGTCAGCGTCAACAGGTGCTTGTACATCACGAAATACGGATCGAGCACCAGGGCCTCATCCCCTGGATTGATGGTCGACATGATCGCCAGGAGCAACCCACCCGACACCGCCGACGTGATCAAAACCTCCCCGACATCCCGGCCAAACTCCGCCGACAATTGCTTCCTCACCCGCCCGCGCAGGTCGGCAATTCCCTGCGTCTGCGTATAGCCGTTATTCCCCGCCTTGATCGCCTCGATCGCCGCCGCCTTCGCCTCTTCCGGCACATCAAAATCCGGCTGCCCGATCGAGAAATTGATGGGGTCCTTCAGCTTGGCCGCCAGGTCAAAGACCTTGCGGATCCCACTGGCATCCACACCCATCGCCCGTGCCGACAAGAAATCGCTCGCCGCGCGCATGATTTTGGCCTCTCTGTGTTTTCTGCGTCTTGTATGTTGACAAAGACCGGCGAAACGACGAAGGCATTCGCCGTTTCGCCGTCGTACTATCTCAGATTTGCCAGCGTATTCACCGGGTGCCATTCAACCGATAACTGACAACCGATAACGGACAACTGACAACCGACAACTGGCAACTATTTTTTGCCTTTCGCCGCCGGTGCCGCGGCAGCCGCCGCCGGAGCCTTGGCACCCGCCGCCGGCTTCGCCCCAGCCGCCGGAGCCGCCACCGCCGCCGCACCCGCACCCGCCACCGGCGCCGCGCCTTCCGCTCCCACCACCGCCACCTCTTCCTTCGCCGCCTTGACGACCGCGACCTTGCGGTGCGCTACCTTCGGCAAACCAAACACGCTCTTCTGCTCATCCCACTTCTCCTGGTCCTTCAAAACTTCCAACCGCTCCGCCCGGTTCAGGACATTGCGATGGCGGACAAGCAAGTTAGCACCCTTAAAACTGCGATCCATCGACATCATTCACCTCTAGTTTGCGGAGCCCAATACCGGCTCCCGGATTTAAAGAACCGAGTATAATACCGCCGTTCCCCGCGATATACAACGCAGCTCCACAAAACCCTCAACTGTATTACAATTCTTCATCTTCTTGCTCTTCTCCGTGAACAGGGGGTCTGGCGGGGTCTTCCCGGGGGAGTGGCGGGGGTTCCACGGGGGTCGGCAGGGGGAGTGGCGGGGGGTTTATGGGTGGGCAAATTCCGCATCTTAATACGATATTGCTACAACCCATTCATCGCCTTCTGCAGCTCTCTGACCCGCGGATGGTCCGCGTCATGCAGCTTGACCACCCTCCCCAGCGCCACCCGGTAGTGCTCTTTCGCCCCCGCCGTATCTCCAAGTTCCTTCAGCACTTCGCCCAGGGCGTCCTCATCCCGCCTCACATCCGGATGGGTCGCGATGTACGTCGCCTTATCGATCGCCAGCGCCCGCTCAAAATAGTCCCTGGCATCGCTCAGGCATCCCGATAACTTATTTGCTGTACCAAGGTTATGACAAATGCTCGCCACCGTCGGATGCATCGACCCCACGGTCGCCTCCGCCACGACCAGCGCCGTCCGAAAGCTCTGCGTCGCCGTCTCGATTTCCCCCAGTTTCATCATCGCATAACCCAAGTTGCTCAACGTACTTGCTGTCTTCGGATGCTTCTCCCCAAAATGCGCCTGATACACCGCCAGCGCCCACTCGAAGTGCTTCTTCGCATTCTGGGCGTCCCCCGACGCCATCAGGCACATTCCATAGTTGTTAACTACTGTAGCCACATGGGGATGGTTATGCCCATGCAGTGGCTCATCAATCCCCAGCGCCCACTCAAAATACACCCGCGCCTGATCCAGCTCGCCCCTGCGCATGTGCACACGCCCCAAGTCGTTAACGATCGCGGAGACCGCCGGATGCTTATCTCCAAATACCCGCCGCGCCACGACCAACGCCCGATCCAACAGCGCCTTGGCCTCCGCAAACTGCCCGTTCTTCAGCAGATACCGCCCCGCCTCGTTCAGCAGGCTGCAAGTCACTTCCAGAGAAACACTTAACGCTTCCGTATGCGCGGTCGCCGCCATCACGTGCGACATCAGCGCCGAGCACTGCCCCCAGGTCCCGACATCAATGCTCTCAAACGCAAACGCGTCGTTTATCAATCGTAACGCGATATCAGCCCAGTGCTTACGGTCCTGTTCGCTGAGGCGGTCGCGGGTCACTGCCGCCACCAGTCGGTGCATCGAGATCGCCTGCTCATTGGCATCCACCAGCGAATACTGCAGCAGCGATGCGATCGCCCCGTCCAGCATGACCGTGTTAGATACTGTAGTGGCCAGGGGATACGGAATAATGTGTGCCCCGCGGAAAAGGAATTCCCTGCGGATCTCATCCGGGCACAGGAAGGCGCACAAGTTCATCAAATCCCCTGCCGCCGCCGACGCCCCCCGGATCTTCTCAAACGAAATCTCCCACGTCGTCGCCACCGTATCCGGATAATCACTGCTGGGCGGCGTGAGCCTAAGTAGTTCCTGGCGATGGGTTTGAAATCGCTGAAAATAGTCGGTGAAACTGATCCTCGCCTGCTCGATACAAGCCCCCGCCTGCTCGATCGCCAGCGGCAGATTCCCCAGCGCATCCGCCAGCCGATTCACCGTCTCATCCGGCTCCGCGAGCCCCGTCCGTTTCCGCAGAAACTCGACCGCCTCCCGCCGCTGCCATGGCCCGAGGTGGTACGGATGCGCCTGACCGCGCCAATTCGGGTTCCGGCTTGTAATTATGACATTTCCGCTCCGCCCCTGCGGCAGCACATGTGCAACCGCGTGCATCCCCGTCGCATTGTCCAGAATCAACAGCCAATCGCTCCGCCGATCCAACGCCCGCCGAATCGCGTCGCAAACCACCTGTGGCGGGGCGTTCTCCAAAACTCCCCCAGCCAAAAACCCGCCAAGCCGCAGGAAATCGCTCGTAAGTGTGGTAGCCTCCTCAGCTCTGACCCACCAGACAATCGCGTACTCCGCCCGGTGCCGGTAGGCGTACTCCAACGCCAACTGGGTCTTTCCGACCCCGCCCAAGCCATAGATCGCCTGCGTCCGAAGCAATGGATCATGGCCCATGAAACCCTGACGCAGGTACTCCAGCGACTTCTCCCGCCCCGTGAAGTTGGGATTGCGGTTGTAAGGAACGTTCCAGATTGGAGATGGGACACCGTGTGCTGGCTGGGTCGTGGCTGTGTTGGTCATGTGCAGCGTTCCCGGATACAAGAGCGCGGACTTTGCTGACATCACACCGGCTCTCGTCACGGAATTATACTGCCTGTCCGTTCGTGAATGACCAACCGAACCCGATGCCTTTAAAGGGGTTTCGTCGTCGGCTGGGTGGTGCGTTTTTCGCGGTGTTTGGCGATGAAGTTCAGCAGAGGTCGCTGAATTGGGGATGCGCGCTCTGGACGGGCGATTTGGGATTGCGAGCATGGGCTACTTCAGGAGGATTCTGAATCCCGCCTGCTCGAAATGGTGGTCGGCGGTGAAGGCATCGGTCAAGTTCTGCCGTTGCATGACGACGAACGAGATGCAATCGGTGAGCGACCAGTCCTTGTCCGGCCGATCGGCATAAAGGGCAAGGCCCGCATCGAGCAAATCGTCGGTTGCCGGAATGATCTGAACGCGGGGGTCTGTGCGAAGGTCGTGGACAAACGGCGAGACTGCCTGGCGGTCGGGGTGCTTGGAGAGAAAGTTGCCGAGCTCAACGAGAACCAAACTGGTTGTGATGATCTGACCCATGAAGGATTCCATGTAGTTCAGGGCCAGCGCATGGTGCTCGTCGCATACGCTGAGGAACGCCACCAGGACCGAGGTATCTGCAAAGGCTGCGTTCATCTCTTGGGGTGCCCGTAGAGGTAGTGGTCGATGTTCCGAGACGCGTCGGGCGGGAGGCTCTTGAGGACGCCGGCCCACCTCATCAGCTTCTGCCCAATAGGCGGCTCGGCCGGCTTTGGCGGGTCAAGCTCAACCTTGACCTCGGCGCCCTCGGGAAGCTCCGCGGGTTCGTCGAGGACGACGACGCCGTTCTTGATGTGGCCGCGATAGGTCATAGTGGTCTCCTTGCACGCCGTATGTGCGTAGATTGTAGCACGAGCGAGGTGCGGGGGTAGAGGGCGTGATTGGGAGCGATGCCAATGGTAGAGCCGCGCGGGGTGGGCATTGCCGGCCATGTCCAGCCCGTGGTGGACCGGAAAAACTGGCTGCGTCCGAGTTTTATCCCCTTCTTGACCATTGAGATCCGAGCGTGTTTAGGCTATGGTGCGTTTTCCTGCTGCAAAGAGGCTATCATAAAGAGGGTATCACATGGCAGAACAGAGTGACCTTGCGGGAGTTCTTAAGGACTTCCGATTCTGGCCGGTGATTGTCGCATATCTGGTCCTGAGCATTCTTCTGCTGCTATTCAAGGACCTGGCTGAGGATATCAGGCGCTATGCTGTCCCAGCTCTCGTTGTATATACCTTGGGCGCAAGCTTGATTTCGTGGGTGCATGCGACGCTCACTTTCCGCGCATTGCGAAGACACGGCGGCGACGACAAGGCTTTCAAGGGCGTATCATGGTGGGTCCTTACTCTGATAGTGCTTTGGCATATTGCGTGGTTTGCAGCAGTTGTTTTGTACCTGTGCTACAAGAAGGTCCTATAGCCCGATGGTCCGCCGGGCGGGCGATCATAGTCATCCGCCGGGTGACGTGAGTTGCGCGCCCGCCCTGCGGACTCTACGGGTTCATGCAGGTTACAGGGGTCTTGTGGTGGGTTGGGTGGTGGGTTTTTCGCGGTGTTTGGAGATGAGGTTCAGCAGTTCCAGTCGCTTAGGATGGTCCGGCTCCAAGTCCAGAACCATCTGCCACTGCACCACCGCATCCTTGTACTTGCTGGCCTCCTCATAAGCGATGCCCAGCCTCAGGTGCAGCGCGGCGGTCTGGGGGCTCTGATCCACGGCTTTGTTCAGGTACTCAATGTACTTATCCAATTGGCCGGCCTGGTTATACTGCTCAGCCACCTTGATATAGGCGTCTACCAGCGTGGGCTGATAGGCGGCTTTGTTCAGCTTGATTGCCTCCTGCAGCAGCGACAGATACTGCTCGTATTGGCCAACGCCGAACGCGGTTTGAGCATAGTAATAGAAGAACAGGGGCAGGTCTTCCTTTGCAATGACTGTCTGCATCTGCTTATACATGTCGTACGCCTTCTGGAAGCGTCCGGCGTTGAGGTAGATGTTTGCCCGCAGGAATTGGATGTCCGGGCGGTCGCCGATACCCTCCGCGATGGCCTTGGCGACGTGGTAAATCGCGGAGTTCTGGGGGGCGGCGCGGAAGACGTCTTTCTGGCCGGGGACGGGTTCGATCAGGTAGAAATTGCCGCTGATGGTTCCGGGTGAGCCGGACTTGACGGTGATGGTTGCGATGTTGCCGAAGTAGTTGCGCAGGTTGAAGTAAGCCGAGCCGAGCTTGTAGTGCAGAATGGGACTGGCCAGTCCCAGGCGCAGGGCGTTCTGGTAGGACTCGGCTGCGAGGGAGAAGAAGTTTCCGGCGAGGTGGATGTTGCCCAATTGGTAATGATCGGCGGCGCTATCGGGGTTCAGTTTGATGGCTTCTTCGTAGTATTTGCGGGCGGCTTCGTTATCCCCAAGGCTGTACTTGGCTTCGGCCAGGAGGTGGTAGCTGGAGTAGTCGTGGCGGTACTTGAGGAGGGGTTCGAGCAGGGCGGCAACGGCTTTCCAATTTTCCTGTTTGGCGTAGATTTCGCCCAGAAGCTGTCCGGCCTCGACGTGGTCGGGAGTGGCTTTGAGGATCTGGTTGAGGAGTTTCTCGGCGTCCTGGGTTTTGTCGGCATATTGGAGCGCCCGGGCCAAGTGCAGGCGGTACTGGGTCTTGGCGGGGTCCTCGGCGGCGGCCTTGGTGAGCAGATCGATGGCTTTGGCGAAATCGCGGCGGAAGAGCGCGTCGCGGCCTTCGGTGAAGAACTGTTCTGCCTGGGTGTTCTGGACCTGCTGCGTGGTGGGCTGCGTGGTGGGAAGTGTGGCTGGTGCTGCAGTCAGCCACAGCGGACACAGAGAACACAGAGCAGCGAACCAGAGCATCGATTTGGGGAGTATCGAGCGGTGATTTCGAGTATTTTCGGTCATGTTGATGTCCTCTGTGTTGTCGGTGTTGTGGTGGCGAAGGTGACTGACGGAGGCTAGAGGCGATAGGTCTTGATCCAGTTGATTTGCTCTCGGGCTTTTGGGGCCAGGGGTCCGTCGGCGAAGCTGTTGATGTAATTGGTGTAGGCATCCATGGCCTCAACCCATTTGCCCAGATGCTCATAGCCTTCGGCGATGGAGAACTGGGCGAGGGAGGCCTTGGGGCTGGCGCGGTAGCTGCGGAGGAAGGCCTTGTAGGCCTCGACGGATTCGGCCCACTTGGCAGCCCGGTCGTAGTATTGGGCGAGTCGCCAGGAGGCCTCTTCGGCGACGGCGGTGCCATTGAACTGGCGGACGATCTCCTGCCAGGTGGCGAGGGCAGCCTGGGGATCTTTGAGCTGTTCGTCGTAGATGACGGCGGTGCGAAGGAGTGCATCGCCGGCCTTGTCGGCGCCGGGGGTTTTTGAGGCGGAAGAATAGGCTTGGACCGCGCGGCGAAGGGCGGCGTTGATTTTGTCCTGGCGATCCGCCAGCTGCGCGGCGCTCAGAGTCTGGACCGCCTGGGCGGCGTTGCTGACGGCTACGTCGAAGTTTGCGTTGCTCCAGGCGAGGTTGTTGCCGGCCTGGCGGGCCTCTTCGAGTTCGGCCAGGTCGTTCTTGCCGCTGCTCTTGAGAGCGCCAAGGCGTTTGGTGTTGTCGGCGCGGTTGAAATCGCGGGCTTGTTGGACGAACTGGTATGCCTGTTTCTGGGCGGTCTCCTGGGCGAGCTGTTCGGTGACGACGCGGGTCAGGCCGGCGAGACGCTGGGATTCATCCTCGTAGCTTTTGCCGACGTGGAAGAGTGCGTCATCGGCCAGGGGGCTGTCGGGGTATTGGGCGGCGACGGCGAGGAGCGACTCGCGGGCCTTGGCGGTTTCGCCCATGGATTGGTAGATGGTGCCGACGGCGAAGAGTGCGTCGTCGGCGAGGTGACTGTTTGGCCAGTTGGCAACGACCTTGCGGTACTCCATGACGGCTTTGGTGGGATTGGCCAACTGGGTTTGGATGATGCTGGCGATCTGGAATTGGGCGTCGAAGCTCTTTCGCTGGCCGGGCTCTTCGACAAGGACCTGGTAGCGGTCGAGGTCTTTGAGGATTCCGATGCGGCGGGCGGCTTCGGCGACTTTGGCATCTTTTGGATAGGCCGCGACATAGGCCTGATAGGCTTCCATCGCTTGCCGCCATTGGCTGAGGTTGATGGTGCAATCGGCGATGGACCACTTGGCTTCCTGGACCCAGTTTCCGGAGGGGAATTCAATGATGACGCGTTTGTAGGCGACGATGGCGTCGATCCAGGCCTCGTTGGCCTGGTGGATTTGCCCGACCACGGTCAGTGCCTGGCCGGCGTTGGGATGGCGGGGGAAGGAGGCGACGAAGGTTTCGAGGACGCTGAGGGCTTCGATCCAGCGTTTCTGGTCGCGGAGCTGGGAGCCGATCTGGAAGATGGCATTCTGGGCGGCGGCATCGTTGCCGCCACGGGCGAAGTTGATTTCGAGATAGGTTTCGACGGCGCGGAGTGGGCGGTTGAGGCTGTTCTGGTAAGCGGCGGCGATGGCGGGGGCGGCCTGCAGGGCCAAGGGATTGGTGGGGTCGAAGTTGATCAGATTGGTCCAGACGATGAGCGCCTCATCGAAGTAGGTGCGATTGGCCAGTTCGGCGGCGATTTGCCAGAGGGTCTGGGGGATGGAGGGGATGTTGGGGTGTTCGGGGGATTCGGCGGCGATCTGTTGGAGCTGGCGGGCGGCGCGGACGAATTGGCCGCGGGCGAGGGTGGGGCTGAAGCGATCGATGGTGCGGGCCTGGGTGAGGAAGCTGGTGGCGATGTCCCACTGGGCCTGTTGGCGGAGGTCGCGCTGGTCGGCGAAGTCGGCGAGGATCCGGGTCAGCTCGGCGCGGGCTTTGTCGAAGCGAGAGGCGACCTCGGCGAGCATGGCTTGGCGGGATGCGGGCTTGGGCAGGGGTTGGGCGGCGTAGGCGACGTAGTCACGGGCGATCTGAAGTCGCATGGGCGCGAGTTGGTTGTCGGTGGGGTAGTCGGTGAGGAACTTCTGGGCGAGGGCGGCGGATCGCTGCCATTGGCGCAGGGTCCGCCAGTGGGAGATCATGACGAGCATCTCGCCACGGGATTGTTCGGCGGCGATGGTGGCGGGGCGGTTGGTGCGGATGGCGGTGAAGGCGAGGTAGGCGGCGGTGAAGATGGTATCGAGGCGGGCGAGTTCGGCGTCGGAGAGGATGGGGGTGGGGACGGCGATATTGCCTGATCGGCCGGCCGTCTGTTGTTGGGGTGTTACGGATTGGCCTAACTGGGCGCCGAGGATGCCGTCGCCGCCGCGGAGGGCGGCGACCTGGGCGGCGCGGCGGGATTCCTGCTGGGTGATGGCGGCGAGGGCGGCGATGTCGGCCTGTTGGGCGGCGGGGTTGGGTTGGGCGACGATGACGCCATAGGGGAGGTTCTTGAGAGTGCCGAGGAAGGCGGGCTTGGGGAGTTGGATCTGGACGGCTTCGAGTTGAACATAGCCGCGGCCGAAGAGTTCCTCGTTCTCGGCGGGTTGGGTGGCGGGGAAGCTGCGGATGGCGGAGTGGATGGGCGAGCCGGTGGAGAGGGCGGTGAGGACATCGCGGGCGTGTTCGGGCATGGCTTTGCCGAGCTGGCAGACGGCGCGGGAGAATTCGATGCGTTCGGGAGCGTGAAGGGCAAGTCCGGTGGTGAGCAGATCGGCGTAGATGCTGTCCGCGACGTCCCAGGCATCGGCGCGGGCGTATTCGAGGGCGATGGCGGAGATCTTTTGGATGGCGGAGCCGATGAGGGCGCTGTTGGGGCGGGTCTTGATGAAGTCTTTGTAGGTGGCGAGGGCGGCGGCGAATTCATCGCTGAGTTTGGCGGGTGGTGGGGAGGCGGGTTTGCGTTCGGCGAGTATTTTGGCGAGTGCGGTGCGGGCTTTGGCGTCGAGGGTGTTGGCGACAGCGAGGGCGGCGCGTTCGGCGACGCTGGGGGATGTGGCGGTGGAGTCGGAGAGGGGTTTGGTCTTGGCGGCGAAGGCGGCGAAGTTGCGGTAGATGTCGGCGGAGACGTCGAAGGCTTGATGTTGCTCGAAGGTGCGGGCGATGGTGAAGATTTCGCTGACGGAGTGATCGACGAAGGGGCTGGTGGGGAAAGTGGAGATGAATTTCTGGTGGGCGTCGATGGCGGCCTGCCAGGCGGGGGTGAGGGTGATTTTGCGCTGGGCGGGGTTCTGCTTGAGGAGTTGGGCAAGCTCGCGTTGGGCCTGTTCATGGCGGAGGGTGGCAAGCTGGAGCTGGGCGTGGGCGTCGGCGGGGGTGCTCTTGACGGCGGACTTGAGAATGATGGCCTGCTCGGCGATGTCGAAGTATTCGAGGCGTTTGTAGTGGGCGACGACGCTGTTCCAGAGGGCGCGGACTTCGACGATGAAGGGATCGGATTCGGAGAGGTCGGATTGGAGGGAGTAGAGGTCTTCAATCGCGGTTTTCAGAGTTGGATCAAGCTGGCGAGGGGGTGTGAGGCCGGCGGCGAGGAGGCGAGCGTGCTCGCGGGTGACCTGCTGAACCTGGAGGCCGGCGACGGCGAGGCGAGCGGATTTTTGCTGGGCGGCGGGGAGGGATTTGGCGAGCTGGGTGTAGGCTTCCTGGGCGAGTTTGTAGTTGGCGGAGGTGATCCAGGGCTGGAGGTGGCTGGCGAGTTTCTCGAGGGCTTTGGGGGCGGTGTTGGCTTGGGTGGCAACGATTCTGGTCAGGGTGGCGAGGAACTGCTGCTGAGTGGGGGAGAGCTTGGCGTTGTCGTCGTGGCGGGCGGCTTTCTGGTTTTCCTGGAATTCGATTTGGGCGGCGGCGTCGAGGAGGGTGGCTTGGCGCCAGGCGATGCCCGACCAGGCTGGTCGCTCGGTGGAAAGGGTGGCCAGGAGCTGGGCGTTGATGGAAGCGGCGAGGGCGTGGGCTTGGGGGTCCTGGTGATTATCGATTTCGTTGACGACGGCGGCGATGGTGTTGACGGCGTCGGTGATGGCGGATTCGTCGGTGTTGGCTTTGATGATGGGCAGGGCGATCTGGAGTGCCCAGGCGAGGGGGGCTTTAGGCTCGGTGATTTTGGCGGGCCAGGCGATGTTGGCGGAGAGCTGGCGGATGCGTTCGGCGAGGGCGGCCTGGTCTTTCCAGATCGGCTCGGAGGGGAATTCCTGGTTGATGGCGGCGAGCATGTCAACGAGTGCCGGGGGGAGGGGGTCGTTTTTGAGGCCTGCGCCGGCGGTGGCGGTGATCGAGGCGGTGAGCTGCTGGATCGCTGATTCAGTGCGGTAGCGGGCGCTGGCGCGGAGGGCGAGGAGTCGGCTGGAGCGGGGGAGGGTGGCTTTGAGGAGGAGGTCGGCGGCGCTGACGGCGGCGAGGGGGTTGTGGTTTTTGAGGTAGCGGTCGTCGATGTGGGTGATGAGGCGGCGGGTCAATCGCTCGGCCTCGACCGCGGAGGGGAGTTGCGTGTAGAGTTCGGCGGCGGTTTGGAAGGCGACGGCGTCTTCCCTGGCGAGCGGGGCGTCGGGGCGGGGTCGGGTGCTTTGGGCGGCAGCGACGAGTTGCGCGTCGAGCAGGCGCATGCGTGCGGCGGGCGCGAGGGCGTGTTGGAGATTGGCGGTGAGCCAGGTGGTCAGCGCGTTGATGCGGACGGGAGTGACGGCCTGGTCGAGGTCGAAGAGGATCAGTTCGTATTCGGCGATGATGGCGAAGGGGGTGCCGGCGCTCTGGCTGATGACTTTGCGAAGCAGCGAGAGGCCATCGTCGGTCTTGTCGGCTTTCATGCGGAGATAGGCTTGTCCGAGCAGGAGGTTGGCCTGGTTGGGGTCGATGAGCTTGGGGAATCGGACGAGGAGTTCTTGTACGACGGGGGGGACGTCTTTGGGTTGGCCGGAGCCGAGGAGGGCGAGGGCTTTCTGGGTGAGGGTTCTGGCGCGTTGGGCATCGGAGAGGGTTTTGTCGGCGAGGAGCTTGTCGGCTTGGAGCAGAGCGGGGTCGTAGAGGTGGTCGCGGAGGAGGAGGTCGATGAGGGCGGTGGCGTTGTCGATTTTGCCGAGGTCGCTGCGGAGTGCGGCGAGCATTTTGGAGGCGTAGGGCTCGTTGGGGGCGAGTTTCAGGGTCGTGGTCCACGCAGCGACGGCCTGGTCGAGGGAGCCGAGTTGGTAACAGGCCTTGCCGAGCCAGAGGAAGACTTCGGGGTTCTTGTTATCGGTCTGGGAGGCGGCGAGGAAGTGGTCGCGAGCCTTTTCGAAGTCGCCGGCCTGGAAGGTGGTCTTGCCGGCGTCGAAGGCGGAGCGTGCGTCGGATTGGGCGAAGAGCTGGGGGGCGAGCATTGCCAGGGGGGTAACGATGAGCAGCAAAGCCAGAAGGCGTCTCATGGATCGGTCCTCCAACAGGGTGAGCCCGGAAAGGGGGGCGTTCCGGTATTATCGACGGGGAAAGGCCGGGAAAGTTCCTCTCCGCTCGATATGTTACACGAGCGTTACAGAAACTAAACAACTGAGCTGTTGGGCAGTACGTAGGGAGAGCGGGGAATGCCTCGCCCTGAAGTGTGTTATTTACAGGCGGACGATGATGTGGCGAAGGGTGATCCGGCTGGCGGTGGTTATGCTGGCGTGGATCGTTCCATTGACGGCGGTGGCGCGGGTTGAGCTGTTCGTGTCGCCGGGCGGGAACGACCAGAATCCGGGCACGATCGACAAGCCGATGGCGAGTCCGAAGGCGGCACGGGATGGGATCCGGGCGAGGAAAACAGGGGGCGGACTGCCGGAGGGGGGGGTGATGGGGTACCTGCGCGGGGGGACGTATTACCTGGCGGCGGCGCTACATGTGCGGAGTGAGGATTCGGGGACGGCTGAGCGGCCGATCGTGTACAGCGCGTATCGGGATGAGGTTGTGGTGCTGAGCGGCGGGCGGCCGATCGCGGGGGCCTGGAAGCCATATCGCGACGGGATCAGCAAGTGCGAGTTGCGGGAAGTGAAGGAAGGGCGACTGGATTTCGCGCAGTTGTACGTGAACGGGAAGCGGCAGATTCGGGCGAGGTTTCCGAATTACGATCCGCAGAATCCGTTGGTGAGGGGCAATGGGTATATCAACGCGGCGAGGGCGCACGCGGATGATATTCACTTTGATCCGGCGACGTTCTCGAAGAAGAAATGGAGCCGGCCGCAGGAGGCGGTTCTGCACATCTTTCCGCAGCACTACTGGGGGAACCTGCAGTATGAGATCAAGGAGGTTGTGTGGGATCGGAATTCGGTGAAGCTCGGGCGGGGGGGGTATCAGATTGCGGCCGAGTCGCCGCTGAACGGCGGATCGCGGTTTTTCATTGAGAATGTCTTCGAGGAACTGGATGC
>JAPLNB010000104.1 GCA_026693085.1 Planctomycetota bacterium | reverse complement strand
TCCTCCCCCACACCGCCGCCACGATCGCGCGAATCAAAGGCCTGTCTGTAGACGACCTCGCCCACCAAACCGCCACCAACACCACCCAATTCTTCCGCTGGCCCAATGACAAATAACTATCCCATTATCTCCGCCGCAATCTCCGGCGTCCCGCCACTTTTCGAGCACACGAAGCTCGCCAGCCGATTTGCCCGCTCGTTGATCCGCCCCGGCTCCTCCCCCCGCAGCAGCCCCACCGTCAATGCCGCCGTAAACGCATCCCCCGCCCCGACCGTATCCACCACTTCCGCCCGATACCCCGGATGCTCAAACACCTTCCCCGGCAGATACAACCGGCTCCCCTCCCCCCCGCGCGTCAGCGCCACCATCCGCAACCCATACCGCCCCATCAACCCCTCCGTCGCCTCCCGCTCACCCTCCGCCAACCCCAACAGCCGCGCCACTACCGGCAACTCCGCATCATTCAGCTTCAACACATCCGCCGCCCGCAGCGATTCCTCCACAACCTCCTTGCTGAAAAACGTCTGCCGCAAATTAATGTCAAAAACCCGCAAACACCCCTCCCGCGTCGCCTTCAAAAACTCCCGGATCGTCCGCCGCGAAACCTCCCCCCGCTGCGCCAGGCTCCCAAAGCACACCGCATCCGCCCGCCGCGCCAATTCCACCATCCCCTGGCTCATCGGAATGCAGTCCCACGCCACATCGCGGCGGATAATGAAATCCGGCACCCCCTTGTCATCCAGCCGCACTTCCACCGTCCCCGTCGGCGCCGACGGATGCACCGCCACATACCGCCGATCCAGCCCCAGCGCACCCAGCCGATTCAGAATTTCCCGGCCAAGCGGATCATCCCCCACGCAGCTTACGACGATCGCGTCCGTCCCAATCGCTCTTGCATGGTACGCAAAGTTCGCCGGCGCCCCCCCAAGCTGCTTCCCCGCCGGCAGCATGTCCCACAACAACTCCCCAATCCCCACCACCACAAATGACGGTCCCATGCCAACGCCCTTTCTCACTGCTTGGCCACCACCGGCCCCATCACATACGCCACCAGCGGGTCTATATCATTCGCCAACTTGGCCACCAATCCCGCCCGCCGAACCTGCGGGTGCTTCGCCAACATCTCCGCCACATACAGCCTCACCCACCACTGCTCAAACCCCGCCAGCTTCTCCAACTGCTGAATCACCAGCTCATCCGTGCTCTTCTCCGTCGCCAACCCATACCGCACCTTCCACCTCATCTGATCCAGCACCCTTGCCCCAATCACAAGGGTCTGTACATCGTCCGCTGCCATCCGCGAACCGAAGATCCCCATCATCTGCTCCATCGCCGCCGCCGGATCACGATCATACATCCACAACACCAGCCCCTGCGGCAACTGCATCTGCCTGGCCGTCAAATACTGCGTAAACTGGCTGAAATCCGCCGCGCCTCGCGGGTCCGCCGGCGCCGCTGCCCGCAGCATCGTCCGGCACACCGTCGCCTCTTTCCCCTGCGCCGCCCCCAGCCGCGCTCCCGCCGCATCCACCAACGCCGACTTCGGCACCCGCATCAGCTCCAGCATCCGCTGAAACCGCCCGAGCTGATCATCGTTCTCGATCCGCGGCATATAATCCATCACTTCCTTCAGCAGCCGCCCAGTGTCCCATTCCACCTTCCCCGACAGCTCCAGCAGGTTGCTGACCTCCCGGTAAAATCTCACATCATCATCGGCCTTCAGCACCACCGCGATCTGGTTCTGCACCTTCACCTCCGGCGGGTCCGGCTGCAGCATCTTCGGCATCGTCAGCTCAGGCATCTTCAGCTTCGCCCCGCACGATGCGCCGCCCAACCCGATCAGAACCGTCAAGAGCCCAGTCGCGATTCTCTTCATGAAGTCTCCTCGTGAACCGTTATCGCCGCATCATAAACGCTGGAGGCCAAATGCCCAATCCGCTTGATCCAAACCACTCGCTCCCATACTCTTGTCTGTTCCATCGGGTGGCCGACATCGACCGCCAATGGGGTGAACGTTCCTTCGTCGTCGCGCAATCTCGCAGGGTCCGCACCGCGGGCCACAAATGCCATGTCCGACGCATCGCCTCAACCTGCCACTCCGGTCCCCGCCGCCCTCACCCCCGCCATGCGCCAATACCAGCAGTTCAAAACCCAATACCCCGACTACGTCCTTTTTTTCCGCATGGGTGACTTCTACGAACTGTTCTGGGACGACGCCCGACTTGCCGCCAAAGTCCTTGGCGTCGCACTCACAACCCGCTCCCGAGGCGGCCTCGACGATGCCGACGCCATCCCCATGGCCGGCGTTCCCTTCCACGCCGTCGAGTCCTACCTCCGCAGAATGATCACCGCCGGCTACCGTGTCGCCATCTGCGAACAGGTCGAGAACCCCGCCGATGCCAAAGGCCTCATCCGCCGCGAAGTCGTCCGCCTCATGACCCCAGGAACACTCACCGATGACCCTCTCCTCGATGGCCGATCCGATAATTACCTCGCCGCCGTCGCCTTCAACATCACCGTCGCCGACGGCTTCCGCTCCGCGCTCGCCTGGGTCGAACTCTCCACGGGCAACTGCACCGCCATGTCCGGCACCCAAGGCCAAGTCCTCGACGAGATCGCCCGCCTCCGACCCGCCGAGATCCTCATCCCCGAAATGCCTTCCGGCCAAGCCCATCAAATCACCACCCCAATCCAATCCCTCGGCCTTAAGGTCGCCACCACCCAGCGCCCCGGCTGGCAATTCACCCCCCATCACGCCAAGGAACAGCTCGCCAAACAATGGCAAACCACCACCGCCGCCGGCTTCGGCTTCGCTAACGATGACCCCGCCGTGATGGCCATCGCCGCCATCCTCAGCTATCTCGAAGAAACTCAAAAAACCTTTCTCGCCCACCTCCGCCCCCTTCACCGCCACCTCGTCGAAGACTACCTCAGCATCGACCCCGCCTCGTGGCGCAGCCTCGAAATCGATCGCACCACCCGGTGGGGGGGTACCGAAGGAACATTACTCACCGCCGTCGATCGCACCCGCACCGCCATGGGTGCCCGCCTGCTCCGCCGCTGGCTGCGCTCTCCCCTGCGCGACATCGAGCACATCGAGGCCCGCCAGAATGCCATCGCCGCGCTGTTGGAGTCCACGCCGGCGCTCAAGGTCGTCATTGAAAGCCTCGACTCCGTCTGCGACATCGAGCGCATCGTCGCCCGCATCGCCGTCAACCGCGCCAGCCCCCGCGACCTCGCCGCCCTCTCAAAATGTCTCCAATCCCTCCCCAAACTCCTCGATCAACTCCAGAAACTCGACCGCGCGCAAGACGTCTCCCCCGAACTCGCCTCCTCACTCGATTTCTGCAAAGACCAGGGCGCCTACCTCACCTCCGCCATCAAACCCGACCCCGCCCCGCACCTCCGCGAAGGCAACGTCATCGCGGCCGCCTTCGACCCCGAGCTCGACCGGCTCCGCGAAATCGGCACCAACTCCCAGCTTTGGCTGGCCAAGTTCCAAGCCAAGCTCTCCGGCGAATCCAACATCCCCTCCCTGAAAGTCGGCTACAACCGCGTCTTCGGCTACTACATCGAAGTCACCGACTCCCACCGCGACAAAGTCCCCGCCGGCTGGACCCGCAAACAAACCCTCAAAGGCGCCGAGCGCTACATCACCGAGGAACTGAAGACCTTCGAAGACGAAGCGCTCTTTGCCTACGAACGCTCCATCACCCTCGAACAACGCCTCTTCGAACAGATCCGCCAAGCCCTCATCCCCCACCTGCCCAAGTATCAGGAACTCGCCGAAGGCATCGCCCGCCTCGACTGCCTGGCCGGCCTGGCCATCCTCGCCCAGGACCGCCGCTACTGCTGCCCAACCCTCACCGAAGACCGAGTCATCGAAATCATCGACGGCCGCCACCCCGTCCTCGAACAGCAGCTCGGCTCCGAGTTCGTCTCCAATGACATCAAATTCTCCGCCGACGACTCCCTCTTTCTCATCACCGGCCCTAATATGGCTGGCAAATCAACGTACATCCGCCAAATCGCGCTGATGACCCTCCTCGCCCAGATCGGCTCCTACGTCCCCGCCAAGTCCGCGACCCTCGGCATCGCCGACCGCCTCTTCGCCCGCATCGGCGCCAGTGACGAACTCCACGCCGGCCAATCGACCTTCATGGTCGAAATGATCGAAGCCGCCAACATCCTCAACAACGCCACCGAGCATTCCCTCGTCATCCTCGACGAGATCGGCCGCGGCACCAGCACGCTCGATGGCCTGTCTCTGGCCTGGGCGATCGCCGAACACATCGCGACCGACGTCCGCTGCCGCACGCTCTTCGCCACCCATTACCACGAGCTGACCGACCTCTCCCAGGAATTCAAAGGCGTCCGCAACTTGAATGTCGCCGTCCGCGAATGGCAAGACCAGGTCATCTTCCTCCACCGCATCATCGAAGGCGGCACCGACCGGAGTTACGGCATCCACGTCGCCCGCCTGGCCGGCGTCCCCAAACCCGTCCTCCAACGCGCCAAGGAGTTGCTAGGCCAACTCGCCGTCCACCACATTAGCCGCCCCTTCGCCAAAAAAACCAAAGCCCCCGACCCCAACCAGTTGGTCCTCTTCTCCGACCCCGCTGCCGAACTATTAACCGCCCTCCGCGGCCTGGACCTCGACAACCTCACCCCCCGACAAGCCCTCGAACTCCTAACCCAGTGGAAAGAAAAGCACGCGAAATAGCACGAATGAAAGCGCGAGGCTCCCGCCGAGCCGATGCTGCTCATCCGCGTCCATCGCTCCGCTTCATCATCACATACGCCCCGGCAATCGGCCCCAGAAGCATGATCGCCACCGCGCTGAGGAAAATGGAGTTCGCAGTACCCTCGCCCGTGATGAGACTGCGCTGCATCAGGATCACCAGCACAATGAGCAGTCCCCAGACAGCTCCGGCGTGAATCGCCCCCGCTACGATCGGCACCGTCCAATGACGTTCACTGGCTTGTCTGACTCGCCACAGCACGAACAACATCACCAGCAGGATTACTGTGGCGATGCCGCAGTCGGCCAACCAGACCAGCGCACCTTCCGCGAAGCTGCCGAAGGGCAACTCTGCATATTGCGAAATCTGCGGCGCCACCGCTGCGCAACACAAACCGACTGTGGCGCTGGCGAGGAAGAATGCAACCAGCGATCGAAAAGGAAAACCCCGTCGCTCATCGCAGCCGGCCGTCCGATACTCCAACACCGCCCCCGCCGCCTTCGTTTCCGCCTCATCCTTCTGCACAGCCCCACCTCCGCATGGTAGAATACCGCTAGCCTAACCGATGCCCACCGCCAAGGTCCATCTTCCGCTCGACCGCATCGCCGACTTCTGCCGGCGGTGGAAGATCGCCGAATTCTCACTCTTCGGCTCCGTTCTCCGCGACGACTTCCGCCCCGACAGCGACGTGGACGTGCTGGTCACGTTCTCCCCCGACGCAGCGTGGAGTTCGTTCGATCTCGTTGACATGCGCGACCAGCTCCAGCAGATCTTCGCTCGCGACGTGGACCTCGTCGAAGAGTCGGGCCTGCGCAACCCCTTCCGCCGCGCCGCCATCCTCCGCGAAAAGCAGGTGATCTATGCCGCCTGAGCAGCGCGACCCCGCCTATCTCTGGGACATGCTCGATGCCGCGAAGGCGGTTTGCCAGATCACCGTTGGTGTCAGATATGATCAGTATCTGGCCAACCGCACGCTGCAACTGGCCGTCGAACGCGCCATCGAGATCATTGGCGAAGCGGCCCGGCGCGTCTCCGAAGCGACGCAGAACGCTCACCCCGAAATCCCTTGGCGTCCCATCATTGCCCAGCGACACGTCCTGGCGCACGAATACGGCGAAATCCGTGAGGATCGCATCTGGCGCGTGGCGACCGTTCACGTCCCTGAGCTTATCCCAAAGCTTGAATCGCTCTTGCCCAATCCACCGTCTGTCCCAGGCAACCCCTAACTCACCCACCCCCACCCCACCATCTCCACCAGCTCCCGCGGACACCCAATCTCCGCCACCACCACCTCGCCCGTAAACTCCCTCGCCCGCCCCTTCCCAAAGCCCACCTTTTCCGCCACAAACGTCACCGTGCGCTTCGCCCGAATGCAGGCCCCCAACGGCTCGCCCGTATCGCAATCCAGCCCGCTCGGCACGTCCACCGCCAACACCGGACGCCCGGTCCGCTCCACCGCCGCCACGATCTCCCCAAACGGCTCGCGCGGCGACTTCCTTAACCCCGTCCCCAATATCGCATCCACAATCAAATCCGCCTCCGCCCGCGCAATCGCCGCCGCCGTCGCCTCAAACCACGGCAACTTCATCGCCCGCACAATCTCCCAATTCACCAGGGCATCCCCCTGATAGCCCCCCGGGTCCGTACACAACCCAAGCCGCACCTCAAACCCCCGATTATGCAAATGCCTCGCCACCGCCAACCCATCCCCCCCGTTGTTCCCCCCGCCACACAAAACCATCACCCTCCGCGCCT
>JAPLNB010000103.1 GCA_026693085.1 Planctomycetota bacterium | reverse complement strand
GGGGGCGGGGGGAACTTTAGGCGGGGGCGAGTGGCGAAGAGAGGCATACTGAAAGAGAGGTCTTCATGCGGTGGCAGGTGATTTTGGCGGTGGTGGTGTTGGGGATTCCGGCGGTGGGCAGGGGGCAGACGCTGGCGGAGCGGGTGCCGGGGGATGCGGTGCTCTATGTGGGATGGCAGGGGAGCGAGGGGATGGGGGCGGGGTTTGACAAATCGCATTTGAAGGCGGTTTTGGATTCGTCGAATCTGCCGCAGATGTTTAATGATGTGGTGCCGCGGGTGATTGCGCGGGTTGGGCAGGAGAATCCGGAGGTGGGGCAGTTGTTGCAGTTGGTGAGCGGGTTGGGGGCGCCGATGTGGCGGCATCCGACGGCGTTTTATGTTGGTGGGGTGGATTTCAAGGCGGCGGGTGGGCCGCGGCCGAAGGCGGCGTTGATGTGCAATGCGGGGAAAGAAGCGGAGGGGCTGTTGAAGCAGATTGATGCGGTTGCGATGCAGTTGGTTGGGTCGCCGTTTCCGGTGCGGACGTTCCGGCAGGGGGATTTGGTGGTGATATCGGTGGGTTATGAGGCGGAGGCTGGGGCGGTTGTTGCGCCGGGGGAGGTGGCGAAGTCGCTGGTGGGGAATGTGCAGTTCAAGCAGGCGGTGGGGCAGGTGAACAAGGAGCCGGTGGTGATCGGGTATGTGGATGTGGAGGGTTTGCTGAAGCAGGTTGGTCAGGGGGTGGAGTTGCAGGGCGGGGCGGAGGCGGCGGCGAATTGGGCGAAGGTTGTTGGGGCGTTGGGTGTTGAGGGATTGAAGCGGATTGTGTGGACGGGCGGGTTTGATGGGGCGGATTGGTCGACGCAGTGTTTTGTGGCGGCGCCCGGGCCGCGGAGCGGGTTGTTGACGATGATCGACAACAAGCCGGTGTCGGATGAGATGCTGAAGGCGATACCGAAGACGGCGGCGTGGATGATGATCGGGCGGTTTGATCTGGGGAAGTTTGCCAGCGAGCTGAGGACGGCGGCGGGGAAGGTGGACCCGCAGGCACAGCAGGGTTTTGACATGGCGATGGGGGTAGCGCAGATGGCGTTGGTGATGAATGTGCAGAAGGATTTGTTTGAGCCGATCGGGGATCAGTGGGCGTTGTACAGCGATCCGGGCAACGCGGGTCGGGGGTTTGTGGGAGTGACGCTGGTGAACCGTCTGAACAAGCCTGATGAAGCGCAGAAGGCGTTGGGGAAGTTGGAGCTATTTATTGATAATACGGTGAATGGGCAGTTGGCACGGCAGAAGATGCGGGTGAGTTTCGAGCAGACGAAGGTGGGGGATACGAATATCCATTATGTGCAACTGCCGCTGGTGGCGCCGTCGTGGGCGATCAAGAACGGGAATCTGTACGCGGCGCTGTATCCGCAGACGGTGGCGGCGGCGACGGCGCAGGGAACGGGGAGCGGTTCGATTCTGGACAGTGGGGAGTTTGTGGCGTTGCGGAAGCGTTTGGGCGGAGAGAAGGCGACGGGGATGTCGTATACGGACCTGCCGCGGAGCGTGGAGCAGGGGTATCAGTTGTGGCTGATGGGATCGCAGTTGGCGGTGGGGATGGCGGACCTGTTTGGGATCAAGACGCCGCCGATGGTGATTCCGCCGCTGCCGAGGCTGAAGGAGCATTTGTCGCCGGCGGCGTCGTTTTCGTGGACGGATGAAGCGGGGTGGCACATGAAGAGCCTGAGTCCGTTTCCGGGCGCGCAGTTGTTGGGTTCGGAGGGTGGGGTGATCGGGGCGGCGGCGGTGTTGCCGGTGGTGGGGTTGTTTAGGTTGAAGCAGCATCGCCAAGCGCCTGCTGCGCCTGTGGAGATGGGGCGGTAAGGGGATTTCGGGGGCGTTACGGTGATTGCGGGCGGATTTCGCACCAGTCCTGGCGGCAGTAGAGGACGTTGCGGTCGGAGACGAAGACGGGATCGGCTAACTTCAGCTCCTCAGCAAGTTTGCGAGGGTCGAAGGGGGGGGCGATGTGGATCTCCAGAGGCATGTTGGGGCGGACTTGGCCGACGCGGAGGATGCGGTGGCCACGGGATTTGAGCAGGCTCAGGGCGGGGCGGAGGTGATCACAGATCTCGGTGTCGCTAAAGTCTTGGAGGAACTGAGCATGTGAGCGGCGGCGGAGGCGCAGGACGATGGGCGTGGCGATGGTGGCGGCGATCACCAGGAGGATGAGGATCAGATCGTTGCGGGCGAAGAGGAGCATGGGTTGGTGGCTAGGTGTGGTAATCGGCGTTAATCGTTACGTAGGCTTTGGATAGATCGCAGGTATAGCAGGTGGCGGAGGCGTGGCCAAGGTTGCAGGTGAGGACGATTTTGACTTCGGGTGCGTTGAGGGCTTTGCTGACTTCGGTGGGGTCGAAGGGGGCGGGGGCGCCTTTGCGGAAGACGGGGGTGCCTTGGAGGGTGAGGACTGATTTGTAAGAGTCGAAGCGAGCAGGGGTTTGGCCTGCGGCGCAGAGGATTCGGCCCCAGTTGGGGTCGTTGCCGTTCATGGCGCATTTGACGAGGGGGGAGTTGGCGATGGAGCGGGCGATACGCTTGGCGTCGGATTCGGAACGAGCCTTATCTACTGTAATGACAACGACTTTGGTGGCGCCCTCGCCATCGGCGGCGATCTGGTAGGCGAGGGACTGGCAGACTTCGTTGAGGGCGGCGGCGAAGGAGTTGGCGGCGGCGGAAGTGCTGATGCGGACGTTGGATAGGCCAGAGGCGAGGAGGGCGGCGGTGTCGTTGGTGCTGGTTTGGTCGTCGACGGTGACGGCGTTGAAGGATTGGTCGGCGGCGTGCTGTAAGAGCTTGCGGAGCATGGGGATGGGGATTTGGACATCGGTGGTGAGGTAGGCGAGCATGGTGGCGTGGGGGAGGGCGAGGCGGGGGCCGATCATGCCGGAACCTTTGCATACGCCAGCGATTATGGCGGATTGTTTGCCGACCTTGAAGCGGGTGGCGGCGGTTTTGCGTTTGAGGTCGGTGGTCATGATGGCATCGGTGAAGAGGGAGGCGTGTTCGGCGGAGTTGCCTAAGTACTGGCCGGCCTCGATGATGCCGCGTTCGAGTTTGGCCATGGGGAGGGTGTGGCCGATGATTCCGGTGGAGGAGGGGAGGATGTGGTTGGGGGTGCAGGCGGCGATGTTGGCGGCGAGCTGGCACATACGGATGGCGTCTTCTTGGCCTTGTTTTCCGGTGCAAGCGTTGGCGTTGCCGGAGTTTACGACGACGCCGCGGAGTTTGCCGGATTTGATGTGGGTGCGGCCGACGGTAATGGCGGCGGAGACGACCTGGTTGGTGGTGAAGGCAGCGGCGGAGTTGGCGAGGGAGTCGGCCAGGAGGAGGCCTACGTCCGGGGTCTGCTTGGACTTAATGCCGGCGTAGACACCGGCGGCGCGGAAGCCTTTTGGGGAGAGCAGATGGAGTTCGGGCATTGTGTTTCCTTGTTCGGGTGTGGGGAAGGTAGCGGAAAATGGGGGGGATGGCAATGAGGGGGGGAGTCGGGTTTCGGGAAGAATAGCCCGGCGGGTAGCCATTGCTCCCCCTAGAACCCCCCGGAAACCACCCGGAAACCAGCATTTTCTCCCCCTTTGCTCCCCCTTTTCCCCCCCGCCGGACCCCCTGGTGGTTTTTGGGGGCCTTTGGATTGACAAGGGTTTGGGGGAGTTTTGATTGTCGAATGGCGGTCTTCGAATGGGGGAAATGGGTTCGTTTTGTAGAAGTGGGGGGGCGGAGGGAGAGGGGGCTGGCGGAAGGGCCAGGGGCGAGGCGGGGGTGGAAGGGCGGAGGGCGAAATTGGACGAGATAGTATCCACGTAGAGTACTACGGGCGAATTAGGCTTTTGTTCGCGGGGAAATGGGGGGATTTTGGGGTTTTGGTGGCGGGCGGTGTCGGGGTTTTATGACAAGACGGTGCGGGTGAGGGTTAGAGGATCGTGGGGTGTGATCGACAAGGGATCGGGCGAGGAAAAGATGGAGGAGATGGGATTGGTGAGGTTGAAGATCGCAGGGCTGGGCGACGGGGATGCTGAAAGCGGGAGGACGGGATCGGGTGAGGCTGGAGAGGTGGAGGATGCGGGCACAACGGCAGGGAGGGATGGCGTGGTGGTGCGAACGATGAAAGCGGTGGGGGTTGGGCGGCGGGTGGGTGTGAAGGCGGTCAGGATGCAGGCGGAAAGGTTGGGCGGTGCCGAGAAAGCAGGCAATGTGCTGTTGAACGACACACCGTTGTTACCGGTGAGAAGGTCGGCCTCAATGGGATTGGCGTCATCGAAGGTGAAGCGACCGGTGAATAACTCGAGATCGATCTCCAGGGAAGATGGGGATAGGGGCTCAGAGGCGGGGGGGAGAAGCGAGGGCGGGTCCATGATCGGCTGACAAGGCGGAAGGGACGGAGGGAGGAGCGTGATGACGTATGGTGGCGGTGCGGTCTGCGCGGGCAGCTCGATGACAAAGGTGATGAGGCCGGGGTTGAGGTCGATGGAAGGGGGGATCGGAGGAGGCGTGGGCGGAAGAGGAGTCTGGGTGGGTGGGTCGATGTCGACGGGTGGAATGTTGACGGGGTTGGGCGGGTCGAGGGTGG